>DASZKZ010000017.1:0-51816 GCA_035552595.1 Candidatus Dormiibacterota bacterium
CCCGTCATCGAGCGGCTTGCGCCTTTTTTCACATCGGGATGTCCCGTTGTGACCACATCCGGTATTAATCCTGGTTTCCCAGGGCTATCCCGAACTCGAAGGTAGGTTGCTCACGTGTTACTCACCCGTGCGCCGCTAGATACGTGACCGAAGCCACGTACCGCGCTCGACTTGCATGTTTCATGCACGCCGCCAGCGTTAATCCTGAGCCAGGATCAAACTCTCCGAAAAAACGTCTGACCGGGCGAACCCGGCCTACGACGAATTCAGACGAGGTACCTCACCAGCCCACGGCAGAACCGTGAGCCCTAGGCCCTTTGCGGAAAGTCGTCTCCACTCTTCAATTGTCAAGGTTCTCAACGCGCGCGACTCCCAACGTATGAGATAACGCAGCACTTCCCGAGCAGCAGCGGCTGACCGGGCAAGAGGGGTAGTGTAGCCTCGGCAGGGGCTGGCGTCAAGTTGACCATGGGAGGAGGCCCCGGGCGAGGTGGCACCGGGGCCTCGGTTGCAACGGGGTTTGCGGCGGCGTCGGCATCACCTCCTTCGTCGGGCTCGGCCATAGTGGCGCTTATCCTTGGTGGCGCGTTCCAGAACACACAGGCAACCCCGACACCGCCGCAGCGCGTACCGAACAGGTCAGATGGCGCGACGGCCGGCGAAGGCTCGGGCGACCGTCACCTCGTCGGCGTACTGCAGATCGGCGCCGGCCGGCAGGCCGTGGGCCAGACGGGACACCGCGATCCCCCGCGAGGAGAGGCGGTCGCCGAGGTAATGCGCGGTGGCCTCCCCCTCCACATCCGGATCGGTGGCGATCACCACCTCTCGTACGTCTCCGCCGTCGAGTCGGCGCTCCAGCGCTTCGATGTTCAGCTCGTCCGGTCCGATGCCGTCGATCGGCGAGAGGGCGCCTCCGAGCACGTGGTAGACGCCGCCGAACTCACCGCTGCGTTCCACAGCGAGGACGTCGAGAGACTCCTCCACGACGCACATGACGGTCTGGTCGCGACTGGGGTTGGAGCACACCGCGCAGAGATCGCCCTCGGCGATGAAGGAGCAGCGGCTGCAGGGACGCACGCCGTCGTGCAGGTCGGCAAGCGCCGCGGCCAGGCGCGCGGTTGTCTCCCGCGCCGCTCCCATGCAGTGAAAGGTCAGCCGCTGGGCGGTTTTTGGTCCGATCCCGGGCAGCCGGCCGAACTCGGCGGCGAGCCGCTCGACCGCCGCGGGGATCAGTCCCATCGGGTCAGATCAGGCCCGGCGGCAGGCCCAATCCTGCGGTGAGCTGGCCCATGTGCTGGGCGGCGGTTTCCCGTGCCTTGTCGAGAGCATCGTTGGTGGCCGCCAGGACCATGTCGGCGAGAAGCTCGGCACCCTCCTCGAGGGTCTCCGGCTCGATGCTGACCGAGAGCACCTTCTGGTGCGCGTTCGCGGTCACCGTCACGGCGCCGCCCCCGGCGGTCCCGGTGACCGTCATGTCCCCGAGCTCCTCCTGCAGCTTCGCCATCCGCGACTGCATCTGTTGGAGCTGCTTCATCATGTTGCTGTTCACCGGCCTCTCCCTGCGATATGTGGGCGCGAGTCTACCCAGCACCGCCGCGAGGCGGGCGGTTGGCGTCGTCGCGAAGGCGGGTGGAGGTGACCCGGCTGCCTGAGAACGCGTCGAGCACCGCCTGGGTGGTCTCGCCGGTCGTTCCGGGGCGGCGCTGAGGAACCGAGTCCTGGCCGACATACGCGCTGTCCACGGTGCGCGACGACCCCGCCACCTCGGAGGCCGCCTCCACCAGCGCCTGGGCGCGATTGCGCTCGCGCAGCTTCTCGAGGTGGAAGTTATAGGGCGCGCCGATGGTGAGAGAGGAGGCGTCGGCGGTCACCACACGGCAGTCTCGGAGGACGCCGGCGAGGGCGCGGTCGCGGCGGTTCACCGCCTCGAGGAGCGTCCCCCAATGCTCCTGCCAGGAATCGACCGTGGCGAAGGAGCTGTCCGCCCCGGCGGCTGGTCCGGGCGACTCCACGACTGTCGCCAGCGCGGCGGGTGGAGAAGCGGGTTGCGGGTCGCCAGGGGAGCTCGCCGCAGGCGCGGCAGGCACGGCGGCGGGCGCGGCGGGCGCGGCAGGGGCGGCGGCCAGCTCGGGGACGGCCGGACGCGCCTCCACCACAGCGGCGGCCGCGACTGCGGGGCCGCCCGCTCCTTCGAGCCGGGCGACGCGGGCCTCGAGCGCCGCCATCTGCGCCTCGCCGAGCGTGGTCTCGCGGACCAGGCGCATCACGCAGAACTCGACCTGGAGGCGAGCGTCGACGGGCTGGCGCAGCTCCAGCTCGGTCGCCTGCAGCAGCTCGAGGGCGCGCAGCCAGAAGCCGGACGGGGCCACCCGGGCCAGCCGCGCCGCCAGCTCCCCGTCCTCGGCGGTGACGTCGGCTCCGGCGGCGTGGCCGAGGGCGGCGAACTCGGCCGCCCGGGCCAGCCGCGAGGACTCGCGAAGCAGCTGGCGAGGATCCGCCCCCGCCTCGAAGGCGCCCGCCACAGCACGCAGCGCGGCGGCGCCGTCGCCTCCGGCGAGGGCCTCGAGGAGGCCGTGGAGAGTGGCCGGATCAGCCAGCCCGAGCGCTCGCCGCACATTGCCGGCCGTCAACGGGCGCTCCCCACCGGCCAGGGCCTGGTCGAGCATCGACAGGGCGTCGCGCACGCTCCCCTGGCCGGCGCGCGCCAGCAGGGCGAGCGCCTCGGGCTCCGCGGTGGTGCCCTCGGCGGCGAGGATGTGCGCCAGGTGCGCGGTGGTGTCGGCGGTGGAGACGCGGCGGAAATCGAAGCGCTGCACCCGGGAGCGCACCGTCTCGGGAACCTTGTGCGGCTCGGTGGTGGCGAGCACGAAGAGAACGTGCTCGGGCGGCTCCTCGAGGGTCTTGAGAAACGCGTTCCAGGCCTCGGCGGTGAGCATGTGCGCCTCGTCGATGATGTACACCTTGCGGCGCAGTGCGGCGGGAAGGTACTTGACCTTCTCCCGGAGGTCGCGCATCTCGTCGATGCCTCGGTTGCTGGCGGCGTCGATCTCGAGGACGTCGACCGAGCTGCCGTCGAGGATCTCGCGACACGCGCTGCACTGGTTGCAGGGTTCGCCGTCCTGCGGTGCCAGGCAGTTGACCGCGCGCGCCAGGATGCGCGCCGTCGAGGTCTTGCCGGTGCCGCGGATGCCGGTGAACAGATAGGCGTGTGCCAGGGTGCCATCGCGGACCTCGTTGCGCAACGTGGTGGCGATCACCGCCTGGCCGACCAGGTCACCGAAGCGCGCCGACCGGTACCGTCGATAGAGAGCGGTGGACACAGGCCCAGAGTAGCGTGGCAAGTGGATGCCCGGGATCCAATGGCGACAGAGGCGCGCCCAGAAGTGACGAGTATCCGGTCGCGGAGCGCCGACAAGTGATGTCCATCCGGTCGCGAAGGGTGCCAAGAAGTGAGGGACATCCCGTCGCGAAGGAAGAGCGGCGCCCAAAAGCGGGCCGGGAAGGAGACATCTCCCGGTCGCGGAGCGACAGCGGCGCGCGAGGCGCGCCGAAGAGTGGGTGAATGAGGTCGAATTCACTTCGACCTCACGAGGGGCGAGAACCTGTCTCGCCCCTGTAGAAAGGCACGGGGCCCCCAACGCGGCGGGACGCCGCGTAGGGGCAGTCGCGCACCCCACGTCGTTGGCGCGACGCCGGCGCTCACCCGATCGACCAGCTCGGACCAGGTTGGCTACGGCACCCCCGGGGGACCGCTTACCGCTGCTTCCTTCCGGACCTGACGGGGTTCACAGACCCGGGCTGCGTAGGACCCGATCGTCAACGCCGGTGCGCTCGGAGCAGACCCAACGCCACGCCCCCTCGGTGGGGAATTCGACCCCGCTGTAGCGGATTGCGGGTACAGGGCACCGCTAACGCCCCGTCTAGCGCGACCGAGGTCATTGTACGGGCACGACCGGTCCCGCAGAGCGGTGGGATCGGGTCTCAGGCTCCTCCGCCGCGATGGCCGGCTCGACCTCGGCCGCTTCCGGGCCCGCCGGCCAGAGCAGGATCACGCGGGTCCCCTCCCCCTCCACGCTCTCGATCTGCACTGACGCCCCATGTGCGGACACCAGGCGCTTGACCAGGGCCAGGCCCATGCCTGTGCCCCCGAACCTGCGGGTGGCGGTGCTGTCGACCTGAAAGAAGCGGTCGAAGATTCGGGGAAGCTCGGCGGCCGGAATCCCCACGCCCTGGTCCGCGATCTCGATGCGCACCGTGCGGCCGCCAGCCTCGGCCGCGAAGCTCACCGTCACCCGGCCCCTGGCCTCGCTGAACTTGACGGCATTGTCGAGCAGAGCTCGCAGAACCTGGAGCAGCCGCTCGGGGTCGGCGAACACGGTGACGTCGGCGTCGCCGACCACGTCCACCGGCACCGGAAGCCCGTCCTTGTGGCGCTCGCCGACCACGGCGACGGTGCTCAGGACGGTGGCGCGCACCGGCAGGAGAGTGCGGTCCAGCCCGAGCTGCTCGTCGGCCACCACCGAGTAGTCGATGAGCGTCTCGACGATGTCGTGGAGGTTGCGGGCCGCGATCTGGACGTCCCGCACCGCCTCCAGCTTGCGTTCGTCCTCCCACATCGTCCAGCACATCTCGAGCAGATCGGCGATCCCGAGGATGGCCGTGAGCGGGGTGCGCAACTCGTGCTGCACGGTGGCCAGAAAGTCGGTCTTCAGGGAGTCGAGGTCGGTGAGCCGCCGGACCGTCTCGCGCTCCTGCTCGAAGAGCCGGGCGTTCTCCATGGCGATGGCGGCGTTGTTGGCGAGCACCGCCAGGACGTCGACGTCGGCGTCCTCGACACCGGCTCCGCCCTCGGGGGTGACGATGGCGAGCGCGCCCACCACGCTGTCCTGGTAGAACATCGGCACAGCCACCTGAGTGCCGTGGAGGGGATGGTCGAGGCGGACGGTCTGCCCGGACAGGACAGCCTCCACTCCAGGCCATTCCGACAGTGGCGGGACCTCGCCGTCGCTGGCGGTGACCACCAGCGACTCGCCGTCGCGAACCGCCAGCATCGCGGAGCGCGACCCTCCCCCGATCGAGGCGGCGGTGCGCACCACCTCCTCCTGGAGCATGCTCACCCCGGCTGTGGTCGTGGTCAGGGCGCGCGAGACGCCACTGACCTGCTCGAGGGAATGGTCGAGCCGCGCCCGTGCCCCCTCGATCTCCCCGACGTACCCGGCGATGGAGTCGCGCATCCGGTTGACGTCGGCGGCGAGCCGGCCGAGCTCGTCAAGGGAGCGAACCGGGATACCGGTCGAGTAGTCACCGCCGGCGATGCGGGCAACCCCGCGCTCGAGGCGTGCGATCGGACGCTTGACGAAGCGTTCCACGAACAGCACCACCGCGATGGTGACCAGGAGCAGGACGAACACGGCGATGAGCGCCACCACCAGGATGTCGGTGCGCTCGTCGCCCGCGAACTGTGAGAGCGGCACCTCGACACCGATGAACCCGGTCAGCTGGTCGTCGGATCCACGGACCGGAACAAAGCTGCCGGCCACGGCGGCGCGGGCCCCGCCGCCGACCGGCGCGTCGTAGACGGCCCGGTACGCGGAGGCGGGGCGGCCGAGCGCGGCGCGCAGGGCTGCGTCGGTCGGCGCCGTTCCACCCAGGGTCGGTCGCACCTCGACATCCGTCCGCTGGGCCGAGATGAACGCCGTGGGAAAGTTGAAGAGCGCCTGGAACCGGCTCAGCTGGAAGCTCAGCGGTGCGGCGTAGGCCACCACTCCCTTGACCACGCCGCTGTCGATCACCGGCAGGGCCACGATGTAGGCGGGCGCGCCGGGGCCGAGCAGCTCGATGCCGCACCCGCCCAACACCGTGGCGGCGCCGGGGCTGGTGCATTGGCCGCCGCTCAGGGCTGTGCGCACGGCGGTCGGTGTGGCGGTGACCGACAGGTGGCCAGCGCTCGGCGAGGGGCGCACATACAGCAGGTTGCCGCGCGCGTCGCCCACCAGCAGCACCTCGCCGTCGAGGTCGACGGGCGCGCTTCTGGCGAAGAGGTCGGCCACCGCCGACCGTGGATCGGTCGCGGAGAGTGCGGCTCGGAGCGCCGGTTGCCCGGCGAGGCCGGAGGCCGCGCTGACCGATTGCACGCCGGTGAAACGGTTCAGCACCTCGACCATCACCCCGGTGCGGTTGTCGGCGTTGCTGAGGGCGGCGGCACGCGTCTGCTGGGCGCGGCTGAAGATGAGGTAGCCGGCGACCCCGCCCACCACCAGGAGCGCGAGGATGCAGCCCCCGGCGATGAGCTTGGCCGCGAACGATCGGCGCACGGATCTGATCACGCTGACCGATCCGGGGACCCGGTCAGTCGGCGTCCGGCGTGGCCGACCAGGCTTTCCTGACCACCACCATGACCGCGGCGCCGGCGATGACGTCGAGGAGCAGGAAGAGCGGCCAGAGATATGGCGCCTGCCCGAAGGAGATTCCGGCCACTGGCGTCAACTGCTCCACCGGCGGCGGGGGCGAGATCGACAAACCGAGCGATCTCGGTGCGGCGGCGGGGTTGGCCGCTGCGGCGGGCACGGTGCCCGTGCCGGAGGCCGGCGCGGTGCCGGGAGACACCCCTGCTGCCTGGCCCCGGCTGGGGAGCGAGCCGGCGACGGCGGCGACAGGAGCGCCGGAGGGGCTCGGCGCACTGCCCAGCGCGGGCGACGAGGAGGCTCCCCCCAGGGTCGGCCCCGGGGTCGGGGTCGGAAGCAGGATCGGGGGCACAAGCGGAAGTGAGGGCACCGGGATTGGCAGGGTGCCGAGGGTGGGCAGACCGTTGAGGTCGAGATTCAGGTCGAGGTTGAGATCGAGCCCCGACGCCAGGGCGATCGTGGCTCCCGCCGTGGTGGCCAGGGCTGCGACAACGGCGGCGGCTCCAAGCCGTCGAACCGAGCCGGTGAGGCGATGCGGGCGAGGCCGGCGCATCATCCGATCATACCGGCGCCATCTCCGTCAGCCCCCGCCGCAGCGTCACAGAGTGGCGACAGCGACGTCAGCGCCCCTTGCGGTGCAGGCTGACGCGCGGCTCGAGCCCGCGTGCCAGGCGGCGCAGGTTGTCGGAGTGGCGGATCGCGACCAGCGCGCTGGCCAGCCCCGCGAACACCAGCGGGCCGCGGCTGCCACCCCGCGCGGCGGCGATCCCGGCGCCCACCGTGGCGGACCCGGCCGCCGCCAGCGACCCCACCGAGACGATGCGGGTGGCGCTGAGCGCGCTCAGCCCACCGGCGACCGCGTAGACGGAGGCCTCCGGGGAGATGGCCAGAAGGACCCCGAAGGCGGTGGCCACGCTCTTCCCGCCGCGGAAGCCGGCGAAGACCGGCCAGGAGTGTCCGACCATGGCACCGAGGCCGGCGCCGATCTGCCCCGCGGGACTGGCGCCGAGCGCGCGCGCACAGAGGACCGCGGCGGTCCCCTTGCCCACGTCGAGTGCGAACGTGGCGCCGGCCGCCACCGGCCCGGCGACGCGAAGGACATTGGTCGCCCCCGTGCTCCGGCTGCCCACCTCCCGGACGTCCAGGCCCCGGGCGGCGCGGCCGAGGAGCAGGCCGAAGGGGACCGACCCGATCGCGTAGCCGGTCGCGGTGGCGCCTGCGTCGACGAAGAGGCCGCTCATGCGGCGGGGAGTCTACGGCTGCGGTGGGGAGGTGGCGCGGCGCGGCCGGCGCTCACATCTCATCGGTGTAGATGGCGTTGAACGGATACCACTGCTCGGGCCGACGGCCCACCTCTGCCTCGAGGATCGTGGCCACCCGTTGCATCACCGCGGCATCGCCGTCCCCCTCGGCGGGATGGAAGGGGGTCAAGACGTGGACCGTGTACCCGCCGGCGTCGCGCCAGCAGCTCACCGGCACCACGGGCGCCCCGGTGACCCGGGCCAGAACGGCGGGACCGGTGCTGAAGCTCACCGGACCGTTGCAGAAGCGCACCGGGATGGTGGGGCCGCCCTCTGGGATGTCGACCAGCAGGGCCACCAGGCGACCCCGGCGCAGGGCCCTGAGCAGTCCGCGGGCGGCGGACGCGGGCGCGAACAGCTCCATGTCCTTGACCTTCCGCGACCAGGCCAGCAGCGCCGTGATCGACGGCGTTCCCACCGGCGCCATCACGGTGCTGACCGAGTGGCCGGCGGCGAGAGCCATGCTCGCCGCGATATCCCAGCTGCCGAAGTGGACGAGGACGAGGACACCGCCCCGACCAGCGTCACGAGTGTTGTCGAGGTGCTCGAGGCCATCGATCGTCCCGTGCTCGAACGTCTCGCCGAGCCCGATGGAGTGGATCCAGATGGTATCGACGATCATGCGCGCGTAGGAGCGATAGCTGGCGCGGGCGCGGCGGCGCGCCTCGGGCGCGGGCAGTCCGCCCGACGCTCGGCTGTGGATGTGCGCGCAGAGCCGCCGCTTGCGCGGGCTCTGCAGGGCGTAGGTGATGGCGCCCGCCGTGTCGGCGATGAGGTACCGCCCCCTGCCGATGCGGCGCAGCCCCGTCGAGGACGTCTCGAACGCCCATTTCATCCATGCCGGGGGGCTGGCCGCGATGGTGCTCGGCTCAGGCACCGGCGGCCCTGGCGACGGCGGGCGCGAGCCCGTGCACACCGTCCAGTCCCGTGCCCGCGTAGGCGATCCTGCCCTGTTTGATCACGTACACGGTGGGCACCACATTGACGTTGTACGACGACCCTGCCGAGAGGTTGGGGTCGAGCAGCATCGGGTAGGTGCAGCGCGGGGCGTACAGGCTCCGATAGGAGGAGACGGTGGCAGGAGAGTCCTTGGCGGCGTCGACGGCGAACACCGGGATCGGCTCGCTGCAGAGCTGCGCCGCCACCTCCTGGCAGTGTGCGCATCCCGCCTCGAAGAACTCCAGGATGTAGGAGCGGCCGGCCGCCGCCGTGGCGACATCGACGTGGCCGCCGCCCGCGGCGTCGAGGCTGATGGCCGGGGCCGCCGTCCCCACTGCGAGGAGATTGGCCTGGGGTCGCACCAGCAGCGCCAGCAGGATGAGCGCCACCATGCCTGACGCGAAGAAGATGAGCGCGCGGCGCCACTCGCGGCGGCTGGGACGGCGGTTGATGCCGAGATATCCGCGGGGCCGCTCCGGCGCGTCCGGCATCAGTGAAGAGCCGTGGCCCCGCCACCCGCCAGCGCGATCAGCGGTCCCGCGAAGGCCGCCAGCAGGAGCCCGAGCGCCGCTGCCGTCCACGCCGCCAGCCGCCCCGCCAGGGGTGTGCTGCCCACCGCGAAGGGCGCCTCACCGGTGTCGTCGGCGTACATCGCCATCAGCCAGCGCAGCACCGCCACGCCGGCGAGCACCATGGCCACGGCGGCGATCCCCACGGCCCAGCCCGCGCCGGCGCCCAGGGCCGCCCCGGCGATCAGCAGCCGCCCGATGAATCCCGACAGCGGAGGCAGCCCGGCAAGGCCGAGGAGGGCGAGCGACAGGAAGGCGGCCGTGGCCGGCGCCCGCCGCCCGACGCCGCGGTACGAGTCGAGCCCAGGGCTCAGCCCGGCGGCGTCGAAGATGCCCGCCAGCAGGAGCGCCGCCACCAGCCCGGCCGCTGCGCTGATCAAGGTGAAGAGCAGCGCGGTGGCGCCGGCCGTCGCGGTGCTCCCGGCGCCGCGCCCGGCACTGGCCACGGCGAGGAGCAGGAATCCGGCCTGGGCGAGGGAGAGGTCGGCGATGAGCTTCCGGATGGTGCCCGCCCGTAGAGCCAGGATACCCCCGCCGAGCATGGCGATCGCGGCCAGCGCGGTCACCAGGAGCGTCCAGCGCGAGCTCCCCGCGCCGAACCCCTCCACCGCCCAACGAGCCAGCAGCGCGGCGCCGGTGACCGCACCCAACGCCGACCCGAAACCGGCGATCGCCCCCGGCGTCGTCTCCTGCACGTGCCTGGCCCAGGCCTGCAGCGGCGGGGCCCCGACGATGACGAGCAGGCCGATGACCACCAGCGCCATGCCCACCGCGGCCAGGGGCCCGTCGACCGCCTTCCCGCCGACTCCGACCCCCACCGCCAGGCGCGAGAGATCGGTGCTGCCGGTGGCCCCATAGAGGAGCGCCAGGCCGTACACCGCGGTGGCCAGCGCCACACCGCCGGTGAGCACCTGACGGAAGGCCGCTTCGGCGGTCAGGCCCGAGGTTTTCGTCATGGCTGTCAGCAACACCAGGCTCACCACCAGGAGTGCGAAGGCCGCGGTGAACGCTGCCATCTCCCGCTGGGCCATGAGCATGACAGCCGCCGCGGAGCTGAGCTGGAGCAGCGCGCAGAAGGCGCCGGCGCGCGCCGGGACGCGGCGCAGGTAGGCTTCCGCGCCGAGCACGGTGAGCACAAGCACCATGCAGACCAGCACGGTTCCGAACACGTGGAAGCGGTCGACGAGGAGACCTCCGCCGTAGGCGACCAGGCCGACGCCGGTGCGATTGGGCCGCATCGCCACCAGCTCGATCATCGACGCGGCAAACGCGGCCGCCGTGGCCAGCAGGGTCAGCCAGCGGTACAGCGACGGTCGCGTCCGCGGACGCACGGCCGCCACCACCGCGCAGACCAGCGCGCCGCCGCCGAGCATGACCGCGGGGAGCAGGCCGACGAGGATGCCCAGGCCGCCGCCGTTCACCGGGTGCCTCCGAGGGAGGCGGCGATCTGGGTCAGCCCGGTGCCGATCACCGGGACCACGCGGCCGGCGAGAAGACCGAAAGCGATCAGGAAGGCCACCAGGGGCCACAGGTAGCTGAGCTCCAGGGCCGAGGTGTCCCGAACCCGGGCGAACTCTTCGCGCACCGGCCCCAGGAAGATGCGCTGCGCCGACCAGAGCAGCGCGGCCGTGGCCACCGCCGTGCTGGCCATCACGAAGACGGTGGCGTAGGGATGGACGGCGAAGGTCCCGGTGAAGAGCATCAGCTCGGCGCTGAAGCCGGCGAGGAGCGGGGCGCCGAGGGCGGCCAGGCAGGCGAAGATCCAGAACCCGCCCAGCCGCGGCGCCTGGGCGGCGAGGCCACCCAGCCGATCGAGCGGCGCGCTGCGGGTGCGCCCTTCGATGGCCCCGCAGAGGAGCAGGAGCAGCGCGCTGCTCAGGCCTCCGGCGATCAGCTGCAGAACAGCGCCGGACAGCGAGATGGTGTTGGGTGCGGCGATGGCGAGCAGCACCAGGGACATCTGCCCGATGCTCACGGCGGCCACCATGCGACGCAGGGTGCGCTGCCCGATGGTGAGGACGACGCCCCACGCGGCGCTGAGGACGGCCAGCACCATGACAGCCGAGCCGGCTCGCTGCGCCTGCGCGGGGAAGAGACCGAGGGCGAAGCGGATCATCCCGTACCCCGACAGCCGGACCAGGACACCGGCGATCACGGTGGCGACACCCGAGCTCGCGGTGGCGGTGGCGGTGACGATCCAGATGTGGGTGGGCACGATCACGAACCCCAGGCCGAAGGCGGTGAAGACGAGCCAGAAGGCGGCGGTGGCCGCGGCGTCGGGGATGGGCTTGGAGGCGGTCAGCAGAGCGCCCAGGTCGGAGCTGTGCGCCCCGCTGTGGACGATGACCAGGAGGAAGCCGGTGATCAGCAGCACGCTGCTCACCAGCAGGGCGACGGCGGCTCGCAGCGCCGCGCGCTCACGGCCGGGACCGCCGAAGCAGCGGATCAGCAGGTAGAGGGGCACCACCTGCATGGCGAAGAACATCGCGAAGAGCACCAGGTCGGTGGCACAGAGCGCTCCGTTGACGGCGGTCTCGAGCAGGAGGAGCAGACCGCAGTAGAGGCGCACCCGCTGCTGCCGCTTCCAGGCGGCGAGGAACACGGACGTGAACACCAGCGTGCTCAGCACCAGGAGGCCGAGGGTGACGCCGTCGGCGGTGAGGTGGTAATGGACCACGAAACTGAACTGCGTGATCCACGACGCGTTCTCCTCGTGGAGCTGGTCGGGCGTCGCCTGCACCCCCAGCGAGATCGCCGAAGCCAGCGTCAGCAGCGTGAGCAGCAGGGAGGCGATCGCCGCGAAGAGGGCGATGGAGCGGATCCGGCTGCGCTGCTCCGCGGTGCGCTCGGGGAGGAAGACGATGATCAGCGCCGCCACGGTGGTGGCGAACACGACGGTGCTGAGCAGCACCGAGGGGAGATCCAGCCCGCTGCTCGTGGTTGTCGTCGCCGGCGTGGGGGTCGCGGTGGGTGAGGGCAGCGTCGCCGGAGGCACGCCGGGGACGGTGGGCGCAGGAGTCACCGCAGCGAGCAGCGGCTGGAAGGCGGCGGCGAGGCGCGGCGCCTGCTGCGCGGCTGAGGCCGCCGACCAGAGTGCCTCGAGGGCGGGACTCACAGGCTCCGCACCGGGAAATGGCCCGTCGCGGCCAGCACCGAGGCCGCCAGGAGCACCGCCACGACCGCCAGGGCGGCCGCCATCGATGCGCCCATCCGAGCGCTGCGCACACGGTCGAGCGCCTGGCTCAGGAGTCCCGCGCTCTCCCCCACCCCGCTGGAGATGGGCTCGAGCACCCCCTCCTCAAAGCTCTCGAGGCCCTCGCCGGCGATGAGGAACACCCGAGGCACAAGCTCCGCGGCCCGCTCGCCGAGGGTGGGCCCGCCCAGCACCGCGGCGGCCGGCGCCACGCGGCGGCGCAGCGCCTCGGCGGGCTGGCGGCGGGGGGCGGAGAACAGCCACCAGGCGCCCGCGGCGGCAGCGGCGGCGAGGAGTGCGGCCAGCGCCAGGGCGGTGGGATCGAAGGCCAGCTGCTGGCGGCGGGCTCCGTAGAAGATGAAGTGGCTGAAGGTGAGCCCGGGGATCTTCCTTGTGCCCACCATGAACGAGCTGACCCCGGGGATCCCCACCAGGGTGGCAGCGGCGCCTCCGGCCAGCGCCGCCATGACGGTGCGGCGCCGCCGCGGGTCGACCTCGCGCAGCCGGGTGATGTCGAAGCCACGGCGCCGGGACGGGTCGCCGGTGGCGATCACGAAGTAGACGCGGAAGGCGTAGAGCGCGGTGAGGACGATGGTGGCCAGCACCGCCATCGCCACCACCACCTGGGCCAGGGTGCCCACGTGCCCGCCGTTGGGCAGGGCGTCGCGGAAGGTTGCCGAGAGCACGCTGTAGGTGTTCAGCGACAGGCCGCTGATGCCCAGCGCCCAGCCGCCCAGGGCGAGCGTCGTCCGGGGCATCCTGCCCCGGGCACCGGCGCTGTCGGCAAGGTCGCGACTGCGGAATCCGCGGCTCAGGTTGCCCGCCGCGAGGAAGTACACGACGGCGAGGAACGCGGCGGTGAACGCCACGAAGAGGGCCGGGCTGTACCCCCCCATCCCGAAGGCGACCAGGATCAAGCCGGCCTGGCTGCTGATCGCGAAAACCCCGACCCGGAAGAGGTCGCGCTGGGCCAGGGCGAGGAGCGCACCGGTCACCGCTCCGGCCCCACCGAGCAGCGCCACCGCGGTGAGCAGGTGGGGGGCCTCGAGGAGGAGCGGATATACCCGGGCGAGCAGCACCGCCGGCGGGATCAGCGCCCCCAAGGCGATCAGTGCCAGGCCGGCGACCGGGGCGTCGAGCGCGCCGCTGAACCAGAGATGCAGGGGCCCGATGGCGGCGCGGATCGCCGCCGCCACCAGGAAGAGGGTGGCGACGACCACGAGGGTGCGCGTCCCCACCCCCGGGATCGCGCCCAGGTGACCGAGGTGCCACTGGTGGACCAGGGCCGAGAAGGAGAGGGGATCGTTGGTGAGCTGACCGTTGGTGGCGGGCTGGTCGATGACCGCGGTGCCGAACTTGGCGTAGGTCATGACCAGGCCGAGCAGGAGAGCCAGGTCGGCGATGCGCAGGAGGACGAAGGCGCGTGCCGCCGCGGTCGCGGTGGCGGTGCGCTGCCAGTGGTGCACCGCCAGGACCCAGGTGGCCACCCCGACCACCTCCCAGCCCAGCCAGAACTGGAAGAGGTTGGGGCTGCTGATCAATGCCAGCAGGCCGAACGTGAGCAGCCCGACCGCCCAGAAGAAGCGGCGAAAGCCCGCGTCTCCGCGCATCGAGGTGAGCGCGTGGAGCTGGGCGACCAGCGAGAGGAAGAGTGCCGTCGTCATGAAGGACACGCTCAGGGGATCGACGCGGATCCCCCAGAAGACCGGGAACTCGGGGGGCAGGTGTGCCGAGGAGACCGCTGACGTGGATTGGAGGTCCCAGAACGTCTGCGTGTTCTCGTACACGTTGAGCACGTGGGTGAGCCGGAACACGAGCACGACGGCGCTGACGGCGAGGGCCAATGCGGTGAACGCCACGCCCACCTGGGCGGCGCGGCGCGGTGACTCGGCGAGGAAGGCGACACCGATTCCCACCAGGGGGAGCAGGACGATGGCCCAGGTGAGGTTGAGGATGACGGTCATCTCACAGGTCCGCCTCGGTCATCTCGTCGAGATCGGCGGTCTCGGAGCGGCGCCACACCAGCGCCGCCACGGCTCCGCCGACGACCAGCTCGGCGCACAGGGCGGCCAGCGTGAAGAGGGCCAGCGCGTCGCCGAGCCGGGGCAGAGAGCCGGTGCCGGTCTCGGCGAAGCCCACCGCCGCCACCACCGGGGCGCTGAAGAGCACGCTGAGCGAGGCCAGCGCGGCCACCGCGTTGCGCCGCGCCGTGACGCCGAAGAGGCCCAGGGCGAAGAGGATCGCGCTGAGCACCGCGTACTGGGCTGGTCCCGCGCTCACGACGGCGCGCTCCCCCGCCCCTCGCGCTGCGCACGCGCGGCGGCACGGTGGGCGCGGCGGGTTTGGGCGCGCATCTCTCGCAGCCGGCGCTGCTCCGCGGCGCGGTCGAGAAGGCGCTCGTCGTTCCCGGTCCGCCCGATCATCAGCGCACCACCGACCGCGGCGACGACCAGGACGGCGGCGACGCCGAGCGCGATGGGGGTGCGGTAGTGCAGCACCGTCAGCAGGCTCTGGCCGGCGGCGCTGGCGGAGGTGCCGGAGACCCTGGTCGCCGTCGTCCACACCAGGAGCACCCCGATGCCGGCGCTGACAGCCGCCGCCAGCGGCCACGAGGCCGCGCGACCGGGGATGTCGGCGAGAAGGGCGGCATAGCCGTTGCGGCGCAGCAGCGCGGCCACCGCCAGCAGACAGCCGGCGGGCACCACCAGGGCGACGGCCCCCACCAGGTACGCGCCGGATGCGATGAGCAGGATGCCGACCAGGATGTCGCCGGCCATCACCGCGAGCAGCACCAGGCGCGTCGACGGCGACAGGACGGCGCCCAGCGCGGCGACCACGATGAGGACGGCGACCACGTAGAACATCGCCGTGCTCAACCCGCCGCAAGGAGCGGGGCTGTGGCAGCGCGGCGAAACGCGTGTGGGGACGGCGCCTCGGTCGAGAGGCGGCTGCCGGCGCCGGACATCGGCGGCATTGTAGACGCCGAGGCAGCGCCCGGCCGGCCCCTCAGATCGCGTCGTCGTCCTCGAGCGCGCGGTGGACGAGGGGTCGCGGCCTGTCCGCGTCGTCGACGACTCTCTCGAAGAGCAACGTGAGCGTGACACCGACCAGCGTCAGCACGATTCCAGCCGCGGTCACGGGATCGATGCGGACACCGATCACGGGCACGGGCAGGCCCGCATCCCAGGGACCGACGGCGGCGCCATCGGCGACCGTTCGCTGTCCGATGATGCCGGCGACGATGGCCAGCCCACCGATCGTGCCGAGGTGGTGCAGCCAGTTGCGCGAGCGCCGCGCCAGGAACGCGGACACGGACGCGATCAGTGCTCCGCCGAACGCGGCCAGGATGCCGAGCACGACCTGCCCAGGTGTGGGTGGCAGCGGCACCGCCAGGATCACGGCATCGCCACCACGCCGCCGCCGACGACCTCGTCGCCGTCGTAGAGCACGCCCGCCTGCCCCGGCGCCACCTGGCTGACCGGGGGATCGCAGCGGAGCAGCACCGCGTCGCCGAAAGTGCTCGAGACCGTCACCGCGGCGGGTGCGGAGTGGGCGCGGAGCTGCGCCGTCAGGCACGCCCCCGGCGCCGGCGATCGGTCGATCCAGTGCACGTCGACGAGGCGAACCGTGGTGCGCTCGAGCGCCGCGCGGGGACCGACGGTCACCGTGTTGGCGGAGGCGTCGATCGCGATGACGTGGAGGGGTGTGGCGGCGGCGCTGCGGGGCGCGATCCCCAGCCCGGAGCGCTGGCCCACGGTGTAGAACGGCACGCCGCGATGCTCCCCGACCACCCGCCCGGAGACGTCGAGCATGGCTCCGGGACGGAAGCGCCCGGCGAGGCGTCGCTCCAGGTCGGCCCGCACGCCGCCGTCGACGAAACAGAGCTCCTGGGAGTCCGGCTTGGCCGCCGTCACCAGCCCGAGCCCGGCGGCGACGCGGCGCACGTCCTCCTTGGAGGTCTCCCCGCCGAGCGGGAACAGGGCCCGGCTGAGCTGCGCCTGGTCGAGGCGGTGGAGCGTGTAGGCCTGGTCCTTGGCGGACGCCGCCGCCCGATGGAGGGTGGCGCGGCTGCCGCGCCGGCCGATGCGAGCGTAGTGCCCGGTGGCGACGTGGCTGGCGCCCGCCTCCCGCGCACGGTCGAGCAGGACTCCGAACTTGATCCTCTGGTTGCAGACCACACAGGGGTTGGGGGTGCGACCCGCGGCGTACTCGTCACCGAACCGGGCGACCACCTCGCGCTCGAACTCGGGCTCGAGGTTCCAGCTGTAGTGGGCGATGCCCAGGCTGGTGGCCACGCGCCGGGCGTCCTCGACCGCGTCGATGGAGCAGCAGCCGCGGTCGCGGTCGCGCTCGCCGTCGCGGGGCCACATCGCCAGGGTGATGCCGATGGTGCGCCGTCCCGAGGCGGCGCAGCGCGCCGCGGCCACCGAGGAGTCGACCCCGCCGGACATGGCCACCGCCACCACGGCGCGCGCCGGGACCAGCTCGAAGGGGTCCTCAGGCACCCGCGCCGCGGGGCGGCTCCGGGCCGCAGTCGCGCCCGCGGCCGCGCTGGTCACGCCCGCGCGTCAGCGCCCGCCGGCGACGGCGGGGACGATGGAGAGCTCGTCGCGCTCCCCCACCGGGGTCTCCAGGCCCTGGGTGAACCGGATGTCGGAATCGTTGACGTAGATGTTGATGAACTGGCGCAGCTTGCCGTCGGCGTCGTAGAGGCGGTCGTGGAACCCCGGGTAGCGCTGTTCGAGGTCGCCGAGGGCGTCGGACACAGTGGCCCCGTCGACGGTGACCTCGGCGTCACCGCCGGTGAGGCGGCGGAGAGGACCAGGGACGCGGACTCGCACAGGCATGGCCCGGAGTATACCGGCGGCCTGCGCTCCGCCTGCCTCAGCCGGCGCTGGGCAGCTCGACGACCAGTGGAGAATGGTCGGCGCGCTTGGCGGCGCCACCGACGAGGTCGTCGAAGACCAGCTGCGACCATGACTCCATGCTCAGGTAGTGGCGACGCATGGCCGAGAGTGGGAGGCTCTCGCCCTCCAGCTTCTCGATCTCGCGCACCGAGGTGGTCGACAGCGTCGGCTCGACCAGGAAGACGAGACCGAGGTGCACCCGCGACACCGGCGTGGAGTCGTCGTTGAGCATGGCCACCAGCCGGGCCGTCGCCGGGGAGGCGCAGACCACCTCCTCCGCCCACTCGCGCCGCAGGCCGCCGATCAGGGGATCGCCTTCCGCTCCGTCACCCGGGTTGACGTGGCCGCCGACGCCGAGCGAGTAGAGGTGATGGAGCCGGCGCTCGCTGGAGCGGCGGAGGCGCCGGGTGAGCAGGTAGGTGCCGTCCAGGGGATGGTGGACGACGCAGTAGGGGATGATCTGCTGCATCGACGGGTCGTCCTCGACGGCGTGCCGGGGCCGGTACTCGGACGTGGCTCGGATGGTGCGGAGCACGCGCTCCAGGCCGGCGGTGACCAGCCCATGCCAGGCGCCGTCGGGGAAGATGGTGGTGCGGGGCACGCAGAGGACGTCCTCCGCGTCGGCCGTCGTGGTGCGGCGGCGTCCGCGCGTCGCGGTCCTGCTGGGCGCGCTGGCCTCCGGGGTCGACCTCAAGGTCGTGGAATTCTACGTGGGTCCGGCCCCTCCCCGAACGAGCTGCGCCACCATTGGGTGCATGCCCGAGCTCCCCGAGGTCACCGCCCTCGCCGCCGGCCTCACCGAACGGATGGGCAGCCGGGCGATCAGCGCGGTCCGCCTGCGCTCCATCGGTGCGCTGAAGACCTATGACCCGCCCCTGCAGGCGCTGGTGGGCCGCACCGTCGATGGCTGGAGCCGCCACGGCAAGTTCCTCGACATGAGAGCGGGGGACCTCCACCTCGTCGTCCACCTGGCCCGAGCCGGCTGGATCCGCTGGCGCGATCACCTCGCCGAGCCACGCGCCACGTTGCGTGGCCCTCTGGCGCTGCAGCTGGAGCTCGACGGCGGCTCGGGCATCGCGGTCACCGAGCAGGGCACCGAGAAGAGGCTGGCGCTGTACGTGGTGCGCCACCCCGCCGAGGAGGTGCCGGGCATCTCCCGCCTGGGCATCGACGTCCTCGATCCGGCCCTGGACGCCGCCCGGCTGGGCGAGCTGCTGCGCGGTCGGCGCGGTCAGCTCAAGACGGTCCTCGCCGACCAGAGCCTCGTCGCCGGGGTGGGCAACGCCTATTCGGACGAGGTCCTCCATGCCGCCCGGCTCTCCCCATTCCGGCAGGCGGCGGCGCTGGGCGACGACGAGATCGCCCGCCTGCACCACTCCCTGCGTGCCGTCATGGCCGCCGCGGTGGAGCGTACCCGCGGTGTGGACATCGCCGGCCTCAAGCCGGACAAGAAGGAGCACCTCGCCGTCCACGGGCGCACCGGGCAGCCCTGCCCCGTGTGCGGGGACACCATCCGTCAGGTGTCGCTGGCGACCCGGTCCTTCCAGTACTGCCCCACCTGCCAGACCGGCGGGCGGATCCTCGCTGATCGCCGCCTCAGCCGCCTCCTCCGCTGACTGCCGTCAGAGCTTCCGAGCCAGGGTGACTCCGTCAGCGATGGGGAGCATGACGCTCTCCACAGCCCGGTTGCCCGCCAGCCAGTCGTTGAAGGCACGGATGTGGGCGAGGTTGGTGTCGGCGTCCGCGCCGGCCTCGACGACGGCGCCGTGCCAGAGCACGTTGTCGACGAGCAGGACGCCGCCGGGGCGAAGCCGGGGGATGAGCTGCTCGGCGTAGTCCCGATACCCCCTCTTGTCGGCGTCGACGAACGCCAGGTCGATGGTGGCGGTCCCAGGGAGCGTGCGCAGCGTCTCCGACGCGGGGCCGATGCGCAGCTCGATACGGTCGGCGACGCCGGCGCGCTCCCAGTGCCGGCGCCCGATCGCCGTCCATGCCTCGCTGACGTCGCAACAGAGCAGGTGCCCACCGGCGACGAGGCCGCGCGCGATGCACAGCGACGAGTAGCCGGTGAACGTCCCCACCTCGACGGCGCTGGCGGCTCCGAGCGCCGCTGTGAGCACGGTCAGGAAGGCACCCTGCTCGGGCGCGACCTGCATGCCGCTGACATCGCCGAGCGCCGCGGTCTCGGCGATCAGCGAGCGCTGCACATCGTCGAGCGGCAGCGAGTGGTCGACGAGATACTGGTGCAGCTGCTCGTTGAGCAGAAAACTCTTGGGGCTCATGGTTCCGATACTCTCCCGTGCATGCCTCGAGGGCGCATCGTGATCATCGCAGCGCCGCCCCCGGCCACGGCGCCGTGAGCGTGGCGGCTCGTGCCGATGTGGAGCGCGCGCTCTGGGCACTGCGCGCCTACGACACCACGGCGCTGGCCACGGTCAGCAGTGCCGGACCGCACGTCGCGGGAGTGTTCTTCGCTCCGGAGATCGAGGGTGATCGCATCCGCCTGCTGCTGGCGATCCTCGATCGGTCGCGCCAGGCGACCGACATCGCCGGGGACGCTCGCGTCGCCTTCATGTGCTCCCCGGGGAACCCCTCGCGCTGGATCCAGGGGTGGGGCACGGCGACCCGGCCTGACGTGGACGACTCCGGCCGGCTCGAGGTGTTCCGCAGGCTGGTCGCCCACGCGCCCGGGGCGCAGCAGTTCGTCGACCGGCTCACCGTCCATCCGGTGATCGTCGCGGTCGCCGAGCTGAAGATCGTCGAGGTGCTCGGCAAGCCGCCCGTGATCCTGACCTTCGACTGACTCCGCGACGCCGTCAGCCGCTGAGCCGGGCCAGGTCCTCGAAGAAGCCCGGGTAGGACACGGCGACCGACTCGGAGCCGTCGATGACGCACGCGCCCGCGGCCGGGTCGACCAGCGCGGCGGCGATCGACCAGGCCATCGCCAGGCGGTGGTCCCCGGCTGACTCGAGGCGACCTGGGCGCAGTCGCGCCGGGCCGTCGATGACCAGGCCGTCCGCCGCCTCTTCGACCGTGGCCCCGAGCACGCGCAGGCCGGCGACGAGCACCGCCACCCGGTCGGACTCCTTGTGGCGCAGCTCCGCGGCACCGTGGATCTCGGTGCGGCCCTCCGCCTGGGTCGCCGCCACCGCGATGGCGGGAATCTCGTCGATGCAACGGGGCACCATGGTGGCGTCGATCGTGACCCCGTGGAGTGGCGCTCCGGTGACCACCACGTCGCCCTGAGGCTCGACGTCAGCCGCCATCGGCCCCTCCTCCACCTCGACGCGCGCCCCCATGGCCGCGAGCACCTCGAGGATGCCGGTGCGGCCGGGGTTGAGCCCGATCCCCGCACAGTGCACCCGCCACTGCGGATGGGCGGCCGCCAGCGCCATGAAGAAGGCCGCCGAGCTGATGTCTCCGGGCACGCGCAACCCGAACGGCTCCAGACGGGAGGGACGGAGCGTCACCGACATCCCGTCGGCGGTGAGGTCCGCGGCACAGGCGCGCAGCAACCGTTCGGTGTGGTCGCGGGTGGGCAGGGGCTCGTGGACGACCGTGGGGCCCTGGGCGTTGAGTGAGGCGAGCAGGATGGCCGATTTCACCTGCGCGCTGGCGACCTCGAGATGGTGCTCGACGCCCAGAGGAGCGGCCGTCCCCCGGACCCGCAGCGGGGCGTGTCCCGAGGCGGTGGTGACCTCGGCCCCCATGGCGCGCAGCGGGGCTGCGACCCGCTCCATGGGCCGGCCTCGCAGCGACAGGTCGCCGTCGAGGGTGGCCTCGAGATCGTGAGCGGCGAGCGCACCGCTGAGCAGGCGCATTGTGGTGCCCGAGTTGCGGCAGTCGAGAGGTCTGGCGGGGCTGCGCAGGCTGATGCCCGGGCCGGCGCCGTCGAGGGAGACGCGGCCGTCGCCGAAGGGACGGACCGACCCGCCGCACTCCTGGAGCGTCCGCGCGGTGGCCTCCACGTCGGCGGCGGGAGAGAGGTTGCCCAGATAGCTGCGACCGCGGATCAGCGCGCCCAGGATCAACGCCCGGTGGCTGATCGACTTGTCGCCGGGGACGCGGACCTCGCCGTCGACTCCAGCTGCCCCACCCAGCCGTCGCTGGCTCATCGGCGGCGCTGCCGGCGGGCGGCGCTCACGCCGGCTGCTTCATGCCGTGCAGGAACGCCGTGGCTGCCCTGGCCCCGTCGTCGGGCCGGACGGCCATGGCGTCGAGCAGCGCTGAGCCCACCACCACCGCCTCGCACCGTCCCCGCAGCGCGACCAGGTGTTCATGCCGGCTCAGGCCAAAACCGATGGCCCGCGGCAGGCGGGTGCAGGCACGCACCCGTTCGAGCAGCTCGAAGGCCTCGGCGGCGATGTCGCGGCGCGCGCCGGTGGTGCCGACGACCCCCACGCAGTAGACGAAGCCGGCGGCGTGGCGGCAGGCGCGTGCGATGCGCCGGTCCGGGGTGGTCGGCGCCACCAGGGGGATGAGCGCCAGCCCGTGCGATTGGGCGTGGCCGCGGACCTCGGCTGCCTCGTCCGCGGGCAGGTCGGGGACGATGATGCCGTCCACACCGGCGGCCGCGGCGCCGGCGCAGAAGCGGTCGAGACCGTGGCTGAGGACCGGGTTCAGATAGGTCATGAACACCAGTGGCATGGTCACGCCGGCGGCACGGGCGGCGGCCGCCTGCTCGATCGCCAGGCCGGGGGTCATGCCGTTGCGCAGCGCCTGCCAGCCGGCACGCTGGACGGTGGGGCCGTCGGCGAGCGGATCGCTGAAGGGGATGCCGATCTCGGCCGCCGCGCACCCCGCGGCCTGCGCCGCGCGCAGCACGTCGACGGTGTCGTCGCGGCGCGGGAAGCCGGCGGTGACGTACGGGACCAGCGCTGGTAGCCCGCCGTCACCGGTGGCGCGCAGCGCGGCGGTGAGGCGCTCACCGGACGCCATCGTCACGGTCCCCGTCGTGGTCGCGGACGGTGGCGATGTCCTTGTCACCGCGGCCGGAGAGGCAGACGACGACGACGTCGTCCGGTGCCGCTGCGCCGGCCAGCTGCTCGGCGGCGTGCAGCGCGTGACTCGACTCCAGCGCGGGGATGATCCCCTCCAGCCGGCAGAGGCGGTGGAACGCCGCCAGCGCCTGCTCGTCGTCGGCGGCGACGTAGCGCACCCGCCCGCTGTCGCGGAGCGCGCTGTGCTCCGGGCCCACGCCGGGATAGTCGAGGCCGGCGCTGATCGAATGCGCGGTGAGCACCTGGCCGTTGACGTCCTGCATGAGATAGCTGTGCGAGCCGTGCAGCACTCCCGGCCGCCCCCGGTTGAGCGGCGCGGCGTGCTCGCCGCCGTCCAACCCGTGCCCGGCGGCCTCGACCCCGACCAGCTCGACACCGGCGTCGTCGAGGAACGCGGCGAAGATGCCGATGGCGTTGCTGCCACCGCCCACGCAGGCCACCACCGCGGCGGGCAGAGCCCCCCACCGCTCCAGGCATCCGGCCCGCGTCTCATCGCCGATGACACGCTGCAGGGCGCGCACCAGCGTGGGATAGGGATGGGGGCCGACGCTGCTGCCGATCACGTAGTGGGTGTCGCGCACGTTGGCGACCCAATCGCGGATGGCCTCGTTGGTGGCGTCCTTGAGGGTGGCGGCGCCGCTGTCGACGGGGACCACCGTGGCCCCGAGCAGCTCCATGCGATAGACGTTGATCGCCTGGCGGCGCATGTCCTCGCGGCCCATGTACACCGTGCAACCGAGCCCGCTGCGGGCACACGCCGTGGCGGTGGCGACGCCGTGCTGGCCGGCGCCGGTCTCGGCGATGATGCGGCGCTTGCCCATGCGCTGAGCCAGCATCACCTGTCCCAAAGCGTTGTTGATCTTGTGCGCACCGGTGTGGAGGAGGTCCTCGCGCTTCAGCCAGATCTGCGCACCCCCGGAGGCGGCGCTGAGCGCGGCAGCGTGGGTCAGCGGGGTGGGTCGGCCCGCGTAGTCGTGCAACAACAGGCGGAGCTCGGCGGCGAAGACCGGGTCGGCGAACGCCTCGACCATGGCGGCCTCGAGCTGCTCGAGCGCGGGAACCACCGTCTCCGGGACGTAGGCGCCGCCGTAGTCGCCGAAGCGGCCTCGGGCACCGATCACGGCCGCGCCCCGGCGCCCGCGGGCAGGTCGGCGGCGGATCGCGCCGCCTCCACAAAGGCGACGACCCGCGCGGCATCCTTCACCCCCGGCGCCGATTCCAGCCCGCTGGAGGCGTCGACGCCATCTGGCCGGACGGCGGCGATGGCGCCGGCCACGTTGGCGGCGGACAGGCCTCCAGCGAGGATGATGCGGCGGTGGCGGGCCATCGCCGCGGCAACACTCTCGTCGACGCGGCCGCCGGTGCCGCCGGGCAGGCCGTCGCCGTCGGGCGCGGCATCGAGCAGCACGGTGCAGTCGGCCCACCAGGGGTCGGTGAAGGCGGTGGCGGCCCTGGCCAGGTTGAACGCTCGGATCACCGGGACGCTGACCTCGGCAGCGGTCGCCAGGGACACCGTCCCGTGCAGCTGCACGGCCGACAGCCGGTAGCGCCGGGCGGCCTGGTCGCAGTCCGCCGCGGTGGCGTCGACCATGACGCCAACCAGGTCGGCACGGCCGTGCACGACGTCGACGACCCGGCGCGCCGCGCCGTCGTCGGCGTGGCGCGGGCTCCCCGGCACCAGCACCAGGCCGAGCCAGTCCGCGCCCGCCGCGATGGCGGCCTCGGCGATCTCCGCGGTCCGCACCCCGCACACCTTGACGATCATCCGCCGCGCCGTGCCGTCGCCGTGGTCTCGGCGGCGGCGACCATCTCCCCGAGCAGGGCGCTGGGGTCGGCCGCTCGCATCAGCGCCTCCCCCACCAGCACCGCATCGGCGCCCTCGCCGACCAGACGCCTCACGTCGGCTGCCTCGCGCACCCCGGATTCGGCGACCGCGACCACGCCCGCGGGAATGCGCGCCCGCAGGCGGGCAAAGACACCGAGGTCGGTGGACAGCGTGGTGAGGTCGCGATTGTTGACGCCGATGCACTGAGCCCCGGCGGCAAGCGCCCGATCGAGGTCCCAGTCGGTGTGCACCTCGACGAGCGCACCGGCACCGCAGCGCCGGGCGGCGTCCATGGCCAGGTCGAGCTCGTCCCCGTCCAACAGCGCCACGATCAGCAGCACCCAGTCCGCGCCGGCGACGCGGGCCTCGGCGATCTGCACGGGTGCGACCACGAAGTCCTTGCGCAGAACGGGAATCTCCACCGCGGCGCGCACCGCCACCAGGTCGTGCAGAGAACCGCCGAAGTCGGGGCCGTCGGTCAGCACCGAGACGGCCGCCGCCCCGGCCGTCTCGTAGGCAGCGGCCACAGCGGGGACGTCGAGGTCATCGCGAAGCACGCCCGCGCTCGGCGAGCGCCGCTTGAGCTCGGCGATGACCGTCCCCCCGGCGAGGATTCGCTCGATCGCCGGAGCGTGCTCCAGTGTGGCGGCGTGGGCGAACATGGCGGCGCGGCCGCAGTGCAGCGCCGCTGCCTCCTCTCGCTTGCGCTCGGCGATCGCTGCCAGGGCACCGAGATCGGTCACGGCGCGGCGCCGAGCGGGGAGCGCACCCGCGCCGCGTCGAGCACATTGGCGAGCAGCCGGCGGCCGTGCGGGGTGCCGATCGACTCGGGATGGAACTGCACCCCGTCGATGGGGTGATCGCGGTGACGCAGGCCCATCACCGTGCCGTCCGATGTCCACGCCGTCACCGCCAGCTCCGCGGGCAGCGTGGCGCGCTCCGCGATCAGCGAGTGGTACCGGCTGGCCCGCAGCGGATCGGGCAGACCACGGAAGATGCCCTCGCTGTGGTGCTCGATGTCGCTGCATTTGCCATGCATGAGCACGGCCGCGTTGACCACGCGCCCGCCGAAAGCAAGAGCGATCGCCTGGTGGCCGAGGCAGACCCCGAACAGCGGGATCGACGCGTGCGCGGCGGCGCGCACCAGCTCGACGCAGATGCCCGCGTCCTCGGGGCGGCCCGGGCCCGGCGAGAGCACGATCGCCGCGGGAGCGGCGGCTACCACATCGACGCTGCTGACGGCGTCATTGCGCACCACCACGGTGTCGGCGCCCAGCTCGCCCAGATACTGCACGAGGTTGAAGGTGAAGGAGTCGTAGTTGTCCACCACCAGGACGCGAGCGCGGAGATCCACGACGACGGCGCTCACGACGGGTTGACGCGCACGATCGCGTCCAGGGCCGCGGCCAGCTTGTTGTCGATCTCGTGAGCCTCCTGGTCCGGCGCGGAGTCGGCGACGATCCCCGCCGCCGCCTGCAGATAGGCCCGCCCATCCACGACGACCACGGTGCGCAGGGCTATGGCGGTGTCGAGCGCTCCCCCGCTGCCAATGTACCCGACGGCGCCGGCGTAGGGGCCGCGGCCATGGGGCTCCAGCGCCGCGATGATCTCCATTGCTCGAATCTTCGGCGCGCCGGTGACGGTGCCCGCGGGGAAGCAGGCGCGCAGCGCATCGAGCGCGGTGCGACCGGCGGCGAGCCGAGCGCGGATCCCGCTGACCAGGTGCATGACCCGCGAATAGCGCTCCACGACGGCCTGTTCGTGGACCTCCACACTGCCCACGGCGGCCACCCTGCCGACGTCGTTGCGGCCGAGGTCGACGAGCATGAGGTGCTCGGCCTGTTCCTTCTCGCTGCCGCGCAGCTCCGCCTCCATGGCGGCATCCTCGGCCGGGTTGACGCCGCGACGTCGCGTGCCGGCGATGGGCCGGTATTCGACATCGTCGCCACGGACGCGCACCAGCATCTCCGGCGACGCACCGACCAGGCTGCACTGCGGGCTGCTCACATAGAAGAGGTACGGAGTCGGGCTCGAGAGCCTGAGCGCCGTGTAGAGAGTGAAGGGATGAGCAGCCAGCGGAAGGCTGAAGCGACGGGAGATCTGCACCTGAAAGATGTCGCCGGCGACGATGTGTTCCAGGGCACGCTCGACCGACGCCAGGAACAGCTCACGAGGGAACGTCGACGCGCTGTCGGGCAGGATCCTCCGGGCCGGCGTCACGTTTCCGGTGACCGGTTGCATCTCCACGGCCTCCGGATGGTCCACCGCGCCTCCCGTGGACCGGGCTGAAGTGACGCGGTCATGGAGGCGGTGCAGCCGCTGACGCGCCTCCGCGTAGGCCGCCTCCACGTCGTCGCCCGACCCGCGCAGCTGCGTGATCAGCAGGATGCGGTCGCGCGCATGGTCGAACACCGTCACCGTTCGGTAGAGCGCGAACAGGCTGGCGGGCACGCCGGCGAACGCGGGCGCCGTGGCGGGAAGCCGCTCGTAGCACGCCGCGGCCTCGTAGCCGAGGTATCCCACCCATCCGCCCAGGAAGGGGGCCGTGATCCCCTCGACCGGCGCCACCCGCTCCGCGGCCACCGCCTCGAGCGGGCCAAGCGGGTCGGCGCCGTCCTGGGGAGCCACCTCGTCGGGGTTGTGTCCCAGGAAGGAGAAGCCGTGCAGTCCCGAGGACATCGTCGCCGACTCGAGGAGGAAGCAGTGGCCACCGACCCCGAGCCGCTGCATCAGGGTGACGGGCGTCTCCATGCCGGCGGCGAGCTCCATCACCAGGGGCACGACATCGTGGCCGGCGAGCAGGGCGGCGGCGGTGGCCGGATCGGGACGGACCGAGGGGCGGCTCATCAGGGCTGTGCTCGAGGCGCGCGGTGTGGCCGGCGCTACGCCGGGGTCACCGCGCCGGCGCCGAGGTGGAGCGCGATGCGATCCAGAGCCCGCTCGAGGTTGACGACGGAGTTGGCGTAGCTGAGGCGGATGTGCCCGGCGCCGTGCGGTCCGAAGCTGCTCCCCGCCAGGACGGCCACACCGACCTCGTCGAGGAGCGCGTCGCGCAGCTCGCGGTCGTCCCACCCGGTGGCGGTGATGTCGGGAAAGGCGTAGAAGGCACCGGCGGGACGTCGGCAGGTGATCCCGGGAATGCGGTTGAGCCCGTCGACGACGACGTCGCGGCGGTGCTTGAAATCCGCAACCATGACCTCGACCGCCGCGTCCGACTCCTCCGACTCGAACGCCTCGATGGCGGCGAGCTGGGTGAAGGCCGCGGCGCACGACGAGGAGTTGATCATCAGGGTGTCCATGCGGCGGGCCAGCTCCACGGGCATGGCCCCGTAGCCGAGCCGCCAGCCGCACATCGCCCACGCCTTGCTGACCCCGTCGAGCAGCACGGTGCGCTCGGCCATCCCATCGAGGCCGTACAGCGAGACGTGCTCGCCCGAGTAGGTGAGCCGCCCGTAGATCTCGTCGGTGAGCACCACCAGATCGCGTTCGACGGCCAGCTCCGCGATGCTCTCGCAGTCCTCTCGGGTGAGCATCCCGCCGGTGGGGTTGGCGGGCGTGTTGACGATCAGGAGGCGGGTGCGCGGCGTCACCAGTCCGCGCAGCTCCTCGACGTCGAGGCGGAAGTCGTTGCTCTGCCGGATGGGGACGGACACCGGCGTGGCGCCCACGAAGCTGACCAGGGAGCGATAGATCGGGTAGCCGGGGTCGGGGACGATGACCTCGTCGCCGGGCTCGATGATGGCCAGGAGCAGGAAGGCGAGGATGTTCTTGCTGCCGGGGACGATGACGATGTTCTCGGCGGCGGTGGGGACCGCGGTGCGGCGGGTGACGTAGCGCGCGATCGCCTCGCGCACCGCCAGGATGCCGCTGGCCGGCGTGTAGTGGGTGGCTCCGTCGTTGAGCGCGCGGGTGGCGGCGTCGATGATGTTCTGGGGGGTGGAGTAGTCGGGCTCCCCGATCTCGAGGTGGATGACGTCACGCCCCTCCGCCTCGAGCCGGCGGGCGTGGGCCAGGACCTCGAACGCGCTCTCGGTGCCGAGGCGCGACATCCGCCCGGCCCAGCGGAAGTTCATCCGCGCACCGCGAACGGGGGAAGGTCGCCTCGATAGGGCTCGCGGTGGACATCGACCCCATCCACGCGGGCGTGCGAGGGACCGTCATGGAGCAGGCTGACGACACGTTCGACCGCGTCGGCGGGCCCCTCGAGGACGCACTCGACGCTGCCGTCGGGGCGGTTGGCGACGCTGCCGCGCAGCCCGTCAGCATGCTCCGCCACGAAAGCGCGGAACCCCACCATCTGCACCCTGCCCCGCACCGTCGCGCGCACGCGGGCCTGCTCCGACATATGCCCGAGATTATAGGCGGGGCCCGCGGCCCGGGTCAGGCGGCCACCGGTGTGAGCCGGCGAATCACCGGGAGCATGTCCTTGGTGGTGGTCATCTTGGTTCCGGCCAGTTCCGACATCAACGCGAGGATGCGACGCTGCACCGGCGCCTCGTGGTCGCGGCCGGGCAGGTACCAGGTGAGCATGCGGCTGATGTACTCGGGATCCTCGAGCTTCTCGCAGACGCTCGGCGAGGTCACCGTGGTGGGGTGCTTGGGAGCCTCGTTGGTGCTGCGCAGCATCCACAGGGTCATCCGCAGGACGGCGGGGAGCTCGTCGGGCTTGTTGATGATGGCCTTGCGCAGGTACCTGGCGTAGCAGGCGGCGTGGCGAAGCTCGTCGGCGGCGAGAATCTTGAAGATCTTGCGCAGCACCGGCTCGGGTGCGTTGTGGCTGAACGCTGTGTACCAATGGGCGAGGCGCTGCTCGCCGCAGAAGTGCATGGTCAGGGTCTCGATCGCCGGGCCCTCCGCGAAGGTGAGGCGCAGCTCGGGGAGCTCCTTCTCCTCGTCGAAGGTCTCGCCACACTGTTCCAGATACTTGCGGAGCACCATGTGATGCTTCATCTCTTCGTAGAACCATATGGAGACAAAGCTGCAGAAATCGATGTCCGTGTAGAAGTCGCGCAGGAACATCTCGGTGGCGTAGAGCGCGCTGAGCTCGGTGAGGCAGATCTGCCGGAGGTCGTGGATCCACTGCTCGGTCAGCAGGCTGTGATCGATCGTGGTGAAATCGATCTCGTCGGTGAAGTTCCAGCGGGCGCGTTCGAGTCGGACGAAGAGGTCGTCATAGAGCATGCCTTGAGTCTCCGCTACGTGGGACCGCCAAGCCATCGGCCGTCACAGCTGATTTCCGAGGCAAAATTAGGCCCTGCCGTCCATAATGGCCCCAATGTCGAACGATGCGGCGATCCGCGCGGTGGTTCCGCCACGAGAGTGGGCCTCCACGGCCACACTGCCCCCGGAGGTCATCTCGCGCCTGCTCGCCGACGTCGATGTCATCGCCCGCCGCATGACCCGCCGGATCGCCGCCGAGATCGCCCTTCCCGCCCAGTTCCGCAGCGTGGGCTACCTGCGCGCTGTGACCCGCGCGTGCCGGGACGCGTTGCGCACGCTGGTGCGGCTGCTTCGCGACGGCCGCGGCCTGCGCGCCGCCGACCTCCAGCGCCTGGGGTCGATGGGGGCCCAGCAGGCGGAGATGGGCGTGCCCCTCGAGGTGCTCCTGGCCGCGTACCGCCTCGCCGCCCGGGTGGTGTGGCGTGAGCTCATCGGTGAGTCCGCCGCCCTGGAGAGCCTCTCCCCGGCCACCGTTATCGCCGTCACCGGACAGGTCCTGGAGTACCTCGACGAGATCAGCGGAGCGGTGGGCTCCGCCTACCTGGAGACGCGCGAGACGCTGATGCGCCGCCGCGACCTCGACCGCGACCGCATCCTCCAGCGCCTGGTTGCCGGGGACGTCAGCCCCGAGCTCCGCCGCCTCGCCGCCGCCAGCGACCTCGACCTCCAGCCCCCCTACCTGGTGCTGGCCTGTTCGGTGCGCTCGGAGGAGGCGGAGCGCGCCCTGGAGCGAGCCCTGCGGCCGCGCGGCGTGCTCATCGTCGGCGACCAGCCGGGTACCTGGATCGCGCTGGTTCCCAGCCGGGACGCGCTGCCCCGCCTGCTCGCCGAGGCCGAGAAGGCCGTGGCGGACCCGGGCGCGGTGCGCTGGGGGATCGGCCCGCTGGCGGCGGCCCTCGACGACGTCGCGGAGAGCGCGCGCCGCGCCCGCCAGGCCCTCCAGGTGGGTGCCCGCCTCGACCCCGGTGGGCGGACCTGGGAGGACGCCGATGTGGGCATCTTCGCGACCCTGACCACCGACCCGAGCTCGATGCGCCGCTACGTCGATCACCTCCTCGGCGGGGTCCTCTCGGTGCCGCCGTCGCGCAGCGGGCCGCTGCTCGACACCCTCGAGGCGCTGCTGGCAACGCCCAGCCTGAACGAGGCCGCTGCCTCTCTGGGCCTGCACCGCCACACGGTCGTCTACCGCACCCGACGGCTGGCTGAGCTGGGAGTGCGCCTCGAGGGTCCGTCCGCCCCCCACCGGCTCTGGCTCGCCCTGCAGTGCTGCCGGCTCCTGTCCGCGGAACCCAGCTAGCATGCCCCGCGAGGCGAAGGCCGAGCCGGCGCGCGAGGCGCGCCGAGGGGTCGGGGTGAGCGTGGTCGGATTCACTCCGACCACACGAGGGGCGGGGATCTGCCTCGCCCCTGGAGAAACCCGAGGGTGAATGAAGCACCCGGCGCCGGAACACGCGCCCCCACACCCGAGGACTTCGCCGTCCTCGGCCTCCGTCCCGGAGCCGGTGACGACGAGATCCGCGCCGCCTTCCGCCGCCTGGCCAAGCAGCACCACCCCGATCGCAATCCCGGCAGCGAGGAGGCGCTGATCACCTTCCGCCGGCTCACCGAGAGCTATGCGGCGCTGCGCAGCCGGGTGGCGGCGCCCCGTCCGGGGACGACGCCTCTGTCCCGGACCACGCCGGGGGCCCCTTCGTCGCGACGTGCGGCGGCCGCGCAACCCATGGCCCTCGGCGCCCTCGGCGCCGGCCAAGCGCTCTGGGTCGACGCCGGCGCCGTGCTGGTCGGCCCCGATCGCGTCGCCGCGCTCCATCCCGCCGCCGTGGGCAGCGCTTTCCCCACCGCGGAGCACGTGATCCGTGTCGAGCACCGCCCCGACGGGTTCCACGTCTTCATGCCCCCCCAGCCCTCGGCGCGCTGGGCTGTGAACCGCGCGGCCGAGACCGAGGGCCTGGCGGTCGGCGCGCTGTGGGTGGGGGATCGCCAGGACCACGAGCCGGGCGCGACCACCACCGCGCGCCTGCCCCTGCGCCTGATGACCGGGACCGTCGGGGAGATGGACGTCGACGAGGTGGGCTGGGTGGCCCGTGAGGCGCTGGCGGTCGACGAGGAGGGCAGCTGGTCGATCGACCCCGCCCAGCCCATCGGCCACGAGCCCCATCAGGCCACCCCGGTCCGGGTGCTGCGGGACTCGGACGGGTACCGCGTCCACAGCGACCTTGCCGCCGAGGCGTGGTCGCCGGCGCCGGCGGCGTCACCGCCCGGCGCCCCCGTGCTCACCGCCCTGCTGGCGGGTGTCGCCTATCCCGCGACGCTTCCGCCGGGCGGCTGACGGCCTGCCACGGGGCGGCTCATTTGGCGATGAGCTCGCTCCCCTCCGCCTCGCGGGCCAGCATGAAGAGAAGGTCCGAGCAGCGGTTGAGGTAGCGCAGCACCTCCTCGTTGGCGAGGCCGCCGGAGCGGTGCAACGACACGGCCCGACGCTCGGCCCGGCGCACGAATGTGCGTCCCAGGTCGATGGCCGCGGCCACGGGATCACCCCCCGGGATCACGAAGCCCTTGGGCAGGGGCACCCGCGCCTCCAGGCCGGTGACCTCGAGGTCGAGCCCCTCGACCATCGCGGGCGTGACCGTGGCGAAGTGCTTGGCCAGCTTGTCGCGGTCCGGGGCGGCGGTGGCCAGCTCAGCTCCCACCGTGAAGAAATCGCGCTGCAGGTCGAGCAGGCGCCGGGCCCGCTCCGGCTGCTCACAGAGGGCACGGGCCAGGCCGAGCGCGCTGATCGCCTCGTCGAGGGCGCCGTATGCCTCGGTGTGAAGATCATCCTTGGGCACCCGGCCGCCGTAGAGCAGGCTGGTCTCGCCGCCGTCGCCGTGACGGGTGACGATGCTCACGCCACCCAGCCACCGTCGGCCGACGCCTTGGCGAGGATCTTCAGAGCGCTCCCCTCCGTGCCGCGGGCGCGCTCCTCGACCCACTTGCTGGCGGCGATCGTCGCCGTGGTGGCGTCGCCGACGGCGGTGGTGATCTGGCGGGTCAGCTGGGCGCGGACGTCGCCGGCGGCGAAGATGCCGGGAACGCTGGTCATCATGGTCATGGGGTCGGTGAGGTAGTAGCCGCCCTTGTCGTGCTTGAGGTGCGCATCGACCAGGCCGGTGTTGGGGATGAAGCCGACGAAGATGAACACCCCCCCGAGGTCGAGGCGCGAGGTCGCGCCGGTGACCGTGTCGCTGAGGTTGAGGTGGGTCAGCTTGCCGTCTCCCTCGATGGAGTCGACCACCGTGTTCAGGGCGATGTCGATCTTGGGGTGGTTGCGCGCCTCATCGACGAGGATCGGCTGAGCCCGGAACTCGTCGCGCCGATGGATGAGGGTCACCTTGGTGGCGTAGCGGGTCAGGAAGATGGCCTCCTCCACCGCCGCGTCGCCACCCCCCACCACGGCCAGCTCCAGATCCTGGAAGAAGGCGCCGTCGCAGACAGCGCAGTAGGACACTCCGCGACCGGCGTACTCCAGCTCGCCCGGCACCTCGAGCTTGCGGGGGTTGCCCCCGGCGGTGATGATGACGGCGGGAGCCCGGTAGTCCCCGGCGTCGGTCTCGATCACCTTCATGCCGTCGTGCTCGACGCGGATGCGCTTTGCCGGTGCGTAGACCATCTCGGCGCCGAAGTGCTCGGCCTGAGCGAGCATGGCGGCGGCGAGCTCGCCTCCCAGGATGCTCTTGAAGCCGGGGTAGTCCTCGATCAGCTCGGTGTTGAGCAGCTGTCCACCGGGCGCCTTGGCCTCGATGACCACGGCTCGGATCTTGCTGCGGCCGGCGTACAGGGCGGCGGTGAGGCCGGCCGGACCGGCCCCGATGATGGCGATGTCGTAGTCGTTCATTGCCCTCAAACCGTACCCGAAGATGGCGCGCTTGAAGCGGCGGTGGGTTCGCTCACCGCGCCGCGAAGCTGAGCAGCTCGCCGAGCACCCGGTTCACCTGGATGGCGTACCCCTCCGGCGCCGACTTGCTCGCCAGGGTCACGATGCCCACCACCCGACCCTGCAGGTCGAGCACAGGACCGCCGCTGTTGCCCGGATAGATGGTCTGGCCGTCGAGGACCAACAGGTCGTGGTAGTCGGTGGTGGTGGGCGGCTGCCCGGTGGTGGTGTCGCCGGTGACCGGCACATCTCCGGCGATGCGGGTGGCGCTCTCGTCGGTGATGTCCCCATGGCCGGTGGCATGGCCGCTGGCGATGGCCACGACCGCCACAGGGAAGCCACTCAGGCTACCGCTGGACGCCGTCAGCGGGGTGCCGGCGAAGCCGTTCCGGCTGCGGATCACGGCGATGTCGAGATCGCGATCGATGCCCATCACGTCTCCCACGTGGGAGCTTCCGTCACGCCCGCGGATGCGCACCGCCAGCTGCCCCTGGACGACGTGCGCGTTGGTCACGAAGTCGCCCTTGGAGTCGAGCAGCCAGCCCGTGCCCAGGCCCTCGTCGTTGCTGCCCAGCGCCTCGATGGTCACGGTGCGGCTGAGCTGCGCGCGCGCCACGTCGTCGAGCGACGGGGTCGGTGAGGCGGCCACCACGGTGACCGCGGAGGGGTGCTTGGCGACGGGAGCGTTGGCCGGCACCTCGGTGCGGTTGACCGTCACCAGGAAGGCAAGGGCGCCGGCCAGAGCCACCGCGGCCAGGCCCAGCGAGGCGCGGACCGGCCGCGACCAGACCGGGGATCGACTGCGTGGCACGGCTCGCCATTGTGAGCCTCCCGGCGTGGGGTGGCACCGGCGGCCGCATCACGCCGCGTCGGGACCGAGGTCGAGCACGCCGCTCTCGGCCAGCCGGCGCAGGGCCCGGCCGCGATGCGACACGCCATCCTTGGCCAGATCCCCCGCCTCCGCGAAGGTGACCCCGAGATCGTCGCTCAGGAAGGCGGGGTCATACCCGAAGCCCCCCGTCCCGCGCGGGGCCACCAATGTACCCAGGCACTCGCCCCGAGCGATCACCGGCTCCGCGGCGGGGCGGCTGAGCGCCACGACGCACACGTAGCGCACCCGGCGGTCACCGGGCGAGCGCCGCTCCACCTCGGCGATCAGGGCGGCGAGGCGGTCGGCGTCGTCGGCCTCCGGCCCCAGCCAGCGCGCCGATCGAGGTCCCGGCCATCCCCCCAGGGCGTCGACCTCGATGCCGCTGTCGTCGGCGAGCGCGGGCAGGGCCAGCCGGGCCGACACCGCCGCCGCCTTGGCGAGCGCGTTCTCCGCGTAGGTGTCGCCGGGCTCGACGAGCTCCCCGGCCCAGCCGGCGTCGGCGAGACCGACGACGGTGACCGGATGGGCGGCGAGGAGGCGGCGGAGCTCGCGCAGCTTGCCGCCATTGTTGGTCGCCGCCACCAGGGCGCGGGCTGCCCCGGCAACGCTGACCGGCTCGCTCACGCGCCGGCGATCGCCTCCGACTGCACGGCGAAGAGCTTCCGCATCCCTGCCGACGCGAGCTCGAGCAGGCTGTCCATCTCGACGCGCGAGAACGGCTCCTGCTCGGCGCTGCCCTGCAACTCGATGAACCGGCCGTCGCTGCAGCCCACGCAGTTCATGTCCGTGTCGGCCGCCGAGTCCTCGAGGTAGTTGAGGTCGAGGCGCGGCTCGCCGGCGATGATCCCCGCGCTCACCGCCGCCACCTGCCAGCGCAGCGGGTTCTCCGCCACCAGGCCGGCGGCGTGCAGCTTGGCGACCGCCAGGGCGAGCGCGACGTACCCCCCGGTGATGGAGGCGGTGCGCGTGCCTCCGTCGGCGACGAGGACGTCGCAGTCGATGAAGATGCTGCGCTCGCCCAGCCGCGAGAAGTCGACGGCGGCACGAAGGCTGCGACCGACGAGGCGCTGGATCTCCTGCACCCGGCCGTCGACGCGGCCCCTGCGCCCGTCGCGCTCACTGCGGGTCATGGTGCTGCGCGGCAGCATGGCGTACTCGGCGGTCACCCAGCCCCGGCCGCTGCCCTTGCGGAACTGGGGGACGCGCTCCTCGACGCTGGCGGCGCAGAGCACGCGGGTGTCGCCGGCGGTGATCATGGCGCTCCCCTCGGCATACGGGAGCGGACCGACCTCGATGCGCGTGGGTCGGAGCTGGTCGGTGGCCCGGCCGTCAGGACGCATGGCCACGCAGTGTAGTGATCGTCAGACCGGCCACCGCGCGCGTCAGCGTTTGAACACCCTGTCGAGGATCAGGATGGACGCCTCGAAGAACGCGATCAGCGGGATGAACAGCGCCGTCGGCGTGTAGGGGTCGGCGCCAGGGGTGACCACCAGCGCGCCGAAGATGATCGCCACCCAGATGCCCTTGCGCTTGCGGCGGAGCAGGCGCGAGGAGACGATCCCGAGCAGCCCGAGCAGGATGATCACCACCGGCATCTCGAAGGTCACCCCGAAGGCGATGATCAGCAGGAGCAGGAAGGAGAGGTAGGAGTTGATGTCGGGCAGGTACACCGCGCTGCTGCCCAGGAAGGTGGCCAGGAAGTTGAGCCCGATCGGCATCACGAAGTACGCGAACGCGGCACCGGCCGCGAAGAGCAGCAGGGCCGAGGCGATGAACGGGCCGACGAACTTGCGCTCGACCGGCCGCAGCCCCGGCGAGACGAACCCCCATGTCTGCCAGAGGATCACCGGGAGCGCGCCCACCAGCCCGGCGATCGCGGAGATCTTGATGGGGATGGTCAGACCCTCGGTGGGGGTGGTGAACACCGCCGTCGAGGTGATGTGGTTGTTGGTCTTGATGAGCACCGACGTCAGGGGATGGAGGAGAAAGTCGAAGATGGCTCCGTGGAAGATGAAGGCGACGACGGTGGTCACCGCCCAGGCGATGGCCGAGATGATCAGCGCTCGCCGGAGCTCCTCGAGGTGCTCGACGACGGTCATGCGGCGCTCGTCGCCGCCCCCTCCCTGCACCTCTCAGCGCCTCCGCGAGAAGGCGGTCAAGGTCAGACGGGACTGGTGTGGTCGCCCTCGCCGGCCGCTGGCTGGGTGGCAGGTGCCGTGGCGGAGCCGCCCCCCACGGGCGCGGGCTGGACGGGCGTCGCCGGGGCGGGCGCCTCGGGGGTCGGGATGACCGGAGCCGCGGCGGTGGGGGCCGGGTCCTCGTACCGGGTCGCCTTGGTGAACTCGTCGCGCGTCTCGCTCGACGCCTTCCTGAACTCTCTGATGGCGCGGCCCAGGCCGGCCCCGACGTCGGGGAGCTTGCCGGGTCCCCAGATGATCAGGACGATGATCAGCAGGATGGCGATGAGCCAGATGTGACCGGTGCCGAACCCTGCCATCTCGGGAGCCTCCTTGTCATGCCGGCCGTCTCCGCGGCCGGCCGCCTCGGGTGAGGCACCATTGAGTTTAGCATCGCCTCCGCGCAATCCCTGAGCTACCCCTGAGACGCGGTGAGGCCGGCGGCGAAGCCGGCGACGGCGCGATCCAGGTCGTCGGCCACGTGCGCGGTGGACAGGAACGCGGCCTCGTACTGCGAGGGCGGCCAGAGCACGCCGTGGCCGCGCCAGGCACGGTGGACGCGCCCGAACGCCGCCGTGTCCGCCGCGCTCGCCTCAGCGTAGTCGTCGACCGTCTCGACGCCGATGAATGCGGTGAGCATGCTGCCGGCGCGGTTGAGGGCGCAGGGCACCCCCACCGCCGCGGCCGCATCGCCGAGCCCGGAGGCGAGGGTGGCGCCGAGCTCGTCGAGCTGCGCGTAGGCCGCCCCCGAGCTGAGCTGGTCGAGGGCGGCGCACCCTGCCGCCATGGCCAGGGGATTCCCCGACAGGGTGCCGGCCTGGTAGACGTCGCCGCTCGGAGCCAGACGTTCCATGAGACGGCGCGAACCTCCGAAGGCGCCCACCGGGAGGCCCCCGCCGATCACCTTGCCGAGGCAGGTGAGGTCGGGACGGACCCCATACAGCGCCTGGGCGCCGCCCCAGCCGACCCGGAAGCCGGTCATCACCTCGTCGAGGATGAGCAGGACACCGAAGCGCGTGGTCAGCGCTCGCAGGGCCTGCAGGTAGCCGGCGCGGGGGAGCACGCATCCCATGTTCCCGGCGACCGGCTCGACGATCAGGGCGGCCACCCTCTCCCCCTCCCGGTCGAGCACCGCCGCCACCGCGGCGATGTCGTTGTAGGGGATCACGATGGTGTCGGCGACGGCGGCCGCGGGCACACCGGGTGAGCCGGGGATGCCCAGGGTGGCCACCCCCGACCCCGCCGCCGCCAGGAAGGCGTCGGCATGCCCGTGGTACGCCCCGGCGCACTTGATCACGCGATCGCGCCCGGTGATGGCCCGCGCCAGGCGCAGGGCCGACATGGTGGCCTCGGTGCCGGAGTTGACGAAGCGGACCATCTCGAGAGACGGCATCGCCGCGGTGATCCGCTCCGCGAGCTCTATCTCCCCGGAGCTGGTGGCGCCGAAGGCGGTGCCCCTCTCGAGCTGCCGGGCCAGCGCGGCCATCACGGCGGGATGCGCGTGTCCGAGGATGTGGGGACCGTAGGCGAGGATGAAGTCGGCGTACTCGACGCCGTCCTCGTCCAGCAGGCGGGCGCCTCGGGCGCTGGCGATGATGGGAGGATCGCCGCCCACCGCGGCGAAGGCGCGCACCGGGCTGCTCACGCCGCCGGGGAGCACGCGCTCAGCGCGCTCGCGCCACTGTGCCGATGAGGTGGGGGTCGCCGGGCTCATGTCTGCTGGGTGACGGTGACACTCTGCATGACGTCGCCCTGCACGATCTTCCCGGCCACGTCCAGGCCCGTGGCCACCTTGCCGAAGAGGTTGTACGAGGGGGGCAGCTGGACTGCGGTGATGTCGATGAAGAACTGCGAGCCGTTGGTGTTGGCCCCGCTGTTGGCCATGGCCACCGAGCCCGCCGTGTACTGCTGGTGCACGGGCTCGTCGGCGAACTTGTAGCCCGGCCCGCCCTGCCCGCAGGTGGTGGCGTGGACGTTGCCGATGCAGTTGGGGTCCCCGCCTTGGACGATCGCCAGCGTGCCCCCGCAGCTCGAGTCGGCGCTGTTCGGGCAGACGCGGTGGAAGGGGATGCCGTCGAAGAAGTGGTTGCGAGCCAGGGCCACGAAGTTGTTGACGGTGAGCGGCGCGAGCGCCGGCTGCAGGCAGAGAACGATGGTGCCGCGCACCGTGTGGATGGTCGCCTCGTACAGCTTGGTGACGTCGATCTGCAGTGTCGGGGCGGCGCTGTAGACGTGGGGATTGGCCGGCTCCCCGAACGGCGGCAGCGGGGTCCCGAAGCTGGCGGTGCTGCAGTCGGCGAAGGCGATCGTCGATGGGGTCGGCGACGGCGACGAGGACGCCGCGGGCGACGCGCTCGCCGACGGCGATGTGGAGGTGCTCGCGGTCGACGCCGGACCGTTGGCGTTGTTGTAGAAGATGATGGCCACGATCAGGCCTCCGAGAAGGACCGCGCCGGCGCCGAGAGCCAGGGGCAATCGCTGCGCCGGCGGTGTGGGGTTGCGATCAGACAAGGTTGGGTTCCTCCCGCAGCCAGCGCGCGGCGCGGCGCGCGTCGTAGGTGATGATCAGGTCGGCCCCGGCACGGCGGATGGCGCTGAGAGCCTCGAGGACGGCGGCCCTCTCGTCGAACGCGCCAGCGGCCGCCGCCGCATGCAGCATGGCGTACTCGCCGCTGACGAAGTACCCGGCCACCGGGACATCGACGGCGCCGCGCACCCGGGCGACCACGTCGAGCGCGGTGAGAGCCGGCTTGACCATGACCATGTCGGCGCCCTCGGCAACGTCTGTGCGCGCCCGCCGTACCGCCTCGCGGACGTTGGCGACATCCATCTGGTAGCTGCGCCGATCGCCTGACCGCGGGGCGCAGTCGGCCGCCTCCCGGAAGGGCCCGTACATCACCGACGCGTACTTGGCGCTGTAGGCGAGCACCGCGATGTCCTGGAAGCCGTTGCCGTCGAGGGCCGTGCGGATCGCCGCCACCTGACCGTCCATCATCCCGCTGGGGGCGATGATGTCGGCGCCTGCCGCAGCCTGCGACACCGCCGTGCGTGCGTACAGTTCGATGGTGGCGTCGTTGTCGACGCTGCCGTCCTCACGGAGCACGCCGCAGTGGCCGTGATCGGTGAACTCGTCCAGACAGCAGTCGGCGATGAGCACGCACCGGTCGCCGATCCTGCCGCGCAGCCCGCGCAGGGCGCGCTGCACGATGCCGTCGTCGGCCCAGGCCTGCGAACCGCGAGCATCCTTGTGCTCCGGGACGCCGAAGAGGATGACCGCGGCGCAGCCCGCGCCGGCGGCGTCGTCGACGGCGGCGGTCAGCGACTCGAGCGTCTCCTGCTGCTGTCCGGGCATCGAGCTGATCGGCACCGGCGCCGCGATCCCCTCGCGCACGAACGCCGGCTGGATGAGGTCCGCGGGCGCAAGCACCGTCTCGCGGGCGAGCGTCCGGAGCGCGGCTGTGCGGCGCAGACGGCGCGGGCGATCGGCGGGAAAGGGCATGCGCGGTCAGGGTAACGGGTGGACGGCGGCGAGGCGCGCCACCATCACCGCCACCATGCCGTCCGCGGTGTGCTCGTCGGCGGTCAGGACTGTGGCCCATCCCGCGTCACGCGCGGCATCGGCCGTCACCGGTCCGATGCAGACGGCGGGACAGGCCGGCAGCGGCTCGGCCAGCGCCTCCGCGAAGTGACGGACGGTGCTGCCGCTGGTGAACGTCACCGCGTCCAGGCGGGGTCCGGCGAGCACCTCACGGAGACGCTCCGCCGCGGCGGAGGGGAGGACGCTGCGGTACGCCTCGAGAACCTCCACCTCGGCTCCTGCCGACGCCAGCTGCGGCGCGATGACATCGCGCGCCCCGGCAGCGGTGACCAGGAGCACGCGGGCGCCCTCCAGGCCGGACATGGCCAGCTCAGCTGCCAGCGACTCCCCCACCTGCCCGGGAGCGACGAGGTCGACCTCGATCCCGTGACCGCGCAGCGCCGCCGCTGTCGCCGGGCCGACCACCGCGATGGAGAGCTCGTCCAGGCGAGCGGGGCCGGTCGCCTCGATGGTCAGCTCGGCCCCGGTGGCACTGGTCAGCACCAGCCAGGGGCGGCGGTCGCCGGCGAGACGGCCGTGGCCGAGGCGGTCGATGGAGAGCGTGATGTCGCCCACCGTGGCCAGCCGCTGCATGGCGATCATCGGGACCCTGACCACCTCCGCGCCGGCGTCCTCGAGCAGGCCGGGGAGGCGGTCCGCCTTCTCGGCGCCGCGGGTCACCAGCACCCGTCGCCCCTGCAGGGGCCGGGCCGGCGTCACCGGAGGGCGGCGCCGGCCCTGGTGACCAGCTCCGCGGCATGCTCCGGGTCACCCTCGAGCTCGACGTGGCGGACGGCGCCGCCGCCGCCCAGGGCGGCGGAGAGCACCAGGGCGCCGCCCTCGAGCCTCGCCCAGGCGCCCAGGGGGAGCAGGCAGCCGCCGCCGAGCTCGCGCAGCAGCGCCCGCTCGGTGGCCACCGCCAGCGACGTCGGCGCGTGGCCGGCGGCGCGAGCGGAGGCCGACGCCGCTCTGCCGCCGGCGACCTCGAGGGCGATCGCCCCCTGAGCCGGGGCGGGCACGAATCTCCGGGGGTCGAGGCGCTCCCCGATGCGCCCCGAGAGGCCCAGCCTGTCCAGCCCCACCGCGGCGAGGAGGAGGCCGTCGACCTCGCCCTCGTCGAGCTTGCGGAGCCGAGTGTCGACATTGCCGCGAATGGGCACAGCCCGGAGTCCCGGCCGGAGCTCGGCGAGAAGGGCGCCGCGCCGGGCGCTGCTCGTCCCCACCACGGCACCGTCGGGCAGCGACTCCAGCCCGCCCCCGGTGCGGCTGACCAGGGCGTCGCGGGGATCAGCGCGGGGAAGGTAGGCGGCCACCTCGAGCCCGTCCGCGAGCTCGGTGGGCAGATCCTTGGCGGCGTGCACGGCGATGTCGGCCCGGCCGTCGAGCAGGGCGCGCTCGATCTCGGCGGTGAACCATCCCTGACCGTCCATCTGGTCGATGGGGGTGGTCTGGTTGCGGTCGCCGGCGGTGCGGACCACGACGAGCTCCGCCGCCGGGCCACCCGCCTCGCGAATCGCCGCGGCGGCCAGCGCGGCCTGCGCCCTGGCGAGGGGACTGCCCCGGGTGGCCAGGCGGAGGACGGCCGCCTGGGTCGCCGCGCTCACGAGGCGGCGGCGCTGCTGCCCGCGGAGTCGTCCCCGACACGGTCCGGGGTGTCCAGATCGAAGGCGTCGCGCAGGGTCAGGGCCACGCCGGGGTCGTCAGCGAACTCGCGAAGATGGTTGATCGGAGCATGGAGGAGCTTGCTGACCAGGCTCCTGGTGAGCTGCTGGATGCGCTCGGCGGTGGCAGCGTCCACGCCCGGCATCCGCGCCAGGGTGCGCTCCACCTCGCGGCGTCGCACCGCCTCGCTCTGGCGCACCAGCGCGCCGATGGTCGGGCCGGCGGTGTCGCGCTCGCTGACCACGATGCCGGCGTGGGCGACCTCCGCCTCGATGATGGCGGTGGCCTCGGCGAGGGCTCCTCGCTGCTGTCCGACCACGGCGGCGACGCGGTCCCCGAGCGCATCGACGTCGACCAGGGTCACGCCGGGGATGTCGCCGGCGGCCGCCTCGACATCGCGGGGGACGGCGATGTCGATGATGGCGAGCGGGCGATGGCCGCGCCGCTCCTGCATGGCCGCCACCTCGGCCGCGCTCAGCACCGGGGTGGGGCTGTTGGTGCACGAGATCAGCAGGTCCACCTCGGCGGCGGCCGTGACCGGCTCGGTGACCGCCACCGCTCCCTCGGCCAGCGCGGTCGCCAGCGCCACCGCGGACTCGCCACCCCGCGAGGCGATCATGAGGTGCGCTCCGGCTTCGCGCAGGCGGCGCGCCGCCAGGGTGCTCATGGTGCCCGCACCGAGCACCAGCACCCCCCGCCCGGTGAGGTCGCCCGCCACCTCGCGGGCGATCTGCACGGCGGCGTCGGCGATGGTCCCGGCGCGGGGCCCCAGCGCCGTCTCGGAGCGCACCCGCTTGCCCGCAGACACCGCCCGGCGCATCACGTAGTCGAGGCGGGCGTCAAGCGTGCCCGCCTCGCGAGCCAATTGATGAGCGTCACGGAACTGACCGAGCACCTGCGCCTCTCCGACCACCATGCTCTCCAGGCCGCCGGCGACGCGGAGCATGTGCCGGATGGCCTCGGTGTCGCGGAGCTCGAAGAGGTGCTCGCCGATCTGGCCGCTCTCGACGGGGTCGAGGTACATGGACAGCCGGGGCCGCACCTCGTCGGCCAGCGCCCCGGTCGGGCAGCTCACATAGAACTCGGTGCGATTGCAGGTGGAGAGCACCGCCGCCCCACGCAGGCCGCAGTGGCCGACCAGGTAGCGGAGCAGCCGGCTCGCCTCGGCCTCCGAGACCACCGCGCGTTCGCGAACCGCCAGCGGCGCACTGCGGAAGCTGAGCCCGGCGGCGACAAGGTGCATCGGAGGCCTTTCTGGGATCCGGACGGCGGCGCGCGCCGGCGGCGGCGTCCCGCTCCGGGAAACGACTGTGAGTATATGGAAGCCGGGGCGGCGACCTGCGGCCCTGCAAGGCATCTGCTCCCTCGTTCCTTAATATCCACGTACCATCCACGCACATGACGTCCGCCGGGCCGATTCCCAAGCCGCCGGACGGCGGCAGCGAGCCGAGTGGCGGCGGCGCGGACGGTGACGCACAGGCGCCGTCGAGCGGCTCCCGGGAGCGCCCCAGGTACGGCAGGCGGCGCGGTCCGGTGCCGATCGGCACCAGCTTCGTGCCCCGTCTCGGGCCGTCCGCGGGCGAGCCGTTCGCGACCATCGACGACATCGAGAGCGAGATCGATTCCCTGCGGCTGGAGCGACCGGCAGCGGACACGCCGATCGAGGCGCTGCGCTTCGTGGCCCTGGATTGCGAGACCACCGGCCAGTCCCCGCACCGGCTCGTCGAGCTCGGCGCCGTGGCCTTCACGGTCGATCGCCACATCATGTCGTTCGAGACGCTGGTGCACAGCACCGACCGCATCAATCCTTACGCCAAACGCATCCACGGCATCGGCGCGGAGAGCCTGGGGGGCGCGCCATCGGTGGAGCGGGTGCTGGCGCGGTTCCGTCGCTTCTGCCAGGGCGCGGTCCTCGTCGAGCACAGCGCCGACGCCTTCGACACCCGCCTCATCGCCAGCACCATGGAGACGGCGATCGACGCCGACAACCTCGACACCAGCCGCATGGCCGGGGCCATCTGGGGGCTCCGTGACACCATCGGGCTGGAGCGCATGTGCAACGAGCTGGGGGTGCACCACCGTCGCCCTCACCACGCCTTGGCGGACGCCGAGGCCACCGCCTCCTGCTTCATCGAGCTGCTCAAGCTGGGCGGCGAGCGCCTGGGCTGGAACACCCTCGGCGACCTGCTCGCCGTTGCCCAGCCCGCGCCGCCGCGGTTGAGCGACGCCCCGCGGGGGCGAGCCGGGCCAGGCACTGGCGAGGGCGGGGTCACGCCCGGCAGCCGGCGCCGCCACCGTGGCGGGCGCCGCCATCGCGGCGGTGGGACCCGGTCGCCGGCACCACCCTCTGACAGCGCAGCCGCGGAGTGAGCGTCAGACGCCGAACTCGGCCACCAGGGGATGGTGGTCGGACGCGATGGTGGCCTCCCGGTCGGGCCAGCGCCTCCCCCCCACTACCTCGCAGCGGCGCAACCTCGCCGCCATGAGCGGATCCGCGAAGACGTAGTCGATGCGGGCGGCGGGCATCCAGGTCGCGCAGGTGTACCCGTGGGCGCGCGGGTGCAGCTCGCGGAAGCAGTCCACGTACCCGGACTCGAGCAGTCGCGCGATGGTGCCGCGCTCGATGGTGCCGCCGAGCAGCCTGTCGACGGCGCGGCTTCGCGGCAGCAGCGCGGTGAGCGGGTACACGACGAAGGGCAGCACCGGGATGCCGACGTCGAGACGGGGATCGACGCCGGCGCGCAGCCAGGCCTCGTCGACGGCGGCATCCTCGCCGACGCGTTTGGGGGCCACCAGCCCGTTGGCCTGCCGGACCAGAACGCGGGCGCGGCGCAGCTCCGCCATGCGCGCGAAGAACGCGGTGGCCTCGACGTGGTCGCCGGGAGCGAGAGAGTTGAGGTCGCCGGCGATGAGATGGGGAGCACCGTCTCCGTCGCCGAGGTCACCGAGCAGAGCGTCGAGCTCGCGGCGGCGGCGGTCCTCGCCCTTCTTGCGCTCGCCGAAGCGGGCGGCGAGGTGCACCGAGTGGAGATGCAGCTCGGGGACGTGGGCACCACCGGTGCTGAGCGCGACCTCGAGATGGCTGCGCAACATGCGGCCCCTGTGGGTGTGGTTGCGCCAGCGACGGACAGGCAGTCGTGAGAGCATGGCCAGGTTGATGCCGCTGCCGTCGCTGGCCGTCCCGATGATGAGCTCCATGTCCAGCGAGCGAGCCAGCTGCTCGGCGAACCCCTGGTTGCTCACCTCCTGAAGGGTGATGACGTCGGCGCCGAGGCGGCGGAGAACCGACGTGATGTGCTCCTCACGGCGGGCGCCGCCGAGCAGGATGTTGTACGTGACCAGGCGCAGCGAGCGGGTCTGCGTGCGTGCTCTGCTCATCCGGGATCGCACCTACAATCCGGTGCGATGGCGGACGCCGGCGGCATGGGACGCGTCCAGGTGATTGCCGAGCTGCTCTTCATCCGCCGGCTGCCCACCGTTCTGCGCGTGCTCGTGCCCCTCCTCCTCATCGCCGCGTGCGTGGTGCTGGGCGTGGAATCACTGGCGATCCAGCATCACTACGCCGGGAGCACCGGGGGCGGCCGCGTGGCCGCCCTGCTTGCCCAGGGTTCGACGGCGGCGACGGCCTGGGAGGGGTGGGCGGCGGCGCTCTTCTTCCTGGTGGCGCTCCTGCGCCTGCGCCGGGGGGCGCCCGAACCTCCCGCGGGTCGCACCCCCATCGAGGACCTGAGCGCCGCTCAGATGCGCGCCGGGCTGCTCCGCGAATACACCGTGGTCCGGGTCGGCCTGACCGTTCTGGTTGCGGTGGCGGTGACCGACGCGGCACGGGCGGCGCGCTACCTGATGGCGGCCGCTTCGGGCGATGCGCTGGCGCGCGGCTCGCTCCTCGCCACCGTGGTCGAGGCCGCCGGGGTGGTCGTCGCCGCAGCCATCCTGGGGATGTGGGCGGGAAGCTTCCGCGGGCAGTTGGAGCGCGTCGGCGCGGTGCGCTAGCACACCGCCGCGCCGCAGGTCCATCGCGGGGTCACGTCCGCCGGTCGACGACGAACTCGCAGACCCGCTCCAGGGTGCGTCGCGACGCCGAATCGGCAAAGCTGGCCAGCTGAGCGCGCGCGCGCAGGGCGAAGTCGTGCGCCTGTTCCTCGGTGCGTTCGATGGCGCTCGACCGGCGCACCAGGCGCACCACCTCCTCGTAGTCGGCGTCGGTCACGGGCTCCTGTTCCAGCACGGCCCGCAGAGCCGGGGCCACGTCCGGATCCTGAAGCGCCAGCATGAGCGGCAGCGTCACCGTCCCCTGGCGGAGGTCGGCGCCCACCGGCTTGCCCAGCTCCGCCGCGGTGGCTGTGTAGTCGAGCACGTCGTCGGCGATCTGGAAGGCCATGCCGATGAGGAAGCCGTACTGGCGCAGCGCCTCGGTGTGGGCCGGATCGAGCTGTCCGACCACTGCCCCGCAGTAGCAGCAGGTCTCCACCAGCGCGGCCGTCTTGCGAGCGATCTTGCGGTGGTACTCCTCGAGCGTCTGGTCGTAATCACGATGGCTGCTGAGCTGGAGCAGCTCCCCGAGACAGATGGTCATGACGGTGTTGCTGATGGCGAGGTCGATGCTCGGCTCGCCGATCGATGCCAGCAGGTTGGCGCCCTTGGCGAAGTAGTAGTCGCCGATGATGATCGCCGGGTTGACGCCCGCCGTCTCGTGGATGGTGGTGATGCCGCGCCGGGTGAGGGCGTGGTCGATGAGGTCGTCATGCACCAGCGTGGCTGTGTGGATGAACTCGATCCCCATGGCCAGGTTGAAGGCGTGGTCTCGGTTGGGCCGGCCCAGCCCGGCGCTGAGCAGCACCAGGGCCGGGCGCAGTCGCTTGCCACCGGCGCGGACGATGTGCTCCATGGCGTCAGCCATGGGGCCGAAGTCGGCGGCCAGCGACTCCTCGAGCCGGTGCTCGAACTCCACCAGATCGGGGGCGATGGAGGTGAGCAGCTCGTCGACCATGACGCTCACGACGCCGCTCCACAGCCGGCTGCGCCGTCCCAGAGCGCGACCACCGTCGGCTCCGGCAGCGCCTCGCCGAAGAGCAGCTCGGCGGTGGCGCTGAAGCGGCTCGGAGCGGCGGTCACCAGCAGCTCCGGCGTGACGGCGTCCGTCTCCGTGGCGCTGAGGCGGTTCACCGACAGGATCCGGGCCACCCGGACAGCGGTCGTCTCCGCGCTGTCGACCACCGCCATCGGCCTGCCGTCGAGGACGCGCTCGATGGCCGGGCGCAGGAGAGGGTAGTGCGTGCATCCGAGGACCAGGGTGTCGGCACCCCAGCCGCTGACCTCGTCGAGAATCCCGCCCAGGATGGCCGCCGCGCGCGCTCCGCCGGCCTCGCCCGCCTCCACGATGTCGACCAGGCCGGGAACCGCGAGACCGAGCACCCCCACCCCCGGGTTGGCCTCCTTGATGGCGTGGACGTACTCCTGGCTCGCCCGCGTCCCCTCGGTGCTGATCACCGCCACCCGGCCGTTCTGCGTGGCCTCCACCGCCGCCTGCGCGCCGGGCGCGATGACCCCGACGATGGGGACGTCGAAGCGCTCCCTGGCGGCGTTGAGAGCCGCCGCCGTGGCCGTGTTGCAGGCCACCACCACCAGCTTGGTGTCGAGTCCGACGAGGTGATCGATGATGCGCAGCGCGAAGTCGCGCACCTCCTGCTGGTAGCGCGGCCCGTAGGGGAAGTGGGCCAGGTCGGCCAGGTAGGTGAGGCGCTCGGCGGGCAGCCTGGTGTGCAACTGCTGCAGCACGGTGAGGCCGCCGACGCCGGAGTCGAAAACCCCGATGGGCCGGTTGTCGCTCATCGGGCCGAGGATAGCAGCCGCCGTTCGCCGCCCCCCGGGGGCCGGCGGTTCAGGCCACGCATGGCACGAACGGCGGGACTCCGCGGTCTAGACCGCTGCCGCGGCGAGGACATCGTCCTGGCGCGACGAGCGCGTCGGCTCCAGAAGCCGGTCGCGGATCCTCGAGCCGATCCCGCGCGCGTTCATCACGGTGATGTGACCCTGGCGGTAGTCCCACATCTCGACGCCCCACGCCGCCGCCAGCTCGGCGATCGGCTGGGGACCGACGATGAGGTCGAGCTCCGGGCGCACCAGGGTGATGTTCTCGGGCGGCGTCCGCGGCACCAGGTAGCGCGGCACCAGGGGCGCCAGGCTGGCCTCGAGCATGGCGCGCGCCTGTGCCCTGTCCTCCCCCCACGCGCCGCCGCTCGTGGCGGTGAGGCCGAGGCGTCGCGCCAGGTTGTGGGGCATGTTCTCGAGGAAGGTGGTGGGGGGATCGCACAGGGGCGCCACCAGGACCGCGCAGTCGAGCCTCACCTGGGCGGCGAGCAATGATGCGATCAGGCCGCCCAGGCTGACCCCCATGACGGCGACTGTGGGTGTGATGTTCTGGCGGGCCCACTCGACCAGCGCCGCGGCATCCTCCACCGACTGCTGGACGGTGGCGCGGATCCTCGCCGGGTCGCTGCCGAAGAAGCCGTCCCCGCTGTTGCGGCCGGGCGCGCGCCGGCGCAGGTGGAAGGGAAGATCGATGAGGACGGAGTGCGCACCCCGGGCTCGCAGCCGTCTGGCCATGAGCGCATCCCAGAAGACGTTGGGCACCGCGAATCCATGGACGATGAGGACCAGCGGGGCATCGGGGGCGGCGTACGAGTTGATCTGGGCGGTGGCGATGAGCTTGCCGGCGCCGGGATGACCCCCGGGGCCGCTGCTCGGACCCTCGAGCCGGAGCTCCCGGCTTCTGAGGTGCTGCCACTCGGCGGTCGCGGCCAGCGGCGCGGGGTTGCGTACCCGGCTCGCCTCCCAGAACTCCTGAGGGCTGGCGGCGTCCCGGACCAGAGTACCCGTGGTCTCGTAGCGCATCGCGCCGAGGCGCCAGAGCATGGCCGAATCGATGCCTCGAAAGGCTCGATCGCGGCGCACCGTTCGCCGGGCAGCCACGCCATCCTCCATCGCCTCCCAGCGTATACGTCCCGGCTCCTCAAGCGGCGCGGTTTGACAGCATTCGACGCATTCGTCACCGTGTGCCCGATCGGTGGCCACTCAGATGGTCCCGGAGCAGCGATGGAGGCGGTGCGATGAAGGGGTTCAAGGAGTTCATCGTGCGCGGCAACGTGGTCGGGCTCGCCGTGGCCTTCGTCATCGGTGGAGCCTTCGGGGTGCTGGTGCAGGGCTTCGTCAAGGACATCGTCACCCCGCTGCTGGCCATCCCCGGAAGCGGGCAGGACTTCTCCAGCTACACCTTCACCGTGGGTCATGGGACCTTCCACTACGGCGACCTCATCAACCTGGTCATCGCCTTCCTGGTCATCGCCGCGGCGATCTATTTCGTCCTGGTGCTGCCCATGGAGAAGCTGGAGGCGCGGCGTGCCGGCCTGGCCACCGAGGCGCCCACGCGGGAATGCCCGGAGTGCCTCAGCAAGATCCCGATGGCCGCCCGGCGCTGCGCGTTCTGCACCGCGCCTTCGGCGCCGGGCTGACAAGGGCGGGGCAGACCCCCGCCCCTCGCGGCTGTCGCTTCGCGACCGGAATCCGACCGAGACCCGACAGCCCCGTGCCCCCGGTCGGGATCGAACCGACACCGTAGCCGGGTTTAAGCCGGCTGCCTCTGCCAATTGGGCCACGGGGGCGTGCAGAGCGTACCTTCGAAGAATGCGCTGCCCGCGACGGCAGTGGCTCGAGGCTGCGTAGACTCGGCGAGCAGATGTTCGGTCGCCGCGGTCGTCCCGACTCCACCTACGTCCGCAGCCAGGCCCGCAGCGGCCTGCCGGTGGCGCCCGACGTGGTGGCGCGCGGGCTGGTCATGAGCCTGCTCGAGGCCGGCGAGGACGCGGGCGAGCGCCGCCGTCTCGGCCAGATGCTGATCGACACCCTCGACGGGCTGGCCGGCCTGCCGGAATGCGCCGTGGTGGTCGCCGACCGGCCACAGGTGCACGAGCACGATGGGCGGCGGCTCCAGAGCAAGACGTACGGGTACTACCGCTGCCGGTTCGTCGAGGGGTCGATCACCGAGGCGCGCATCCGCATCTACCACCGCACCGCCGTGCGCCGGCAGGTGATCTCGGCCAAGGTGTTCCTCAACACCCTGCTCCACGAATGGGTGCACCACTTCGACTTCGCCGGGCTGCGGCTGGCCCGGTCACCCCATACCGCGGGCTTCTACGCGCGCCTGCGGGCTCTCGCCGAGGCGCTGGACGTGGGCTTCGTCCTGCCGCCGGAGCCCGACGCCGCCGGTTCGGGACGATCTCCCGCCGCGTCTGCCAGTGACGTCGACGTGAGCTGAGCCCGTCACCGACCAGGCGAGGGGCGAGGCGACGGTGGGAATCGAACCCACGATGGAGGTTTTGCAGACCTCTGCCTTACCACTTGGCTACGTCGCCCTGGAACTCAAATCGGGCGTTTTCGGGTCCTAGCCGACGCCCCTGACACCTTGCCTGACACCTTCGTCGCTGCTACGCTCCGCGAATAGAAAGCCCCCGCGCTGAGGTCACAGCCGAGGGCGCGATCAGCACAGCTGGAGTGCCGAGATGGCAGAGGGTACTACGCGAGCCGCGCAACGGAAGAAGCCTCGTCCACGCCGCCGCGACGCCGGAGACGGTGCCGTCTTCCAGCGCGGCGACGGTCGGTGGGTAGCCCGGCTGAAGCTCCCAGACGGCGGGGGCTGGCGGTACTTCTACGGCAAGGACCGCGCCGCGGCCAAGGCTCGGCTGTCCGGCGCGCTGCGAGCCGTTGAGGACGGTCGGCTGCTCCCCGACCAGCGTCAGACCTTCGGAGCCCACCTCGAGCAGTGGGTGAACGCTGTGCCATCGGCAAGCATCAAGCCGTCGACCTGCCGCTACTACACGCGCTACGTCCGCTATCACCTGCTGACCAGCGACCTGGCCAGGAAGCCACTGGCCCGGCTGGAGGCCGCTGACCTGCGACAGCTGTACGCCGACAAGCTGGCCAGCGGCCTCAGCTCGACGTCCGTCCACCACCTGCACGCGACCATCCACGTCGCACTCAACCAGGCGCTCGACGACGGCAAGGTCGCCCGGAACGTGGCGGCCCTGGTCGGGCGCACCAACAGGCCGAAGGTGCGCAGCCGCGAGATGACCACCATCGCGGACGGGGATCAGCCGGCGCGGTTTCTTGACGCGGCCCACGGCGAACGGCTCGAGGCGCTGCTGGTGCTGGCGATCACAACTGGAATGCGCCAGGGCGAGCTCCGCGCCTTGCGTTGGAAGGACGTCGACCTGGACAGGCGTGTACTCGCTGTCACCGGATCGGTGACCGGCACCGCGAGAGCCGCCATGACCATCGGCACACCGAAGAGCGGCAAGACTCGCTCCGTCGCCCTTGGCGCGGTCACGGTGACCGCGCTCCTCGAGCACCGTCGCCGACAGGTCGAGGAGCAATTGCTGATTGGCTCCGAGCGAAAGGATCAGGGGCTGGTCTTCTGTACCGAGTTCGGCGAGTTCCTCCCCACCAACACGATGGTGCTCCTCCTCCACCGTGTGCTGGCGCGGGCCGGGCTGCCGCGCATCCGTTTCCACGACCTTCGGCATACTGCTGCGACGCTGATGCTGGCCAACGGCGTGCACCCGAAGATCGTCTCCGAGATGCTCGGCCACTCGACCACGGCGATCACGCTCGATCTGTACAGCCATGTCAGCCCGCACATGCAGCAGACGGCGGCTGCGACGATTGATGATGCCCTACTAACGCACGGCCTCAGTTCAACCGGGCCGACGAGGACTCTGGACTTTGGCGGCAACGTGGACTAGACGAGTAGCCCTCCGTAAGCGGTCCAGTCACATCCTTGAACGTTACCGGCGCGAAGTGCTCAGGCGATGTTTCAGCCCAATGTCGCAGCAGGAATTGAATCCGGAAAGTATCGGGTCGACGTCCGCCTCAGCGAAATTCCACCGGGTTCCAGTGGTGTCCGCCGTCAAAGGTCATCAGCAACGTTCCCGTGTCTGGGTTGAGGCTGACGCCCTGGCTGCGGCTTGTGAAACCCAGATCGGCGCCTGTGCTGCCACGGTAGACGGCGGTCCATGTCGCCCCGTTGTCGAACGTGCCGAACAGCCCCTCGACACCGTTCATAACGCCGCTCACGATCGCCACGCCCGGTTGCGAGGTGGCGACGTCGCCACAACAGCCGGGAGGGAGCCCAGCCCACGTCCGATTGAAGTGCACTCCTCCATCGGTGGACAGATACGAATGGAACCCCATCCCGGAGGGCGCT
>DASZKZ010000018.1:0-19728 GCA_035552595.1 Candidatus Dormiibacterota bacterium
TCTCGTCCTGCTCTGCACCCGCCACCACTGGTCGGTGCACGAGGGCGGCTGGCAGCTGGTGCGCGCCGACGACGGCGGCCTGCTGACCCTACCCCCGCTGCCGCAACAGGTCTCGCTGGCCCGTGCGCCCACCACCGTGGCGGTGTGATCTGGCCTACAAGGTCCGGGATTTCGCGTCAGGACGCAGCGTCGACTGCGGCGATGAGGGCATCGGCCACGGCGTCGCGGAGTTGCGCATGCGCCCGTTCGGCGTCGGTCCCGGTCCACGCGCCCGGGCCGCCCCACAGCCACAGGGTTGCGGCCGACGCGGCCAGGCGGTGCGCGCGCAGCGGTGACGCCGTTGGCAGGAGGAAGTGCGGCCACGCCACGTCGGAGAGCTCTTCGCCGCTGCCGCTGGAATCGAGAATGGCGATGGCGCGGTTGACTGCCTCGGACCACAGCGGCGGTGCGCCCCCGCCTGCGCCGTCCCGAGCGGCGACGGCCGCAGTGCGCAGGACATCGGTCACGTCATCGAGCTCGGTCAACTCAACCTCGACAGGCTCACAGGGCGACAGGAGCAGCCCGCCGTCGGTGGTACCGACGCGCCATCCCGCCGTCGGTGTGGTGATGACGCTGTCGCCTCTGACGCCGGCGTCAGCGAGGAGCACCGGCCCGCCCGCATCACGAACCTGAGCGAACCAGCTGTCTACGTCCGCCGGCCCACTCCCATTCAGGTGGCGCGCTCGCCGCACCACCATGAACGCCGGATGGAGTGGAAGCTGGAGTGGCGTACCGGCGGCCAGGGCCGCATTGGCGTGGGAGGCCAAAGTAATCGCGGCGAGGGCTCGGGAGTCCAGCTCCCCGGCCTCAGGCTGCGACCTTGCCGAAGCGCCCCTTGACGTAGGCGACCGCCTCGTCGAGCGACGTCCCCGGGGTGAACACCTTGTCGACACCGAGCTGGCGCAGGGCCTCGACATCCTGGTCGGGGATGATCCCGCCGCCGAAGACGACGATGTCACCGGCATCGCGATCGCGGAGCAGCCGGATGATCTCGGGGAAGAGGGTCATGTGGGCTCCGCTGAGCAGGCTGATACCGATCCCGTCGACGTCCTCCTGGATGGCGGCGTCGACCACCATCTCAGGGGTCTGGTGCAGCCCTGTGTAGATGACCTCGACGCCCGCGTCTCGCAGAGCGCGGGAGATCACCTTGATCCCCCGGTCGTGGCCGTCGAGCCCGACCTTGGCCGTGAGGATGCGAATGTGCCGGCCCTTCTCTGCCACGCTGGGATCTTAGCGCCCGGTGCAATCCCGTCCGGAGACGGGTTACCGGACCGCGGCCGCGGCCAGGGAGGCGAGCGCGGCGGCCACGCGGCCGGCTCGCTCGGCGAACTCGGCGTCGACGGGGAGGTCGCAGGCACCGGAGGCGGCTCCGGCCAGGGCCGCGGCGAGGGCGACGACGCCGCCCTGCCCGCTGCCGCCGACCCGAGCCAGCACCGCTGAGACGCCGGCGCACTCCGTCCAGGCCAGCACGCTCAGCGCCGCCTGGAGCGCCGCCCCGGGATCGGTGTCGGCGGCGGCTGCCTCGCTGGTGGGGGCGGCGTTGGCGGCCGGATCGGCGGCGGGCGTTGGAGTGACCATGCCTGCCGTGACCTCGCTGTCCGGATCGAGGATGGTGAGGCGGTTGAGCAGCGCCATGGGCGCGTCCTCGAGAAGCGACTGGCGCACCCGGATGGCGGCCATCACCGGGTCGAAGCGGAGCAGGTCGGCGGCGACCAGCGCGGCGGCCACGCAGACCAGCGCGGTGCCCTCGTCGGCCCCGGCGAAGGCGGCGTATCGGTAGGCGTCGTGGCGCAGCCGGGGGCGGTCGAGCGGCGTGGACAGACCGAACGGGAGAGCGCGCAGGAGCAGCCCGGTGCCGTTGGTGTCGGTCAGCTGGCGCTGGCGCAGGTCGTCGACGTCCAGGCCGCCGCGCTCGGCGATGGACTCGGCGACGGCGAGCATGTCGTGGGCGGATCGGGCGCCGAAGGCATCGCCGCGGTCGTGGCCCGGGGAGGCCGCGGCCGCCCCGCAGAGGGCCGCGGCGATGCGCTGCTCGTGGTCGGGGACGGCTGTCACCCGGGCAACGCTAGCAGGCGGCCGTGGTGGGGTCGCGTCCCCCCGGCGACGGCACATGGACGTCGCCTGGGCGGGCTATCCTGTGCTCGATGGCCTCCCGTGCACCGGCGCTGCTGACGGCGGCGGGTCCGCTCGCCCGCGCGGCGGCCGGCGCCGTGCGCATGTCCAGCGGGCGGTCGGCAGCGCTGGGATCCGCTGCCTGGGGTTCGGCTGCCGCAGCGGCGCTGCGCCGGCTGGAGGGATCGCCATCGGGCCGCGCCCAACGTCATCCGCTGACGCCGGCGGCGGTGCGCGTGGAGCGCGCCCGCTCCCATCGCCACGGCGAGCGCTCCGATCAGACCGCGGTCACCGTGTGGTTCGGCGAGGGCCCAGCGCTGCCCGGACCCGGCGGCGGCGACGCCCTGCGCAGCGCGATGCGGATCAGCAGCGGCGTGGTCGGCGCCGCCGCCCTGGCCGCGCTCACGGCGATCGCGGCGCGACGCGAGGAGGCGCGCACCCGGGTCATCGACGCGCCCGCCCGGCGGCGCGGATCCGCTGACCACGCAGATTCCCTGACCGTGGCGCAGATTCGCTGAGCGTGGCGCGGATTCGCTGACCACGCGGATGCGGATTCGCTGACGGTGGCGCGGATTCGCTGACCGCGGCGGGGCAGTTGCTGCGCCGGCGCTCAGTCGTTGAGCCAGGGAAGCAGCGAGGTGGGCCGGCGGCCGTGCTCCAGGGCACGGAGTGTGTGGCCGTCGCTGCGCAGCACCTCACGCGAGCAGGGATTCATGGCATCGCGCCACTCCTGCACCACCCTCGCCCCAAACAGCGCCGCGCCGGGGAGCGCGGCCGGGATGACCAGGGCGACCGAGCGGTCGGGCAGACCGATGAGCACGTCCCCGCCGGCGCGCTCCGCGAAGGCCCGGAGCACCGCCTCGACCATCACGATGCTGCCCTGGTAGAGCGAGTCACCGGCAAGGCGCCAGCCGTCCGCGGGGATGCGCTCGATGGCGCCGATGCGCTCGACAACGCGGGTGAAGCGCGCCGCGGTGTTCTGGTCGGCGGCGCGACGGACCGCGGCGATGTCCATGCCCGCGGCCTCCCACTCCGCCCGGGGCACGCCGCGCATCACCTGACCGGGCAGCGACTCCGCGATGAAGGCGACCATGTCGCTGCCGATGCCGTCCTGGAGCAGCTCCTCGCTCCGCGCCAGCGAGGCCATGTAGCGCCGGCTGCGCACGCACCAGAGCACGCGCGAGAGGGCCACCGTGTCGGCGGGACGCGGCACCATGCTCGCCTCCGCGGAGCGGACGAAGTCGGCGATCAGCGCGGCGGTGCGCGCCGGCTGGCGCTCGCAGGCCGCGTACAGAGCGGAGAGCGGCAGGGCGATCTCTACCCCCGGGCCGCGCACCCGCAGGCAGTAGCGCGCGGCGTCGATCTCGACCGAGGTTCCGCTGTATCGGGACGCCACCTGCAGCCGCAGCCGCTCCGCGAAGGCGGTGCGGTCGCCCGGTTCCCCCGCCACCGCCATCCTGCTAGGCGGCGCGCCGCCGCTTGCTGGCGACGTAGTCGACGAGCACGTAATCGCCGAGCCGGTCGGGACTGATGAAGAAGGCGCGCCCCCGGTTGAGCCGGGTCATCTCGTCGATGAACTGGACCAGCTGGTGGTTGGACTCGAGCATGAACGTGTTGATGACGATGTTCTCGCGGGTGCAGCGCTGCACCTCCACCAGGGTCTTGGCGAAGGTCTCTGGCAGCGGTGGATAGAAGAACACCGGCCTGCCGTTCTCGATGTGCGCGGTGGGCTCGCCGTCGCTGACGATGATGATCTGCTTGTTGGCGGCGCCGTCGCGCGCCAGCAGGCGCCGCGCCATCATCAGGCCGTGCTGCATGTTGGTGCCGTACACGTACTCGTTGACGCTGAGATGGGGCAGGTCGGAGGAGCGGATCTCGCGGGCGATGTCGCTGAAGCCGATGATGTGCAGGGCGTCGCGCGGGTACTGGCTGCGGATCAGCGAATCCAGGGCCAGGGCCACCTTCTTGGCGGCGTAGAAGTAGCCGCGCAGCGGCATGCTGCGGCTCATATCGAGCATCAGCACGGTCGACGAGCGAGTCAGCGAATCGCTGCGATGCACCTCGAAGTCGCCAGGCTCCAGCAGGGGCACGCCGGTGCCCTCGCCCGGCGCGGTCGAGGCCTGGCGCTGGATGGCGTTCATGACGGTGCGCTCGACGTCGAGGTCGAAGGGATCGCCGAACTCGTAGGGCTTGCTGTCCTCGGCACGCTCGCCGCGCTGGCCGCGCCGGCTCAGCGCGTGCTCGCCGAAGCGATCCCTGTGGAGCTGCGCGAAGAGGTCGCCGAGCGCCTTCTGGCCGATGCGGCGCATGCCGCGGGCGGTCAACCGCAAGCCCTCGGCGTCGCGCTGCACCAGGCCGCGGGTCTCCAGCTCACCGGCCATGTGGGAGAGCTGGTCGAGGCTGCGCGCCGCCTCGTCGCCGAGCATCTCCTGGAGCTGGCGGCGCGTCTCCGGGTTGATCTGGCCGCCGCGGTAAACCTCACGGAGGCTGCGCTCCAGCTCCTCCATCGACTGCAGGCGGCCCATCAGCTGCATGGCCTCGTCGAGGGGCAGCTCCTCGCCGCCGAAGAAGGAGTAGCGCGAGCCCAGCCCCCCGCGCGGGGAGAGCATCTCCAGGCCGGCGCCGAGCTCGGCGAGCTCCGATTGCAGCTCGGGGTCGCCGAACACGGAGTCGACGAGATCGCCGAGCTGGCGGCGCATCTCCGGCGACAGCGAGCGCATCAGCGAATCCATGCGCGCCATCTGGCGGGTGATCTCGTCGAGGAAGTCGTCCACCTTGGGCGGCGCGTTGGGGAAGAGGCGGCCCCAGCGCTCCAGGAAGCTCTCGTAGCTGCGCTGCCGCTGCGCCTCGGGAACGCCCTCGAGCTTCTCACGCACCAGCCGGTTGAGGTCGCGAGCCATGGCGCGCAGCTGGGCGACGTCCTCCGCCGACATCGCCTGCATCTGCTCGGTCATCTCCTTGAAGTAGGTGTCGACGACTCCCTTCTTGATCTCCTCGAGGAGGCGGGTGAAGGCCTGCTCGGCACGCTCGTCCATGAATTCGTAGCCCTGCAGCTCGCTGATCGCCGCTCCCGGCTCGGGGGGGAGCTCGTCGAGCTGCTCGCGGCGTTTGGCCGCCACCCGCTCGAGAATGCGCCGCGCCGACTCCTCGTCGACCTGAGCGAGGCGCTCGTCGATGCCCTGGCGCTCCAGGCGGACGACGTTGTCGAGCTTCTCGGTGATGTCCTTGAAGACCCCGTCGAGGTTGTACTTCTCGAGCTGCTTGCGGCGCTGCCTGGCCAACCGCTCGGTCATCTCCTCGAGGCCCATCAGCCGCCGTCCCGAGCGGTCGCGCCAGCCCTGGCTGAGCATGCGGCGCAGAGCTGTCTCGAAGTCCCAGCCGTGGAAGACGTCCTCGCTGAGCCGGTTGAAGATCTCCTCGACGTCCGGGCCGAGCGGGTCCTGGGTGCCGTCCCAGGCGCTGAAGCGGTGCGCTCTCACCCGCCGTACACGGCGGTGCCGTCCATCTCCGTCTTGTTGAGCCGCTTGCCACGGTGCAGGCCCTCGAGGATGAACTCGAGCACGGCGGCGCGCGACGCCGCGCTGGGCGCCTCGCCGAGCTTCTCGGTGGCGGCGTCGATGCCGGGGAGCTCGCTGAGCGCGGCGGCGTAGGCGGTGGCGGAGAGCGAGTCGCCGACCTCCACGGTGAAGCCGCCGCGGTCGAAGCGCTGCAGCAGCTCGGCGAACTCGCCGGCGTTGAAGTGGCGCCGGAAGACGTTGCTGCAGGCGGTGTGCAGCATCTTGTCGAGGACGCCGCTGTCGTCGCCGTCGTCGAGGGTCTCCAGCTCGAGCTTGCCGGCGCTCGACGCCGGCAGGGCGACCAGGTCGCTGATGCGGGCCACCGCCTCCTTCTCCCCGGTGCGCAGGGCGCGGCGCAACGCGTTGCTGGCCAGGTTCTCCTGGTTGGCGATGCTCATGCGCACCGACACACCGCTGCGCTGGTTGACCTGGGGATGGCGGCGGGCCAGCTGGGTGAACTCCGCCACGATCTCCTTCATGTAGTGGGGCACGTGCACCGGCACCGGCATCTCGTCGAAGGTGGTCGCCTCCTGGTCGACGATGGCGATCTCGTGCTCGAGGCTGCGCGGGTAGTGGGTGCGGATCTGGGCGCCAAACCGATCCTTGAGCGGGGTGATGATCCGGCCTCGGTTGGTGTAGTCCTCGGGGTTGGCGGTGGCCACCACGAAGACATCCAGCGGCAGGCGCAGCCGGTAGCCGCGGATCTGCACGTCGCGCTCCTCGATGATGTTGAGCAGGCCCACCTGGATGCGCTCGGCGAGGTCGGGGAGCTCGTTGATGGCGAAGATGCCGCGATGGGTGCGGGGGATGAGCCCGTAGTGGATGGTCAGCTCGTCGCTGAGATAGCGGCCCTCGGCGACCCGGATGGGATCGACCTCGCCGATGAGGTCGGCGATGGAGGTGTCGGGGGTGGCCAGCTTCTCGCTGTAGCGCATCTCCGGAGTGAGCCAGGCCACCTCGGTCTCGTCCCCGCCGGCGGCGACCAGCTCGCGGCAGCGCCGGCAGAGCGGGCTGTACGGGTCGTCGTTGATCTCGCAACCGGCGATCGCGGGGATGGCGTCGTCGAGCAGGTCGGTGAGGCCGCGGAGCAGGCGCGATTTGGCCTGGCCGCGCTCGCCGAGGAGGATGAGGTCCTGGCCGGCGAGGAGCGCATTCTCCAGCTCGGGGATGACCGATTCCTCATAGCCCAGGATGCCGCTGAAGAGAGCATCGCCGGCGGCCAGGCGGCGGATCAGGTTGCGGCGCAGCTCGGCGCGCACCGGCAGCACCCGGTACTCGGTGCGGCGCAGCTCGCCGATGGTGGACGGACGGGACTCGAGCATGGCGCTCACCTTACACCGGGCCGTCGGGACGACCGCGGGCTACGCCTCGGCCGCCTGCAGCCGGCGGCGGCGCAGCCCGCCCCGCGCGGCGTCCACGAAGCGCTCGGCGAGGCGCGGGTCCTGGCCGAAGTGGAGGTGCACGAAGGAGGCGAGCAGGGTCGGCGCGCTCCATCCCTCCAGCCCCAGCGGCTCGCCCTCGACGTCGTGCACCGAGTACGCGTGGGCGCCGGCCTGCGCCCCGGAGAGCAGCCGCGCGAAGTGGAACTCGTGCCCGCGAAGCGCGGTGCCCGCGTCGCCGAGGATGCCGTCGCCGGCGAGGCGCAGGTCGCGATAGCCGGTGTGGCAGAACCCGGCCTCGAGGGCCACGTCGAGGGGCAGCAGCGACGCCATGGAGTGCACGTTGCCGTCGCTGGTGTGCAGCGTGCGGGCGCAGTAGAGCAGGCCGCCGCACTCCGCGTAGATGGGCACGCGGTGGGCGTGGGCGCGCCGCAGCGAATCGATGAACGAGTGATTTGCTGCCAGACGTGGCACGAACATCTCGGACACGCCGCCGCCCATGTAGATGGCGTCGATGTCGCGGGGCAGGACCCGGTCCTCGAGCGGTGAGAAGGTGATCACCTGCGCCCCCGCCGCCTCGAGGAGCTCGAGGTTCTCCGCGTAGTAGAAGCAGAAGGCCTCGTCGAAGGCGACCCCGACGCGCACTGGGGAGGGCTGGGCCACGGCACGGCGAGCGCCGTCCGACGACTGCACCGGCGTGCCCCGGCTCATCAGCCGCTCGATGAGGCCGACGTCGCAGTGGCGCTCGACGGCGGTGGCCAGCTCGGCGAGCGCGGGATCGACGTGGGGGTTCTCGGTGAGCGGCAGCAGGCCGTTGCGCACCTCGGGGATCTGCACGTGCTCCATGCGGGGCAGCGCGCCCAGCACGGGAAGCGTCGCCCAGCTCCAGATGGCGTCCTCGACGACGCGGTGGCGGTAGTCGCTGGGACATTTGGTGAGGATCACGCCGATGAGGTCGAGGGAGGGGTCGAGCTGGCGCACCCCCAGCGCCACCGCCGCCGCCGTCTCCGCGCTGTCGCTGACGTCGACCACCAGGATCACCGGAGAGCCGATCAGGGTGGCCAGCTCGGCGGTGCTGCCCGGGAACCTGGCGACACCGGGGGCACCGGCCTCGGCGGCGCCCCCGTGACCGTCGAAGATGCCCATGCTGCCCTCGACGATGGCGCAGTCGGCGTCGCGGACGCCGTGCGCGAAGGAGTTCACCACCCCCTGGTGGCCGAGCATCCAGGAGTCGAGGTTGCGACAGGGGCGGCGGCTGGCGTGGGCCAGGTACGCGCAGTCGACGAAGTCGGGCCCCGCCTTGAAGGTCTGGACGGTGCGGCCGCGGCGGCGCAGCGCTCCCACCAGGCCGAGCGCGACAGTGGTCTTGCCCGCGCCCGAGCCCACCCCCGCCACCACCATCCGGGGGATCGATGTCCTCTCGGGCACTGCTGGATCTCCCTGCGCAACCCGGCCAGGGTGGGCGCGGCGGGGACGTGGGGTGGAAGAGCGCCCCGGCGTTGCCGCCGGTGGTCGTTGGGAGCCGACGCTAGCACCTGCTCGGACGGGTGTAAAGGCGCCGGGGGGAGGCGATCAGCAGTGCAGCGTCTGCGGCGATGCGGGCGTGGTGCCGTCGAAGATCACCACCGCGCCGGTGGCGCCCAGGGACGCGGCGCCCACCGCGGTCACGCTGCCGTCGCCGCTCATGGCCACGGCATATCCGTACATGTCAGCGCTCGACGGGCGGGGGCTGCTGAGGTGGCGCTGCATCGACCAGGGTCCGCCGCCGGACGCGAACCCGTACGCGGTTCCCTGGTTGTACAGCGCCCCGTACTCGCCGACCACCGCCCGGGTCCCGGTGGCGTTGATCGCCAGCGCGTCGCCGTAGCCTCCGCCGGCGGCACCGGGGTTGGCCAGGGTGCCCTGCGCCGACCATGTGCCGCCCGCCTGCCGGTAGCCGAACACCGTGCCGGAGGGCGAGTAGTAGCCCTCGTCGGCCACCAGCACCGTGCTCCCGTCGGCGCTGATGGCCACCCTGGCGCCGAGGCGGGTGGAACCCGTCGCCGTCAGGGTCGCTGCCTGCGTCCACTTGCCGCCGCTGAGGTCGAAGACGCCGGCCGATGAGGGTCCGGCGTAGCCCAGCACCAGCCTGGTGCCACCAGCGGCCAGCGCCACCGGGTCGCCGAAGCCGTCGTTGCTCTGCGGCTGTGCGGCGCTGAGGGTGGCGGTCAGCGACCAGCCGACGCTCTTGGTGAAGATGTACGCCGTTCCCGGCGCCGAGTACCCGGGGCGGGAGACGGCGGCGGTGAGGCCGTCGGCGCTCAGCGACACGGAGTCTCCGAAGCTGTCGCTGGCGGTGCGGCCGTCGTTGGCGGTGAGCTCCGCCGTCTGTCCCCAGCCGTCCGCGGCGTGGTTGAACACGTAGGCGGCGCCGTTCCCGGCCAGCGAGGCTCCGATGAGCACGGTGTTGCCGTCAGAGCTGACCGCAACCGCGTTGCCGAAGGCCCCCGAGGGCGCGTCGCCGACGGTCAGGCGGGCCGCCTGCGTCCACCCGCTCGCACCGCGTCGGAGCACGTAGGCCGCGCCATTGCGGTTGCCGGCGTTGACGGCGCCGACCACCAGCTCCGAGCCGTCCGGGGTCATGGCCACAGCGGCGCCGAAGCGCTCCTGGGCCCCGGCGCCACAGGGGATCAGCACAGCGCTCTCCCCGGTCAGCGCGTACAGGGATGGCGGCGGCACCGCCTTGGCCGGTGCGGGCCGGGGCGTGGCCGCGTGGCTGGGGGCGCCCGGCGCGGCGGTGGCGGCTGGAGGCGGCGTGGCCGTCGGGGAGGGCGTCGCCGTGGTGGTGATGGCGGCGGCGCCCCCGGCGTCCTGGGCGGCGCTCGGGCTGGGGGTGGTGGCGGCGATGGGGCGCGAGGGCGCGTGGTTGACCAGGGTCACCACCACGACCGCAGCCACGACGGGCACCGAGGCGATCGGCAGCCAGCGGCGGACGACATGGCGCAGGGTCGGCGCCGAGATCCCCCCGAACACCGCCAGCCTCCCTGCGCTGGGGGCGTGTCATCGCCGCTGGCCAACGCGCACGAACTGTACGACAGGTTGGAGTTTTTGGCTGGTTCTGAGTCAGGGGGCGGCGGCGGTCGAGGGCGCGGCGGCGGCGCCCGAGGGGACGGACGGCGCCCGGCTCGCCGGTGTCCCGGACACCTCCACGATGGCGGCCGGCTGCGCCGGCCGGATGTCGCGCAGCCGGGCGCGAACGCGGACCTGGCCCTGCCACTCATCGCGCTCCAGGGCCACGCAGACGTCGACGCGGCGGCCCCGGGGCAGATGGTCGACCAGGTTGGGCTTGAAGAAGGCGATGGCCTCGACGATGCCGGCAGCGTCGGCGAGGGCGACGCGGAGGTGTTGCGACGCCGCCCCGAAGGTGGTGGTCGACAGCACCGCGCAGTCGCGCAGGGCCAGCACCGGGGCGGCGTTGCCCTGCCCGCACGGCTCCAGGAGGTCGAGGACGTCGCAGGTGGCGGGGACGCAGTCGGCGGCGGTGATCTCGCCGTCGACGGCGACGATCCGCTGGGGGGTGGCTCCGCCGAGCTGAGCCGCCACGGCCGCGCTCACCGCGGCGGCGAAGTCGGCGAATCGGGCCGCCTCCAGGCTGAATCCGGCGGCGACGCGGTGGCCGCCGTAGCGGAGCAGGGTGGACGCGGCGGCGTCGAGGGCCTCGACGATGTGCACCCCGGGGGTCGACCGGCCCGACCCCTTGGCCTCGGCGGGATCGAGGCAGACGATGAAGCTGGGCCGCGCGTAACGCTCGCAGAGGCGCCCGGCGACGAGCCCGACGATGCCCATCGGCCAGGCGGGGCTGCCCAGCACGATCGCGGGGGCGTCGTCGGGGAGGGCGCCGACCATCTCCTCCGCCTCGGCGAGCGCGATGGCGACGGCGGCCTGGCGGTCGCGGTTCTGGGAGTCGAGCCGGGCGGCCAGCGCGAACGCCTCGTCCTCCTCCTCGCAGAGGCAGAGGTCGAGGGCCAGCCGCGCATCCTCCATCCGGCCGGCGGCGTTGATCCGGGGGCCGATGCCGAAGCCGACGTCGCTGGCGCGGAGGTCGGCCTGCAGCCCCGCCGCCGCGCAGAGCGCGCGAATCCCGGGGTGGTCGCGCAGGCGGGGCAGGCCGCGCTGCACGATGAGGCGGTTCTCGCCGCGCAGCGGCATCATGTCGGCGACGGTGCCGAGGGCCGCGAGGGCGAGCCCGTCGTCGGCGCTGCCGGCGGGGACGAGGCCGGCCGCCTCCAGGGCGGCGAGCAGCTTCCAGGCCACGCCGGCGCCCGCCAGCCCGTCGAACGCGTACTCGCAGCCCGGCTGCTTGGGGTTGATGAGCGCGTCGGCAGGGGCCAGCGCGGGCGGCGTTCCGTCGGGTGCCAGGGGGAGATGGTGGTCGGTGACCACCAGGCGCATGCCGGCAGGTCGCGCCGCCGCCACCTCGACGCTGCTGGTGCCGCAGTCGACGGTGATGACGCAGCCCACCCCCTGTGCGTGCAGCTCCGCGAGCGCGGCGCCGTGGAGCCCGTAGCCCTCGCTCATGCGGTTGGGGATGTAGGGCACGGTGTCGACGCCGGCGCTGCGCAGCGCCCGGCTCAGCAGCGCGCAGGCGGTGACCCCGTCGGCGTCGTAGTCGCCGTACACGGCGATGCGCCGGCGCTGCGCGATGGCGGCGCGGAGAACGTCGACGGCGGCGTCCATGCCGCGCAGCCCGCTGGGATCGTGGAAGGCGGCGGCGGAATCGAGGAAGGCCGTGGCGCTGCCGGCATCGTGGCCGCGGGCGGCGAGGATCCTGCCCAGCAACGCCGGATGGCCGGTGAGCGGCGCGGCATCGGAGACCTGCCAGCGGCGCGGGGCGGGCTTCATCGGCGTTCCTCGGGAAGGGCGGGAGGGATGGGACTGAGGTTGACCGTGGCCGGCGACAGCTCCCTGTCGCCGGGCCACAGCCTAGCCCCTCCCGGGCGGGGTCCGCCCTCTACGACACGCCGGACGGCGCCGCCGAGGCGACGGCGGTGACGTTGCGGCCGCGGAAACTCATCACAGAACCGATCAGAGCGAGGAGCGCGCCGGCGGCGAGCACGTAGGCGCCGGCGCCGATGGTGACGTTGACGAGCGGGCTGCTCGCCGCCGCCGGGTTGGCCGCCGCGGCCAGCACCAGGGCAGCCCAGAAGCAGGCCAGCAGGGCGGAGATGAGCGCGATGAGGTGCCCCCAGCGCCAGCCGGACGCGACGGCGACGGCGCAGGCGATGAGGAGCAGGGCGAGGACCGCGGTGGTGGCGATGTCGTAGCCGGCGTAGTCGAGGCCGCGCAGCGAGGCGCTGACGCTGCCGTCGGCGGTCGCCACCGTCGACCACGGCAGGGGGATGCCGACGCCGAGGAGCACGCCTCCGATGAGGAGCAGCAACGAGGCCACCGGCGGACGCTTCATGTGCAGCTGATTGTCCTCCCCTGGGGCAGCGGGCAACGGGGCAAACGTACCAGACCGGTTGGAGGCCTCTGCAGGGGACGGCGGCGGATCAGGAGCGCATCAGCTGGCGGAGCACGTGGGTGAGGATGCCCCCGGCGCGGAAGTACTCGACGTCGGTGGCGCTGTCCAGCCGGCAGACGGTCTCGAAGGTGGTCTCACCCTGGGCTCCGGTGGCGGTGACCTCGATGGTGGTGCCCGGACCGGCGCCGCCGACGCCCCGGATGGTGTAGCGCTCGCGACCGTCCAGCTCCAGGGACTCGGCCGAATCGCCCTCGCGGAACTGCAGCGGGAGCACGCCCATGCCCACCAGGTTGCTGCGGTGGATGCGCTCGAACGACTGCGCGATGACCGCGCGCACGCCCTGGAGCATGGGGCCCTTGGCCGCCCAGTCGCGCGAGGATCCGGAGCCGTACTCCCTGCCGGCGATGACGATCAGCGGGACACCCTCGTCCCCGTAGCGCATGGCGGCGTCGTAGATGGACATCACCTCGCCGCTGTCGAGATAGGTGGTCCAGCCGCCCTCACGACCGCCGGCGAGCGCGTTGCGCAGCCGGATGTTGGCGAAGGTGCCGCGCATCATCACCTCGTGGTTGCCGCGGCGCGCGCCATAGGTGTTGAAGTCGCGCAGCTCGACGCCGTGGTCGCGCAGGTACTGGGCCGCGGGCGACTGCGGGGCGATGCTGCCCGCCGGGGAGATGTGGTCGGTGGTGATGGAGTCGCCGAGCAGAGCGAGCACGCGCGCCTCCTCGATCGCCTCCGGGGCACGGGGCTGGTCAGCGACGTTGGCGAAGAACGGCGGTTCGCGCACATATGTCGAGTCCGGCTCCCAGGCGAACATCGCCCCGGTGGGCGCGGGCAGCTTCTGCCAGTGCTCGTCGCCGTCGAAGATGCGCGCGTACTCGTCGTGGAACATCTCGCGGCGCAGGCCCTTGCGGGTGGCCTCGGCGATCTCGTCGGCGGTCGGCCAGATGTCGCTGAGGAAGACGTCCCTGCCGTCGCTGCCGTGTCCCAGCGGATCGGTGGTGAGGTCGATGTTGACGGTGCCGGCCAGCGCGTAGGCGACCACCAGCGGCGGCGACGCCAGGTACGCCGCCTTCACCTGGGGATGGATGCGCCCCTCGAAGTTGCGGTTGCCGCTGAGCACCGCGGCCACGGCGAGGTCCTCGGACTCGATGCGCTGGGACACCTCCTCGGGAAGCGGCCCGCTGTTGCCGATGCAGGTGGTGCAGCCGTAGCCGACGGTGTTGAAGTGGAGGGTGTCGAGCGCCTCGGTGACGCCGGCGCGCTTCAGGTAGTCGGTGACCACGCGCGAGCCCGGGGCCAGCGACGTCTTGACGTGGGCGGCGACGGTGAGCCCGCGCGCCACCGCGTGCTGAGCGAGCAGCCCGGCCGCGAGCATCACCGACGGGTTGGAGGTGTTGGTGCACGACGTGATGGCGGCGATCACCACCGCCCCGTCGGCGAGCCGCGCGGCGCTGTGGCCGTTGCCCGCCGCCACGGGGACGGGCTTGGAGTTGCCGCCCGCCGCGGGGGGATTGCCCCCCTCCTCCACGAGGCGGTCGAGCTCGCCGTTGCGGATCGTCTCGTCGTCGCCGGCGCCGCCGTAGACGTCGGTGAAGGACCGCCACACACCGGGCAGGGCGACCCGGTCCTGGGGACGGCGCGGCCCCGCCACCGAGGGCACGATCGAGGCGAGGTCGAGCTCGAGGATCTCGCTGAACACCGGGGTCTGGCTCTCGTCGGTGCGGAACATGCCCTGCTCGCGCGTGTACCGCTCCACCAGCTCGATGTGCGCCTCGTCGCGGCCGGTCTGGCGCAGGTACTCGAGGGTGCGCGCGTCGACCGGGAAGAAGGACGCGGTGGCGCCGTACTCCGGGGCCATGTTGGAGAGCGTGGCCCGATCGGCGGCGGTCATCGACGACAGGCCCGCGCCACAGAACTCCACGAACTTGTTGACCACGCCGTGCGTGCGGAGCATCTCGGTGAGGGTCAGCACCAGGTCGGTTGCGGTGGTACCGGTGGGCAGCGCGTTGGAGAAGCGCACCCCGACCACCACCGGAGCGAGCAGGAAGAGCGGCTGGCCGAGCATGCAGGCTTCGGCCTCGATGCCGCCGACGCCCCAGCCGAGCACACCGATGCCGTTGATCATGGTGGTGTGCGAGTCCGTCCCCACCAGGGTGTCGGGGAGCGCCAACTTCTGGCCATCCATGTCACGAACCTGGACGACGCTGGCCAGGTACTCGAGGTTGACCTGGTGGACGATGCCCATCCCGGGCGGCACCACGCGGAAGCCACGGAAGGCCTGCTGGGCCCAGCGCAGCAGCGTGTAGCGCTCCCGGTTGCGCTCGTACTCGCGCTCGATGTTGCGTCCGTACGCCTGGGCGTCGCCGAACGCGTCCACCTGCACGGAATGGTCGACCACGAGGTCGACGGGAACCAGCGGGTCGATGCGGGCGGGGTCGCCGCCGGCGCGCTCCATGGCGGCGCGCATGGCGGCGAGGTCGACGACGGCGGGGACCCCGGTGAAGTCCTGGAGCAGGACGCGCGACGGAACGAAGGGTCGCTCACGGTCGTGCGCGGGTGCGGTGCCGTCCCAGGCCGCCAGCATGGCCACGTCGTCCTCGTTGGCGAAGGGCGCGGCGGAGTGGCGGAGCGCGTTCTCGAGCAGGATCTTGACGGTGACAGGCAGCCGGGAGGGGTCGCCGACGCCGCTCTCGGCGAGCCGGTTGAGGCGGAAGTACTCGACCCCGCCGGTGAGCTCGGCGCGGGCGCCGAAGCGATCCGCGGTGGTCATGCCGGCACGCTGAGTGAGAGGGTGTTGGCCATGCGCTCGATCATCCCACCCGGGGCAGCGTGGACGGCGTCAGCCCGAGTCTCAGCGGATCGCGAGGTGGATGCCGAGCCGGCGCGCGAGGCGCGCCGGAGAGTGGGGTGAGCAGGGTCGAATTTGATTTCGACCCTGTGAGGGGCGAGAACCTGTCTCGCCCCTGTCAAATGACGAGCTGAGAGATCGGCGCCAGCCGAGATTTCAGCTCGGCGTCGAGATCTGTGCGAGGTATGAGGTGAGGTGTGTGTACCAGCCGCTCAGGAGCAGCACTCCGAGGGCCACGGTCAGCGCTCCCCCGATCCGGGTCATGGGGCCGGCCAGCCGGGCCACCCGTCTGGGCAGCGACGGCAGCGACGCCCAGAGCAGGGCGATGAGCACGAAGGGGAGCCCCAGGCCGATGGAGTACGCGGCCAGGAGCAGCGCCCCGGCGGCGAGGTGGGCGCTGCTGGCGGCGAGCACGAAGGCGACGCTGAGATACGGGCCCACGCACGGGGTCCAGCCGATCCCGAAGACCACGCCCACCAGGTACGCGCCGGCCACGCCGCGACCCCGCAGCCGCTCGGGCACGCCCATGCCACGGATCCGCTCCAGAACCTGGAGGCGGAGCACGCCGGCGATGAGCAGCCCGAAGACCACGAGGAGGATGCCGCCCGCGATCTCCACCCCCCGCTCCACCTGGCGCACGGAGTGACCGACGCCCGCCGCCCCGATGCCGAGCAGGATGAAGACGGTGCTGAAGCCGGCGACGTAGAGGATCGCCCCGGCCACCAGGCGGCCACGGGCGTCGCGACGTCGTCGCGTGTCGGCGAGGTCGACGGCCGCGGCCCCGCTCACCGCCGACAGGTACGCGGGCAGGAGCGGCACCGAGCACGGCGCCAGGAAGGAGGCGAGCCCGGCCACGAAGGTGGCCACCACCGAGGCGATGCTGATCACGTCAGCCGAAGGTGAAGGTGTAGAGGCGGAAGCCGGCGGGGACCGCCAGGTCGACGAGGCGGCGGTCGCCGCCCTCGCCGGTGAGCAGGTGGTAGAGCTGCTGGCTGGTGACATCGAGGCCCGACGGACCCAGGTCCGGGCCCCGCTGCGTCGCGCCGACGGGGGAACCGTCGACCGTGACCGTGACATGGAGCGAGCCCGAGTTGGGTCCCGCCACCACGTAGACGTCGCGCGCCGAGAAATTGAGCAGGACATGGCCGGCCGTTCGCGACACCACATATTGCCCCTCGTCCGCCCAGGTCCCACCGAGCACGACTCGGTCGGCGTCGGTGGTGGTCTCCGGGTTGCCGTAGTTGACCGCCTCTCCCATGGAGCCGTAGCTCTCCCCATTCCCGAGCGCACCGCGGCCGCCGTCGCTGCCCGCGTACAGCTCGGGCGTCTCCGTGCTGAGGTCGGGGGTGGCCGCCACAGGCGTCGGGGACGCATTGATGCCGAGCAGGGACGCGATCGCCGACTCGGTGACGTCGTAGTCGCCCTCGCCGTCGTGGATGTAGGCGACCCGGCCCGACTGGTCGAGGAGGTACTCGGCCGGCCAGTACTGGTTGCCATACGCGTTCCAGGTGTTCATCTCCGAGTCGAGGGCGACCGGCCAGCCGACCCCGTCACGGCGCACCGCGGCAGCCACGTTGGCCGGCACCTTCTCGAAGTCGAACTCCGGGGAGTGGACGCCCACGATGACCAGACCGCGGTTGCTGTAGGTCCGCTCGAGGTGCTCGAGGTGGGGGAAGGTGCGCACGCAGTTGACGCAGGAGAACGTCCAGAAGTCGACGAGCACCACCCTGCCGTGGAGGCCGCTGACGGTGAGCGGCGCGCTGTTGAGCCAGCCGTCGAGGCCGGTGAACGGGGGCGCCGCCTGGCGCTGGTCGACGGGGATGAGCGCGGCGCTGCCCGTGCCGGTGGCGGCGCTGGGCGGGGTGGTGCGCAGCAGCACGGTGAGCAGCACCGCGATCGCCGCCACGCCGGCCAGCGCGGTCAGAGCCCAGCGGTAGCGCGACATGGCGCTCACAGTACGCGGCGACGCATCGAGGCGAACGGCTGACTGCGCTCCAACCTGCCGGACAGGGCGAGGACCGGGCACCGAGGTGCCCGGTCCACCATCACCGCATGCGCTCTCATCTAAGAGACGACGATGCCCTCGAGTCCGGTGTGACCGGGGAGCTCGGGAGCCACGGAGCCACCTGTGCCGGTGAGCGATCCGTCGCCGTGAACCCTGAAGCCGTCGACGATTCCGTTGGCACCTGTCTGCACGTAGAGGAACGATCCGTCGGGGGTGGCGGCCAGGTCGATGGGGCCCGGGTCGGTCGCGGTCTGGCTCACGATCGCGGGATTTCCGTTGGCGTCGACGGTGTATCCCGTGAGTGTGGCGCTTCCCGCATTGGCTCCGTAATAGTGCGTTCCAGCCCTGGTCACCCAGCACAGAGCTGCCTGGCCGTTGGCGATCGACCCCAGCTCAGCCACCGTGCCGTCGGCATGGATCGCGTAGGCGGTCAGCGCGTCCGTTCCCACCTCCGTGAGCACGAGGTCGCCGGCGGGGTCGAACGTGAAGCCGAACGGAACGGGGTTGACAGACGGCGTGACGGTGGGAGCCGACGACAGCGCGCCGTCCGCCGACACGCCGAACACGTCGATGTCGCTGCCGTTGGCCTTGGTGGTCACCACCAGCCGGCGTCCGTCCGGCGTGAGCCCGATCTGCCCTGGTGTATTGAGGAATTGTGGAGTCAGACCCGGTGTGAGGTTCAGAGAGCGATTGCTTCCCGGGATCGCCCGCAGCGTGTCCTCGTCGAACCCCTGCACGGAACCGGTCCCACCGGCGTTGACCACGTAGATGCGACCCCCACCGGCGGTCACGCTCACCGGGATCGAACCACCCGAGGCCGCAACTGTCCCCTTGTCGAGCCGCGCACCGTCCACGTGGAATGCCGTGATCGAGTTGCTGCCACCGTTGACGGCTACGAGCAGGTGCTCGCCACTGTCATAGGCGAGACTACCCTGGGAGGCGAGCTTGTCGACGGCGGCGCCGGTCAGCGCCGCGCCGAGCCCGCCGGTGTTGTAGCGCGCCTCGAAGGTGAGCTGACCGCCGGGGCCGCGCAGGTACGAGACAACCTGGTTCCCCGCCAGATCGTTGGTCTGGACGAAGACGGCATGATCGTTGCCGCTTCCGGCTGGAGGCCCCGCGGCTGCCGCGCCCAGAGGGACGACCAGGCTTGCCAGCCCCACGACAACTCCGGTGCCCACGGCCAGATGGATCGACGTCCTCATCATGCGTCTCCTTGGTGTTGCCCGACGTACTTCTGCAAGTACCGTCCCTCACCGACCGGTCAGCGTTACACCGGCGCCTCAGCCGGCCACCGCCGGCGTCCTCCGTAACGCTTCAGGCGCCGCGGGGGACGAAGCAACATGTCCGAGCGCCACCCATCCAGTCGGCCGCCAGGGACCGGGCGTGTGGTATTCGGCTGAGCCGCACCCGGCCTGGCGGGCTCTACCCTTCGAGCCGTGGAGATGGACGTGGAGCTGCTCAGCCGGCTCCGCAACGGCGACGAGGAAGCTTTCGTGATTCTGGTGGCCCGCTACCATCAGCCGATGTTGCGGCTCGCCCGTTCCATCGTCTCGAGCGAGGCGGTGGCCGAGGAGGCTGTGCAGGACACGTGGCTGGGAGTGCTCCGGGGGATCGAGCGCTTCGAGGGCCGTTCCGCCTTCAAGACGTGGCTGTTCCGCATCCTTGTGAACCGGGCACGCTCGGCCGGTGCCCATGAGCAACGCAATGCACCGCTCGAGTCGGGTCCCGTGGTCGACCCCGACCGCTTCGACGCTCACGGCCAGTGGGCCGACCCCGTGGAGCCATGGGTGGAGGCCGCCGATGACCGCCTCGAGGCCGCCTCCTGGGCGCCAATCCTGAGGTCCGCCCTGGAAGGGCTGCCAGCCCGCCAGCGCACCGTCGTCGTCCTGCGCGACGTGGAGGGGCTGTCGAGCGAGGCGGTGTGCGGCGTCCTCGCCATCAGCGCCGGCAATCAACGCATCCTGCTGCATCGCGCCCGCAGCCGCCTGCGCGAGATCCTCGACGCTGCATTGCGGAAGGACTGAATCGATGTTGCTGCTGCGACCGAGAGACATCGCATGCCGGCAGGCCGTCGAGCTCGTCTCCGATTACCTGGAGGGGGCGCTCTCACGGCGAGACCGGCGCCGCCTCGAGTTCCATCTCCGTGGCTGCCGCAACTGCGCCGCCTACCTCGAGCAGATCAGGATGACCATCCGGGCGGCGGGCACGGTCGAGCCCGATGACCTCACCCCGGAGGCGAGAGCGGACCTCATCGAGCTGTACCGTCGCTGGCGATCGGAGTA
>DASZKZ010000019.1:0-22355 GCA_035552595.1 Candidatus Dormiibacterota bacterium
ATCGTCCAACCAATCCAGCGCAGGTGGCTCGATCGGCTCCGACACCTGGGTGTGGAACGGCAGCGCGTGGAGGCACGTCGCCGGCGCGGCGCCGTCGCCTCCCCCGACGCCCAGCGCCTGCCCCGACGTCACCAGCCTGCAACCGCGGTGCGTCGGCCCTCCGACCAAGATGCCGCCGGCAACACCGCTGGGGGTGCCGCCGCAGGCTGGTGGGACGCCCCTTCCCTGACGCCTGCGGTCCCGCCGCCTCGGACCATGCGGGGTGGGCACGCTCACAATCCCCCGGTGGCCGGCGAGATTCGCATCGAGGAGCTGGTCGGCGACGACCCCGAGGTCACCGCTCTGCTCGTCGACCTGACGCTGCAGGAGCAGGACCACTACGCCCACCCGCGCGAGACCCGCGAGGAGGTGGAGAGGCGCTTGCGAGCGGCCCCGACCTTCACCGGCGAGAACCACCTCCTGGTGGCGCGTGACGGCGCCGGCCACGCCATCGGCGTGTGCTGGGTGGTGCTCTTCGACCCCGGCACCGGGCTGGAGGCGGAGATCGCCGAGCTGTACGTGCGCCCCGAGGTGCGTGGTGGCGGCGTGGCGCGCGGCCTCGTGGCCGAGGCGATGGCGCTCATGCGACGCCGCCAGGTCAGCTTCGCGGCGGTGTGGACGCGCGACGACAATCCCGCCGCCCTGGGCGCCTACCGCGCCGCCGGTTTCGCGCCCACCGAGCAGATGGTCCTGACCTGGCTGCCACTTCCCGAGAGCTGAGGTACGGCCGGTCCCGTGGGTCGCGAATAATGGAGCGATGCCACTCAGCCCAGACGAGGTCGCCCATGTGGCCCGGCTCGCCCGCCTCGGGCTCGACGAGGACGAGCAGCGGCGCATCGGCGCGGACCTCGACAACATCCTCGAGCACATCTCGGCATTGCAGCGCGCCGACATCTCCGACATCCCGGAGACAGCCCAGGTGGGCAGCCTGGTCAACGTGTGGCGCGAGGACGAGCCCGAGGAGTCGCTGACCCAGGCAGAGGCGCTTGCCAACGCGCCCGACACCGACGGCCAGTACTTCAAGGTGGGAGCCATCCAGGAGTGAGCAGCGCCGGCATGACCGCTGCCCAGATGGGCGCCGCCCTGCGCCGCGGTGAGCTGACCCCGCGCCAGCTGCTCGACGACGCACGGGCGCAGGTGGGCCGTCTCGACGGGTCGCTCCACGCCTTCCTGGCGCGCACCGACGAGCTCGCCGACGCCCAGGCCGAGCGCGCCGCCGGGATGCTCCGCGAGGACCCCGACGGGGCCGGTCCGCTCTGCGGGATCCCGGTGGCGCTCAAGGACGTGCTCTGCGTGGAGGGATACCCGACCACCGCCGGGTCGCGCATCCTCGAGACCTTCCGGCCGCCGTACACCGCCACCGCGGTGCAGCGCCTCCTCGATGCCGGCGCGGTGCCGATGGGCAAGACCAACTGCGACGAGTTCGCCATGGGCTCGTCCACCGAGAACTCCGCGTTCGGGCCGGTGGGCAACCCCTGGGACCTGGAGCGTGTCCCCGGTGGGAGCAGCGGAGGCAGCGCCGCCGCCGTCGGCGCCGGCATGGTGCCGATCAGCTACGGCACCGACACCGGCGGATCGATACGCCAGCCCGCCTCGCTGTCGGGGGTGGTCGGCTTCAAGCCCACCTACGGGCGCGTCTCCCGGTACGGGCTGATCGCCTTCGCGTCGTCACTCGACCAGATCGGTCCCTTCGCGCACACCGTCGAGGACGCCGCGGCCGCCTACGGGGCTGTGGGCGGCAACGATCCCCGGGACAGCACCTCCGTCCGCGATGCCATGGACGATCCCCTGGCCACGCTCCACGACGGTGTCAGGGGGATGCGCCTCGGCCTGCCGCGCGAGTACATGGGCGAGGGTTTGGAGCCAGGGGTGCGCGACCGTGTCACCGAGGCGGTGCGCGTCCTCGAGGAGCTGGGGGCGTCGGTGACGGAGGTGTCGCTGCCGAGCACCGACCTGGGGCTGTCGACCTACTACGTCCTCGCCCCCGCGGAGTGCTCATCGAACCTGGCTCGCTACGACGGCGTGCGCTTCGGCCGCCGCGTCGAGCGGCCCTCGCTCACCGAGACCTATCTGCGCACCCGCGGCGAGGGTTTCGGCAACGAGGTGAAGCGCCGCGTGATGCTGGGCACGTACGCGCTCAGCAGCGGCTACTACGACGCCTACTACCGGCGGGCCCAGCGGGTCCGCACGCTGATCGCACGCGAGTTCGACGCCGTCTTCACGCAGGTCGATGCGCTGGTGTGCCCCACCTCTCCCAAGGTGGCCTTCACCACCGGCGCCATCCAGGATCCCGTCGAGATGTACCTCAACGACGCGCTCACCATCCCGGTGAACCTGGCCGGGCTCCCGGGCATCTCACTGCCATGCGGGTTCAGTGAGCGGCTGCCCGTCGGTCTGCAGGTGATCGCCCCGCGCCTCTGCGACGCCCGCGTCTTCCAGGTCGCCGCCGCGTACGAGGCCGCGACCGAGTGGCACCGGCAGCGTGCTCCGCTGGTGTCGGCGTGACCGCGCAGACGGCGGCAAGCCCCGTGCACACGCGCTACGAGGCGGTCATCGGGCTCGAGGTGCACGCCCAGCTGCTGACCCGCAGCAAGATGTTCTGCTCGTGCAGCGCCGCCTACATGACGGCACCCCCCAACAGCAACACCTGTCCCGTCTGTCTGGGGCTGCCCGGCGCGCTGCCGGTGATGAACCGGGTGGCGGTGGAGATGACCGTGCGCACCGCTCTGGCGCTGAGCTGCGAGATCCCGCCGTTCACCAAGTTCGACCGCAAGAACTACTTCTATCCTGACCTGCCCAAGGGCTACCAGATCTCGCAGTACGACCTGCCGCTCTCCCAGAACGGGCATCTCGAGTTCCTGGTCGGTGGCGAGCCCACGCGGTGCGGCATCACCCGTGTCCACCTCGAGGAGGACACCGGCACCATGCACCACGCCGGAGACGTCCTCCAGGAGGCGACCAGCTCCCTGATCGATCTCAACCGCTGCGGCGTGCCCCTCATGGAGATCGTCGGCGAGCCCGACCTGCGCAGCGCCGACGCAGCGCGTGAATACCTCATCCGCCTGCGCCAGATCCTCATGTACATCGGCGTCAACGACGGCAACCTCGAGGAGGGCTCGCTGCGCTGCGACGCCAATGTGTCGCTGCGACCGGTCGGTGCCACCGAGCTGGGCACCAAGGTCGAGGTCAAGAACATGAACTCGTTCCGAGCCGTGCATCGGGCGATCACCTTCGAGATCGAGCGCCAGGCTGGGGTGCTCGACTCCAGCGGCACGCTCGTCCAGGAGACGCGGGGCTGGGTGGACGCCCGCGGGGCCACGGTGTCACAGCGCAGCAAGGAGATGGCCCATGACTACCGGTATTTCCCGGAGCCGGATCTGCCACCCCTGCAGCTGGATCGGGAGCTGGTGGAGCGGATCCGCGCGGCCATCCCGGAGCTGCCCACCGCGCGGGCCGCTCGATTCGCCGAGCAGTACGGCCTCTCCCCGTACGATGCCGCCGTGCTCACCGGCACGCGTGCCGACGCCGACGCCTACGAGGAGCTCGTGGGCTCCGGCGTTTCGGCCAAGATCGCCGCCAACTGGCAGATGGGCGACGTGGCCGCCCTGGCCAACCAGCACCGCGTGGGCCTCGCGGACAGCGGGCTCGGTGTCGCCGGGCTGGCGGCACTGCTCGGGCTGCTCGAGACCGGGGCGATCAACGGGAGCACCGCCAAGGAGCTGCTCGCCGAGCTGTACGTCGGGGGCGGGGACCCCGCCGAGCTGGTCGCCGAACGCGGCCTCGGCCAGGTCGGGGACGCCGACGAGCTGGGCGCGATCGTCGGCGAGGTCATCGAGGCCAACCCCAAGGCCTGCGACGACTTCCGAGCTGGCCGCCACGCCGCCCTGCAGTCGCTGGTGGGCCAGGTGATGAAGGCAACCCGCGGCCGCGCCGACGCACGCCTGGTCACCGCCCTGCTGCGTGAGCGACTCTCGGCCTGAGGCCGTGCCGCCCGCGGCCGCGCGGGTGGAGCATCGTCGCGGCGAGCGCTTCACCGTCGTGGCGGGGCACATGGTGCACGGCGCGGTGTGCCTGGCCCGCCTCGACGACGGCACGTCGCTCTTCGTCGACGGCGCCCTGCCCGGCGAACGGGTCGAGGTGGAGCTCCACCATCGCAAGGGGAGGGTGTGGTTCGCCGACTCCGTCGCCGTGGCCGAGCCGTCGGCGCACCGGGTGGCAGCGCCGTGCCCGTACTACGGAGAGTGCGGGGGCTGCCAGCTGCAGCATGTCGGCTACGCGCGCCAGCTGACGCTCAAGGAGGAGATCGTGCGCGACGCCATGCGCCGTGAGCACGTTGTGCTTCCCGACGCCATCACCGTGCACGGCATGGACGACCCCTGGCGCTATCGCTGGCGTGGGGAGTTCCACGTCATCCCGGGTGGGGCCGGCATGGCCGACGCGCGTCTGGGCTTCAACCGGATGCGCAGCTGGAAGCCGGTGGCCGTCGACGACTGTCTGATCCATCACCGCCGCGTCACCGAGTCGCTGCCCGTGCTGCGCACCCTGCTGCGTGAGGCGGCGACCTCCGAGCTGACCGCGCTCCATCTCACTGTGGGCGAGGACGGCGACGAGCTGCTGCTCAGGCCGCGCCCCAGCCGGGCGCTCGACGCGGGGGCGGTCGACGCCCACGCCCGGGCCGCCGAGGCGCGCTGGAGCACCAGCTCCACGACGCTGCGCTGGCGGGGCCTCGCTTTTCGGGTGCTGCCCGACACCTTCATCCAGGTCAACTGGGGGGAGATCGAGACCCTGTACGGAGCCGCGTTGCGCGGGCTCGGCGACGTGGCCGGCAGCACGGTCGTGGACGCGTACGCCGGCATCGGAGTGCTCGCCTGCGAGCTGGCGAGGGCGGGCGCTGCGGTGATCTGCATCGAGAACAACCGCGATTCGGCACGGTTCGGGGTGCTCAACACCGAGCTCAACGGGTGCGCCGAGCGCGTCCGCTACGTCGCCGACGCCGTGGAGGCGGCGCTGCCCTCCGCCGGCGTGGGGGCCGGTGCCATCGTGCTCGATCCACCGCGCGCCGGATGTGACCCCAGGGTCACCGCCTGGCTGGCCCTCGCCGGTCCCCCGACCGTCGTGTACGTCTCCTGCGACCCGGCCACCCTGGCCCGCGACCTGCGCCTCCTCAGCGTCTCCGGTCCGTACCGGGTCGAGCGGCTGGACATGGTCGACATGTTTCCGCAGACCCACCACATCGAGTGCGTCGTCACTCTGCGCCGGGTCGCCGCCCTCACGGTCTGAGCGACGGTCGTCAGACGCCGGTAGACGTGTCCGCATCGGCCGACGCACGCGGCCCGACGGCGCGCAGCTCCGGCGATTCCGCCACCGCGCCCTGCTCGCCGTCGCATTCCTCGTCGTCGAACACATCGGGCACCACCGGCGGGCGCCGTCCGCGGTGCACATAGCTGACGTCGAACAACCGCTCGCCGGTGGTCTCCCCTGTGGAGCTGCGCCGGCTCAGCAGGATGTACACCAGCGCGATGGCCAGAACGATCACCCCGACGTCGTACCGGCCCTCCGGGAGGATCTGGTACTTGAAGTGCAGCACCGCGCGGGTGAGCCGGTCGAATCCGGCGACGACTGTGGCGACGATGCCCGCGTCGACGGCGAAGGCCAGCCAGTAGCGATCGCGCCTGGCAATGCCGAAGAAGGGGCCGGCCGCCGGCTCGCGGCGGGGATCATGGGTGCGCCGCGCCGCCCGGTAGGCGACCACCCCGAGCCCCACCAGCAGCGCCCCGCTGAGCGCGAAGTTGAACAGCTGGGCCTCGACGGTGGTGAGCAGGTGCTCGGCGGGCACACCGGCGATGAAGCCGATTCCCGTCATCACCGCCACCCAGCTGAGGATGGCGGGCACGTTCGCCTCCCAGAAGGTGCGCACCGGCACCTGTGCCGAGCCGGCGCACAGCGTCGCGTACACCCGGATCCCGGGGATCACCCGGCTCAGCGCCAGGTGACGCGCGTCGGCGTTGGCCAGGCGCCGGGTGGCCCGGTCGTACGCCCTGGTGGCGTGGAGCACGCCCGCCACCCGGCGCAGCTGCCTCGGACCCACCGCCTTGGCCCAGCTGTAGCCGCTGAACGAGCCGCCGAACAGGGCCAGGCACGCGAAGGGATAGAAGATGAAGGGGTTGAGGCTACCCGCCGCGATCAGCAGCCCGGCGACGATGAGCAGCACCTCGTTGGGGATGAACGGCAGCGGCACACCCGCCTCGTCGATGAAGAGGAGGACGCAGATGAGGACGGTGGCGACAGCGCCGTGCAGGCCGGTGAGAAAGTCCAAGTTCCGTTAAGCATGGGCGAACCCGGTGGGGTGGCTGCGCGGGGTGGCCGGGGCGAGGCCTATACTCCCGTACGTCTGTTCGGGAGCAGCGAGGAGCGGCGGTTGGTGGTCGACGTGGTCGAGGCAGAGAGCGTTCCGTTCGTCCATCTGCACACCCACACGGAGTACTCGCTCCTCGACGGCGCGGCTCGCATCGCCGACCTGGTGGCCACCGCCAAGAGTCACGGACAGCCGGCGCTGGCGGTCACCGACCACGGCGCGCTCTACGGCGCCGTCAAGTTCTACACGGCGGCCAAGGCGGCGGGCGTCAAGCCGATCATCGGCTGCGAGATGTACATGGCGCCGCGGTCGCGCCACGACAAGGAGGGACGCACCGACCGTGATCCCAACCATCTCATCCTGCTGGCGCGCAACGAGACCGGCTACCGCAATCTCATCCAGCTGGTCAGCAAGTCACATCTCGAGGGCTACTACTACAAGCCGCGCATCGACAAGGAGCTCCTCGGGGAGCATGCCGACGGGCTGATCTGCCTGTCGGCGTGCATCGGCGGGGAGCTGCCCCAGGCCATCCTCAGCGGTGACATGGACGGGGCCGAGAGCGTCGCGCGCCAGCATATGGAGATGTTCGGACGCGACGGCTATTTCCTGGAGATCATGGACCACGCCATCGCCGAGGAGGAGGCGATTCGCGGAGGTCTGCAGGAGATCGCCCGGCGCACCGGTCTGCCCCTGGTGGCCACCAACGACGCCCATTACATCGGCGTCGACGATGCCGAGGCGCACGACATCCTGCTCTGCATCCAGACCCAGGCGCGCCGCGAGGACGAGAAGCGCTTCCGATTCGCGGGACCGCATTTCTCGGTCACCACCGGGGCAGAGATGCGCGACCGCTTCGCTGCCTACGGCGAGGCAGTGCGCAACACGCTGGCTGTGGCCGACCTCTGCACCCTCGAGCTGAAGCTCGGCGGCAACCTGCTGCCGGCCTACTCGCCGATCCCGCCCGGACACACCGCGGAGACCCATCTGCGTGAGCTCTGTGACGCCGGCCTCCGCGAGCGCTACGGCGAGGACATCACCAGTGAGGCGCGCGAGCGCCTGGCCATGGAGCTCGGCGTCATCGAGACCACCGGCTTCGCGCCGTACTTTCTGATCGTCTGGGACCTCATCCGTGCGGCACGGTGCGACGGCGTGGTCGTCGGTCCGGGCCGGGGCAGCTCGGCGGGGTCGCTGGTCGCGTACGTGTTGCGCATCACCAACGTCTGCCCGCTCAAGTACGGGCTCATCTTCGAGCGCTTCCTCAACATCGAGCGCGTCCAGATGCCCGACATCGACATCGACTTCGACGATCGCCGCCGCGACCGGGTCCTGCAGTACGTCCAGGGCAAGTACGGCGAGGACCGCGTGGCACAGATCATCACCTTCGGAACCATGGCCGCACGGGCGGCGATCCGCGACGTGGGCCGGGCGCTCAGCGTGCCGCTCCCCGATGTCGACCGCCTCGCCAAGCTCGTCCCCATGAGCGTGAAGATCACGCTCGACAAGGCGCTCGACGAGAGCAGGGAGCTGCGCGCGCTCTACGACAGCGAGGGCTGGGCGCGCCAGGTGATCGACAACGCACGCCGTCTCGAGGGCATCTGCCGCAACGCCTCGACGCACGCGGCGGGCGTGGTGATCGGCGCCGAGCCCCTGACCAACATCGTGCCCCTGCAGCGTTCGACGATGGGAGACCGCAGCACCGCGGTGACCATGTTCGACATGGACGGGGTCTCGGCGGTGGGGCTCCTCAAGGTCGACTTCCTCGGGCTGACCAACCTCACGGTCATCGAGGAGGCGCTGCAGATGATCGAGGCCTCTACCGGGACCCGCATCGACATCGACCAGATCCCTCTCGACGACGCTCCCACATACGCGCTCCTGTCGAAGGCCGACACGCACGGCGTCTTCCAGCTGGAGGCGACCTTCGCCAAGCGGATCCTCATCGACATGCAGCCGCGCACGCTGGACGACGTCGCCCTGGCGGGTGCGCTGAACCGGCCGGGACCGATCGAGGGTGGGGCCACCGCGCAGTACATCAAACGCAAGCGGGGCGAGCAGCCCGTCGAGTACCCCGTCGGGCTGGAGGAGCTGCTGCGGCCCGTCCTGGGGGAGACGCACGGAACCATCGTCTACCAGGACCAGGTCATGAAGATCGCCCAGGCCGTGGCCGGCTTCACGCTCGGCGAGGCCGACGTCCTTCGTGCGGCGATGGGCAAGAAGGACAAGGCCAAGATGGCCAAGCAGCGGAAGAAGTTCCTCGCGGGTGCGGCCGCCAAAGGCGTGGCCGAGGAGCGCGCCATCGAGCTCTTCGACCTCATCGCGTTCTTCGCGGGCTACGGCTTCAATAAATCACACAGCGTCGCCTACGCGTTCATCTCCTACCAGACCGCGTATCTGAAGGCCAACCATCCGATCGAGTTCATGGCGGCCCTGCTCAACAGCCGGGGCGGTGACTTCGACAAGCTCAAGCAGACCATCCTCGATGCCCATGCACACGGGCTGGTGGTGCACAAGCCGGACATCAACCGCAGTGGCGCCGGCTTCACCGTTGGCGATCGCGCGACCGGCGAGATCCTCTTCGGGCTCCAGCACATCAAGAACGTCGGCAACAGCGTCACCGAGGCCGTGATCGCCGCGCGCGACCAGGACGGGCCGTTCTCCAGCCTGGTCGATCTCTGCATGCGGGTGGAGAGCCGCGACCTCAACCGGCGCGTCCTGGAATCGCTGATCCAGTGCGGCGCTCTCGATCCCCTCGGTGACCGCCACGCTCTGCTCCGCCAGCTGGACTCGGTCATGGACCACGCCGCTGCGGTTCGACGCGAGCGCGACCTGGGCCAGACCTCGCTCTTCGGCGACGCCATCGACATCGTGGGCACCCTGATCCCCCGCGCCATGATCGCGGGCGGCGGCGGTGACCTCGAGCACGGCCATGGCGACGACTCCTGGCTGGCGTGGGAGCGCGACCTGCTCGGCATGTACCTCAGCGATCACCCTCTGCGGCGCATCGCGGGAGCGCTGCAGGAGAGGGTCGACACCTCCATCAACGAGCTGGGCGCGCACCTCGACGGCCTGATCGTGCAGGTGGGCGGCTGCATCCGGGATGTGCGCGCCTTCGTGCCCCGCAAGAGCACCACCGGGCAGCGCATGGCCTTTCTGCAGATCGAGGACCTCACCGGGGCATGCGAGGTGGTGGTCTTCAACCGCGTCTTCGAGGAGGTGGCGGAGCTGCTCCGCCCCGACGCCGTGGTGATCATCCGCGGCAAGGTGGAGATCGGGCGGGGAGCATCGAACGGCGTCGACGACGAGGAACGCGAGAGCGAGCCCGCCAAGATCCGAGCCGACGCCATCTTCGCCATCGACGACCCGCGCCTCGTGGCCTGGCGGCGCAACAGCACGGTGCACTTCCGCCTCGCCCCCGACCAGCATCACCTGGTCGGGCCGCTGCACCAGGCGATCGCCGAGCACCGTGGTCCCGCCCCGGTGGTCATCCACGTGGAGAGCGCCGAGTCCATCGACGACATCGCTCTCGACGACGGCTTCACCGTGGAGCCGGGCCCCGGGCTGGAGCGCACCGTCGAGGCGCTGCTGGGCGGCGGCGCGTACCGCCTCGAGACGCGGCGCGAGCGCGCTCCCGAACGAGAGGTGTGGGGCGCAGGCAGGCGCGGCTGAATCCCGTCGCGACAGCGGCGCACGAGGCGCGCCGAGGGGGACGGGGTGGAGCGTGGTCGGATGTACTCCGACCATGCGCGAGGCGGGGGATCTGCCCCCGGCCCCTGTGAAAAGCCGCGAGGCGAATGCCGCGGCGGCGCGCCTGAGGTCTGCTAGTAAATCCCCGCCGCGTCGAAGAGGGCGCGCCCCACGAAGAAGAGCACCAGGAACACCAGGAACGCGATCGCCGCACCACCGTCGATGGCGGCGCCACGTGGCACCACGGTCACGAACGGCCGCACCAGCGGGTCGGTGAAGCGCCGCACCATGAGCACGATCGGATGCCACGGATCGGCGTGGAAGAGCGAGAAGAGGAGACGGACGAAGAGCACGATGCAGAAGAAGACGACGATGCCCAGCGCGACCTGGCGGACCACGCTGAGGATGGCGTTGACCGGCGAGATCCCACATGAGAGCAGCAGGGTGTTGACCACCGACTGCAGCACGTAGAGCACCGCCAAGCAGAGCAGCGGCGAGAAGTCGATGCCGCCGAAGCTGGGGAGGACGCGCCGGAAGGGCCGGAGGATGGGATCCACGATGCGCCGCAGCCAGCGTGCGATCGGGTTCCAGGGGCTGATCGGCAGCCAGGAGAGCATGACTCGCGCGAACACCAGCAGCTCGAGGATGCTGAACGCCGCGGAGACGAGACCGGGCAGCGGACCTGGGTTGAGGGGATTGCAGATCACGTCGCCGCCGCCACCGTGTCGAGCCCCCGTCGCCACGCCAGGAAGACGAGCGGCGTGACCACCAGCAGGATGACCAGCGCCGTCCACTGCGCCTGGTGCAGGCCGAGCCCGATCACCGGCTCACTGCTGCGGAGCTGGAAGAGGATGAGCTGGCTGATCGCATACAGAGGAAGGTAGGCGACGGCGAGGGCCCCGTTGCGCACGCCGCGGCGGCGCAGGGCGAACAGGATCACCCCGATGGCGATGGTGCCGAGGGCCTCGTAGGCCGCCGCCGGTTGGTAGTACCAGGGTCCTCCTGGATCGTTGACCAGGTGAAAACCCTGCTGGAGAACCGCGTGCGGGTTGGCATACCCCGTGGCCCACGGCAGGGTGCTTCGCGCCCCGAGGATGTCGCCGTTGATGATGTTGCCGATCCGCCCGATGGGCTGGCCGACCACCGCGAAGATCACCGCCGCATCCCACAGCAGCCAGGTGGAGATGCGATTCCGCCAGGCGAACACGGCGACAGTGGTCAGCCCTCCGATGATGGCGCCGAAGAAGGCCATGCCCCCTTCCCACACCGCGATGATTCGGATCGGATTGTGCAGGTAATCGCCGAGATTGGGCTGCTGCACCACGTAGTAGAGGCGGGCGCCGAGCAGCCCGAAGATGATCGTCCAGATCAGGGCGCGCTCAGCCGTCGACCGGCTGATGCCACGTGCCTCGACATGGGGAAGAACCCCGTAGCGGAAGGCCACCAGGAAGGCGATCGCGTACATCACCCCGTACCAGTGCACGGAGAGGGCGCCGAGGTGAATCACCGGGTCGATGTCGATGCGGATCACCGCGAGGGCGCCGTTGAGCGCAGGCATGACCATTCAGCGATCATCCCCCAGGGCAGGTCGCGCCTGCACGCGGAGGATGCGAAAGCCGTCGTGCGACGCCAGCCGCTGCACCGGGAAGCCCTGGCCGGCGAGCCATCGCGCCAGAGAGTCGGAGCCGAGATGGCGGTGCACCACGAGGTGGGCGGCCGCATCGGGATGGAGCCGGTCCAGCCAGCCGGTCAGAAGCGGATGGAGCAGCGTCAATCCGATGCGCACGGGTGGATTGCTGTAGATGGCGTCGAAGCGCAGCGCGCCGGGCACGTCCTCCGGGCTGGCGGCGACGACGTTGGTGGCTCCCGCGGCAGCGGCGTTCCGTGATGTGAGGTCCAGGGCGCGACGGTTGATGTCCACCGCCCACACCCGCGTCCCGGGAGCGCGCAGAGCCAGCGCCACGGCGACGGGCCCGTAGCCGCTGCCCAGGTCGAGGATCTCGCCGGTCTGGGGGGGCGGTGGGGCACGGCGCAGCAGGAAGACGGTGCCGCTGTCGACCGTCCTGTATCCGAAGACCCCGGCGTCGCTCTGCAGCTCCACGCTCAGGCCGGGCAGCCTCAGCGTGACCCGGCGGGGCCAGGAGAGTGCCTGCGGCTGGCGATCGAAATAGTGCGGCACGCGGGTAATTCTCAGGCCGGCGGCGGATCTCCGCGCCTCGCATGGTCCGGTGAAGGATCGGCGACGGATCGCGGGCACTCCGCCTGCCTGTTGTCATACTCGCGTTTGTGAGCCAGGCACTCGCGGCACTGCAATGGGCGGTGGCAGGGTCGTTGGTCCTGCTCGGCGCTCTGACCGTCCGCGACTGGCTCCGGCACAGGGACCGCAGCCGCGGGAGCCTGGCGCTGGCGGTGGGCCTGCTCGGCATCATCGGCCTCGCGGGGCGGCTCACCCAGCTGTCCGGCACCGCCCGCGTGGTGCTGACGGTGGTGAGCATCGCCCTGTTGATGGCGTCCGCCTACGCCTTTCTGCTCTTCCGGCACAGCCTGATCCCGGTCGGCAGGTGGAAGCTTTGGATCGCCTCCCTGGTGGTTGCCGGCATCACCGCGGCCGGCATCGCCGTCAACCTCGACAGCGCGGTGAGCAAGCCCACCGGACCGGCGCTGGCCGTCGACATCGCTCTGCTTCTCAGCTGGTGTCTGGTGGTGGGAGCGTCGATCCAACGGCTCTGGCGGGTGTCGGGCAGCCTCCCCGCGGTGCAGCGCGCCAGGCTGCGCTCGCTGAACGCGGGCTTCGCCGGGCTCGTCATCGCCCTGCTCGCCACCGCGGTCGCCGCCGTCGGTTCGCAGAACCTCAGTGCCGAAGTGGCCATCGAGTGCGTGGTGCTGCTCAGCATGCCCCTGCTGGCAGCGTCGCTGTCCCCCCCGGGATGGTTGCGACGGATCTGGCGCGAGCGCGAGGAGATCCAGCTGCGCCTGGCCATCAACAACCTGCTCCTGTACTCGCCCGATGAGGTGACCCTGGCCGAGCGCGCGCTGGAATGGGCCGCGCGCCTGCTCGGCGGCGGCGGCGCCCTGCTCGCTCTCGACGGCCGCATCCTGGCGGTGTCCGGGATCAGCGCCGCCGCCGGCGATGCCCTCCACGGCGAGCTCGAGGGCAGGCGCGACAAGGCGTCGCTCGCCTTCACCAGCTCGATGGGCGCGGCGGCGGTGGTGGCGCTGCACACCGAGGCGGGCAACGGCTATCTGGCCGTGCTCGGCGGTCCGTTCACACCCTTGTTCGGGGACGAGGAGCTGGCCCGCCTGCAGCAGTACGCGGTGTCGATCACGGTGGCCATGGACCGCGTCCACCTCGTGGTCGGGGTGCGCCGCAACGCGGAGCTGCTCGACCTGGCGTACGACGCCGTGCTGAGCTGGGACTACGCAACCCGGAGCATCCAATACTGGAACAAGGGGGCCTCCGAGCTGTACGGGTACGGGACGGCCGAGGTCATGACCAGAGACCCCCAGGACCTGCTTCGGACCCGCGCCGCCATCGGCCTCGACGCCATCCTGGCCGCTCTGCTCGAGAACGACCACTGGGAGGGCGAGCTGGAGCAGAGCACCAAGGACGGCAGAAGCCTGCCCATCAGCGCCCGCTGGGCGATGCAGCGCGACGACGAGGGCGAGCCCCTGTCGGTTCTCGAGATCAACCGCGACATCAGCAGCGAGAAGCGGGCCGCCGAGGAGCTGCGCCGCGCCCGCGACGCGGCCGAGCAGGCCAGCAACGCCAAGAGCGAGTACCTCTCGCGGATGAGCCACGAGCTGCGCACCCCGCTGGCGGCGATGCTGGGCTTCAGCGACCTGCTCGAGATGCGTGAGCCGCGCGATGACCAGCTGGCGGCCATCGAGGCCATCCAGCGCGCCGGCTCCCACCTCCTCAGCCTGGTCAACGATGTTCTCGACATCGCCCGCATCGAGGCCGGCCGGGAGTCACTGTCGCTCCAGCCTGTCGACGTTCGCGCCCTCCTCGAGGAGTGCGTCGGCCTGGTGTCGCAGACCGCCAACGAGCGCAGCGTCAGGATCAGCATGCGCCTCGACGGCACCGGTCAGATCCATGTCCGCGCCGACCGCCAGCGCCTCATCCAGGTGCTCCTCAACCTGCTCAGCAACGCCATCAAGTACGGCTCCGAGGGCGGTCACGTCGTCGTCGGCGCGGCGGTCAGAGGCGACGACGTTGAGATCGAGGTCACCGACGACGGCCCCGGCCTGAGCGAGGACGAGCTGGGGCGGCTGTTCCAGCCCTTCGAGCGCCTCGGGGCCGAACGCAGCCATGTCCAGGGGACCGGCCTGGGCCTGGCCCTCTCCCGGCAGCTCGCCGTCGCCATGGGCGGGGCGGTGGAGGCGCGCAGCGTCGAGGGGAAGGGTGCGACGTTCACGGTGCGCCTCAGGCGGGCCACCGCCACAGAGTCGGCCTCGGTCATCCCGGCCCGGGGACCGCCAGTCCTGCGCGATGCCGGGGCACAGCACACCGTCCTCTACGTCGAGGACAACCTCGCCACCGTGGCGCTCGTCGAGTCCATCTTCGCCCTGCGGCCGAGCGTGCGGCTGATGACCGCCATGCAGGGCGGACTGGCGATCGAGCTGGCGCGCGAGCACCAGCCTGACCTGATCATCCTCGACCTTCACCTCCCCGACCTCAACGGCGACGAGGTCATGGCGCGCCTGCGCCAGGATGCGCGCAGCGCCGCCATCCCGGTGGTGATCTACAGCGCCGACGCCACCGAGCGCCAGCTCACCCGGCTGCGCGACGCCGGGGCGGTGGACTACCTCACCAAGCCGGCCAAGGTCTCGGACTTCCTGGAGATGGTCGACTCCGCCCTGGGGCGGCCGGTGGTGGTGCGCAGCCAGGCCTGAGCGCCGCACCGGTCAGCGCGTCGGCTCCGATTCGGCGACCAGCCGCAGGGCCGCGGTGGGACACGCGGCCACCGCCTTGCGCGCCAGCTCCACCAGGTGCGGGCTGAGAGGGCGCCCGTCGAGCATGGGGTAGCCCCAATCGTCGAGGGTGATCCGTTCGGGGAGGAGCTCGGCACACATCTGGTACCCGGTGCAGCGGATGGGGTTGACGCGCAGCCGGCTCACCGGCGCTTCCCCGACCATTCGGGAGCGGGCAGCAGGGGGGTCGGATCGCGGTCGCATCGTCCCTTGCGCAGGTGGGTGGCGACGTCTCCCGCGAAGACACGGAGGGCGCTGGAGAGCAGCACCAGCGCACCGTCGGGATGGTGGCAGGCGCCCCGGCCGGCGATCTGGCCGATCCAGCGCTGCAGGCGTTCGGTGTCGCGCGGCCTGGCCTTGCCGGAGGCGAGCTGGGTTGTGGTGGCCGCCAGCGCGGCGAGGCCGTGCTCGCAGGGGCCGCACTGGCGCGCGCTCTCTCGGGCCAGGAATCGGACGATCGCCGCCGCCTGGGCGACCCCGCAGCGTCCGTGCGGGAAGACGGCGATGGCGCCGCTCCCCAGGGGGATGTCGATGCCGAGGCGCAGATCCCAGGCCTCGTCGGCCGCCACCCAGCGTCCGAAGTACCCCCCCACCAGGAGGGCGGCGACCGAGGCGGTGGCTCCGCCTCCGGCGCTCACTGCCTGGGCCACCGTCGAGCCGCCGTCGAGCTCGTACACGCCCGGCGAATGGATGGCGCCCGCCATGGTGACCAGGGTCGTCCCTGTGGCGCCGTCGGCGCCGGCGCGGCGATGCCCGTCCGCACCATGGCGGGCGATGAGCGCGGCGTGGGCCAGCGTCTCCACGTTGTTGACCACGGTGGGGCGACCGTCCACGCCCCTCTCGAAGGGTCGCGGCGGCACCATGGTGGGCCGCGCCGCGCCCCCGTTGAGGTGGGCGATCGCCGCCGTCTCCTCGCCGGCCACATAGCGGTGCGGGGCGCGTGCCAGCGAGACCGGGAGCGGCAGATCGCCGGCCGCGCGCCGCTCCTCGATGGCCGCGCTCAGGGCGGCACCGACGTCGTCGTCGGCGCGCGAGATGTACAGCACCGCGCGCTCGGCGGCGACCGCCTCGGCGGCGACCAGGAGGCCGTCCAGGACCAGGTGCGGGCGGGTCGTCATGAGCAGCCGGTCCTTGGCGCTGAGAGGCTCGACCTCGGCGCCGTTGGCGACCACCACCGCGTTGCCGCGCGACCGCTGCCGTGTGGCCGCCCACTTGCCCGCCGCCGGGTACGCCGCCCCTCCGCGACCGCGCAGCTCGGCTCTGTCGATGACCTCGATCAGCGAGCCGCCGGGATGCCGTGGCCGGGGGCCCAGCCGGGCGAGGTGCGCCGCCAGGCTCTCGGGTCCCGCCGACGGTGGAGGACCATCGAGGAGTCGCTGCGTCGCCGCCGGGGCGATCACTGCCCGGCCGCCTTGGTCACCAGCTGGCCCGCCACGGTGCCATCCGCCTGCTGGGCGAGGCTGACGTCGACCGACGTGTGGCCGCAGGTGGCGGTGACGTCCTGCACCACCGAGGCGGTGGTGTTGCAGACGGTGGCGCCGCTCTTGGTGATGAGCAGCCGGCCCGTCGAGGAGTTGCCGGCCACGGCGACGATGACGCGCAGGGTGGAGTCGCTGGTGTCGGTGAGGTTGACCTGCACGGTGTTGCCGTTCTGCACGACGGTGCCGGCCACCCTGTCGTTGAGCCCGGTGGCCAGCGCTGGGACGGGGACCGGGGTGGGGGTGGTGGCCGCCGGCGCGGGCGTGCCGCCGGCGGCGAGGAGGCGGTCCGGGGTGCCGGCCGCCTTGGCCCAGCCGCTGTGCAGCGGGCCGGCGGCGGCGAAGCCGAGCAGAGCGACGGTCGCCGCCGCGGCGGCCAGCAGGGCGACACCGCGCCGCATCAGGGACAGCCGGGCACGGCCGCTGATGAGCCGCCAGGCGACCGCCATCACCACTGCGGCGACGCACCCCAGGCCGAGCACCAGGGCCCACACCGAGCGCACGTCGCTGCCCGTGCCCAGTGTGTGGAGGATCGCCAGCGGCCAGCACGCGTATGCGGCCCAGTGGATGAACCGCCATGCCGCAAACCCGATGCGCTGGCGCAGCAGGCTGGTGATGGTCAGAGCCACGAGCAGCTCCATGGACAGGACACCGAGGCCCATCCAGACCGGGCGATACGAGCCGGTGAACGGCAGCACGGCGTTGAGCACCGCGATCCCGGCGAACGGGTCGACGACCGACGTGACGATGTGGATGGCCAGGAAGACGAGCACCAGCAGGGAGAGATTGCGGTGCAGCGCCTGGCTGAGGAAGCGGGGCCAGTCCCGCCTGTCCCAGCGCATCGAGGTGATGATGCCGAGCACCAGGATGGCGGTGAGCATCATCAGGCTGACGTACCCGGTGCTGCGCGCCGTGTACCAGAGTGCGGTGGGCCCGGAGGCCGCGATCACGCCGCCAGCTCCGCCGTGAGCGGCCAGTGGTTGAGGTGCAGCACCACGCCGTCGTGCGTGACCAGCCGCGCCGGGAGCCCGCTCGACTCCAGCCAGACGGCGGCCCGGCCCCCGCGCACCAGGGCGGCGGTGCTGGCGGTGTTGGCGTCGACGCAGGTGGCTGCGGCGACGCTGATGGTGCGGTACGGAGACTGGGCGGGGATGCCGGTGCGGGGATCGACGATGTGATGCACGGGCAGGCCACCGCGTCGCCAGTGACGCACCGTCGAGCTGGAGGTGGCCAGGCCGCCGCTGTGCAGCGCGATCGACTGCCCGGGGGCGTCCGGGGAGGCGGTGTGGTCGTCGGTGACATGGATCGGCCATCCCTGCTCCGGCGGAGGGCCGGCAATCGCGATGTCGCCGCCCAGGCTGACCAGCACACCGGCGCCGGTGGCGGCCTGGGCCGCCGCCGCCGCTCGATCGGCGCCGAGCGCCTTGGCGGTGGCGCCGAGATCGAGGACGGTCCCGGCGGGCATCGTCACCAGGGCGGGGGACTCGGTGATCACCACCGCGGTCCAGTCGCCGGCGGGGCGGTAGCGCACCTCGGGGCCGCCTCCCTCGCGCGCCAGCGTCGCGAAGTCGGCGTCGTAGCCGATCGCCGCCATGGAGCCGCCCACGGTGGGGTCGACGTCGCCGTCGGTGAGGCGGGCGGCGCGCAGGGCGACGCGGATGGCCTCGGCGAGGAGCGGGCTGACCACCACCGGCAGCCCTCCCGCGGCATTGAGGTGCACCAGGTCGGAGTCCGCGCGAAAGCGACTGCAGGCGCGATCGAGGGCGTCGACCTCGGCGGCGACCGCGTCACGCGCCGCCTCGAGGGCGTGGTCGTCGCTGACCGCCACCACCACCGTCGTGCCCAGGGCGCGCCATTCCACCCGGAGCACGGTCTACGAGCCGCCGGAGACGACCGGGGGGTTCGCCGACCCGCCGTTGGAGCCGCCCAGCCCCGAGCTGTCGGTGGGGGCCTGGGGCGGGGGCAGCAGCCCGGTCGTGGGGTCGAGGGTGGGCGCGGCGGCGGGAGGGGTGGCCGATGAGGGGGACGCGACGGTGCGGCCGGCGAAGGTCCCCGCGGTCACCGCGGCGCCCACCAGGGTGAGCACCCCGGCCCCCACCGCGGAGCCCACGGTGATCGAGCGGACCCGGCGCTGGGCGCGGTCTCGATCGGCGGGCGTGGATTGCCTCATCGACGACAGCCTACCCCCGGTGCCTTACGTCTTACTGACGCTTTCCTGTGAGTCTGCCAAGAGACACGACAGGCAGCTGTCGCGCCGGCGGTTCACCATTGGCGGCGTGCAAGACATCGACGGAGTGCTGGTCCTCAGCCCCAGCGACCTGGTCGCCTACACGGGCTGCGAGCACCGCTCCCATCTCGACCGCCTGGTCGCCCGCGGCGAGCTGGAGCGCCCCCGGCGGGACGATCCGTTCATCGAGGTGCTGCGCAAGCACGGCAACCGCCATGAGGCCCGGTACCTGGAGCGGCTGCGCGCGGAGGTCGGCAGCGCCGTGGAGATCGCCCGTCCCGAGGGCACCCTCGCCGGCCTCCGCGCCGCCGAGGCACAGACCCTGGGGGCGATGCGCGAGGGCGTGGATCTCATCTACCAGGCCAGCTTCTTCGACGGCCGCTGGCGCGGTCACGCCGACTTCCTGCGGCGCACGTCGATGCCCAGCGAGCTGGGCGGCTGGAGCTACGAGGCGCACGACACCAAGCTGGCGCGCAGGACCAAGGCCGCCACCCTGCTCCAGCTCGGCGACTACACCCGCCAGGTGGCGCGGCTCCAGGGGGTGGCGCCGCGGTCGCTCCACGTCGTGCTCGGCGATGACAGCGTCGAGTCCTTTCTCTACGCCGACATCTCCGCCTACCTGGCGACCGTGCACGGCCGCTTCGAGGATGCCGTCGACCGCGGCCTGATGGCCACAGCCCCACAACCCGTGGCCCTCTGCGAATACTGCGACTGGCGGGACCGCTGTGCCGCCGAGTGGCGCCGCGACGACCATCTCTCCCTGGTGGCGGGGATCCGCCAGGACCAGCGCACCCGCCTCGCGGCCGCGGGCATCGAGACCAGGACCGCGCTCGCCAACCTGGCCGTGGGTGTCGAGGTGGACCAGGTGCGCGCCCCCGTTCTCCAGGCACTTCGCGAGCAGGCCCGGCTCCAGGTGGAGTCGGACGCCGGCGCCGTCGAGTGGAGCTTCGTCGACCCCGACCCGGATGCGCCCCACGGCGGCCTCGCCTCGCTGCCGGCGCCCTCGCCTGGAGACATCTTCTTCGACATGGAGGGCGACCGCTTCGCCGGTCTTCTCGGCCGGGAATACCTGTTCGGCTGGGTCGAGGGCGACCAGCCGGAGGCACCGTTCCGGGGCCTGTGGGCGCACCATCCCGCTGCCGAGAAGGCCGCCTTCGAGGGCTTCATCGACATGGTCATGGCGGGGCGGCGAGCCCATCCGGGGATGCACGTCTACCACTACGCCGCCTATGAGCCCGCCGCCATGAAGCGGCTCATGGGCCAATACGCCACCCGCGAGGAGGAGGTCGACAGCCTGCTCCGCGGCGGGGTGTTCGTCGACCTCTACCGCGCCGTCCGCCAGGGGGTGCGGATCGGGGTGGAGTCGTACTCGCTGAAGAAGCTGGAGCCGCTGTACATGGGCGCCCGCCGGGGGGAGGTTGCCGACGCCGGCACCAGCATCGTCCAGTACGAGCTCTGGCTGGAGGACAGGGATGACGCCATCCTCGAGGCCATCCGCCTCTACAACGAGGAGGACTGCCGCTCGCTCGTGGGTCTGCGCGGCTGGCTGGAGCAGCGCCGGGCGGAGCTGGAGGAGCGCCTTGGTGGCACGCTGCCGCGGCCGCCGCTCAACGACGGCGCGGCCACGCCGGCGGTGGCCGATGGCAGCGCTGCCACCCAGGTGCTCGCGGCGCAGCTCACCGAGGGCATCGCCGTCGACCCCGAGCAGCGGACGCCGGAGCAGCAGGCCAGGATCCTCCTCGCGTCATTGCTCGACTGGCACCGGCGTGATGCCAAGCCAACCTGGTGGGAGTACTTCGCGCGCCGGGACGCGTCGGACGATGAGCTCGTCGAGGACCCGGGGTCGCTGGGCGGCCTGGCGTTCGCGGGCGAAGCCGGGGTCATCGACAGGTCGCGCCTCTACCGCTTCACCTTCCCGGTGCAGGAGACCAAGCTCAAGGCGGGTGACAGTGTCGAGGACCCGCGCACCCATGAGGACGACTCGGGCAACTGGGTCACCCACCGGGTGGGCTCCATTCACCACATCGACGCCGCGCGGGGCGTCCTGCTCATCAAACGCGGGACCATGCGCGAGCCCAAACCGACCGCGCTCATCCCCGGCGGCCCGCCCGCCACCGGGGTGCTGCGCGACGCGCTGCTTCGGGTGGGCGCGTCGGTTCGCGACCATGGCGTCGAGGGGCCGGGCCCTTTCCGCGCCGTCCGCGACCTCCTCCTGCGCCGGCGTCCTCGCATCCTCGGCGTGCGCGACGGCGACCCGCTGCGGCGTGTCGAGGAGACGGTCCTGGAGGCGGCGCAGCGATCAGTTGGCGATGCCGACGACACCTGCCTCCCCGTGCAGGGCCCCCCCGGCGCCGGCAAGACGCACACCGCGGCGGTGGCGATCCTCGACCAGGTGACGGCGCAACCGGCGCGGCGCGTGGCCGTCACGGCGCTGTCCCATCGCGCCATCACCCACCTCCTGGGCAGGGTGTGCGAGGAGGCCAGACGCCGCGGGGTGAGCATCCGGGTGATGCAGCGCAGCGACGAGCGCGGGTGTGACGACCCGCAGGTGGAGTGCGTCGGCAGCAATGGCATGATCGCCGCCGCGCTCGATGAGGGCACGGTCGACGTGGTGGCGGGCACGGCGTGGCTGCTGGCGCGCCCGGAGATGGCGGAGAGGTTCGACACGCTGTTCGTCGACGAGGCCGGGCAGCTCTCCCTGGCCAATGTCGTGGCCATCGGCGGCTGCGCGCGCAGCATCGTGCTCCTCGGCGATCCGCAGCAGCTGGAGCAGCCCTCAGCGGGATCGCACCCGCCCGGGGCGGAGGTGTCGGCGCTCGGTCACCTGCTCGGCACCGACGAGACAGTGCCCCCAGACCGCGGTCTCTTCCTCGACATCACCTGGCGCATGCACCCCGACATCTGCGCCTACATCTCCACCATCTTCTACGACTCGCGGCTCTTCGCCAGCCCCGACTGCGCACGGCAGACAGTGCTCGGCGACGACGATCTCTCTGGAACTGGACTGCGCTGGCTGGCGGTGGAGCACACCGGCAACCGGTCCGCCTCGGACGAGGAGGCGATCGCGGTGGCGGCATTGGTGGCGCGCCTGCTGGGGCGGCGCTGGATCGACCGCGGCGGTGTGGAGCGGGCGCTGTCCGCCTCCGACATCCTGGTGGTGGCGCCGTACAACGCCCACGTCGCCGCGCTGCGGCGCCGGCTCCCGGACGACGTCGCCGCGGGGACTGTGGATCGCTTCCAGGGACAGGAGGCCGCCGTGGTGCTGTACTCGATGGCCACCTCGCTGGCTGAGGACGTGCCCCGGGGCATCGAGTTCCTCTACTCGCGCAACCGCATGAACGTGGCGGTGTCGCGGGCGCGCTGCATGGCCGTGCTGGTGTGCTCGCCCGACCTGCTGCGCGTGGCCTGCACGCGCGCCGGCCAGATCCCGCTCGCCAACGCGCTGTGCGCCTTCGTGGAGCGGGCCATCGTGGTCGATCAGAGTCGAGAGGCAGCCATCGCCGCGATGGCTGCCGGCTGACCGTGGACGCTCACAGCGCACGGGATCGGGTGGCGGCGATGCGGACGAGGCGTTCTTCGTCGACGACGATGACCCGTCCCG
>DASZKZ010000020.1:0-13527 GCA_035552595.1 Candidatus Dormiibacterota bacterium
CCACAAGTGCCCGCTGGCCGTATCAAGATGATCAGCCCCGACCGTGGCTTTGGTTTCGTCCGCGGTGATGACGGTTCGGAGGCGTTCTTCCACCGCACCGAGCTCACCACCGTCGACTTCGACAGCCTCGAGGAGGGTGAGTCGGTCACCTTCGAGGTGGTGGACAGCCCCAAGGGACCGCGTGCTCGCAACCTGCAGAAGGTCGGCTGACCCAAGGGTCTAGCGTGACCCAGAGAGAGGAGGGCTGCGGCTCCCCTCTCTCTCTTTGTGCGGGACTGTGCTCGTCGCGGTGGTGTCGACCAGCTGCCCGCGATCGTCGAGCTCGATGAGCCGGCGCGCCGCCGCGCTGACGTGCTCTCTGTCGAGGCCGCGCAGCCGCACGATGACCTGGCGCAGCTCGGTCTGCGGGTACGAGCCGGCGAGTACGTCGTCGAACTCCTCGGCGAGCCGGCGCATGGGCAGATACAGCTCCGACTCGGGAACCCCCTGAAAGCGCACCTCCACCAGCGCTGAGGCGGTGCCGCCGGTGAAGAACCTGGGGATCAGCTCCTCCTCGACGATGGTGGTGAACTCGCGCGGGACACCGGGGAGGATGAACAGCCAGCGATCGGCAGACACCTCGTACGCCATCGGCGGGGCCATCCCGCGGCGGTTGGGGAGCACGGTGCCCCCCACCGGAACCATGGCGCAGCGCCGGTTGCCCTCGCTGACCACGTTGTGGGCGATCCAGCCGGCGGCGTGCATCCGCGCCACCATGGCGGTGATGCCGGCGAGAGCCGCCTGGTTCTCCTCGAGAGGCCGGCCGAGGGCGCGCGCCACCGCCTCGAAGGTGCGATCGTCGGGGGTGGGGCCGATGCCTCCGCACACCGCGATCCGCGTGACCTCGGCCTCTCCGAGGGCCCGGTGAATCGCCCCGGCGACGTCATCGAGGCGGTCGGCGACCACCTCGATGCGGCGCACCGGGAAGCCTGCCGCGAAGGCGCGCGCCGCCAGGAAGGCGGAATTGGTGTCCTGAGTGTGACCCGAGAGCACCTCGTCACCGACGGCGATGATGACCGTCGCAGGGGGCTGCGGCATGGGTTCGAGCCTACACGGGCGGCATCGCGTCAGGGTCGCCGGTCGCTACAATCTCGCGGCTCGTCTATCGGCGGCCGCCGCGTGCAGTGCCGCCTGTTCGGAAGGACCGCATGACCATCAATGTCCTGCTGCCCATCGCCGCCGCGGGGGTGCTGGGCCTGGCCTACGCCGTCTACCTCATCTTCTGGGTGCTGCGCCAGCCCCAGGGCAATGAGCGGATGCGCGAGATCGCCCTGGCCATCCAGGAGGGCGCGAAAGCGTACCTCAACCGCCAGTACACGATCATCGCCGCCATCGGGGCGGTCATCTTCGTGTTCCTGCTGATCGCGCTGGGCTGGCAGACGGCGGTGCTCTTCGTCCTCGGAGCCGCCCTCAGCGCCGCCGCCGGCTACGTGGGCATGAACATCTCGGTGCGCAGCAACCTGCGCACCGCCGAAGCCGCTCGCGACGGCCTTCAGCCGGCGTTGCGCATGGCCTTCCGCGGTGGGGCTGTCACCGGCATGATGGTGGTGGCGTTCGGTCTCATCGGCGTGGTCATCGCCTACGGCGTCTTCCAGAACATCGACTACATCGTGGGCTTCGCCTTCGGCGCCTCCCTCATCTCCGTGTTCGCCCGCCTCGGCGGTGGGATCTACACCAAGGCCGCCGACGTCGGTGCCGACTTGGTGGGCAAGGTGGAGGCGGGCATCCCCGAGGACGACCCGCGCAACCCCGCGGTCATCGCCGACAACGTCGGCGACAACGTCGGTGACTGCGCCGGCATGGCGGCCGACCTCTTCGAGACCTACGGCGTCACGGCGGTGGCCGCCATGCTGCTCGGTGGACTCCTCTACAAGAGCAGCACCGGGCACAGCCTGGCCTTCATCGTCTATCCGCTGATCCTCGGAGCCATCAGCATCGTGGCCTCGATCGTGGGCACGCTGTTCGTGAAGATCCCCCGCAACGGGTGGATCATGGGGGCCCTGTACAAGGGGCTGCTCGCCGCCGTGGTGGTGGCCATCCCCCTCTTCTACCTGGCCACGCATCTGCTCGACAGCAACGGCGAGTTCGCCAACAGCGCCTTCACCGCGGGGGCCAACAACCTCTTCTGGTGCGCTGTCATCGGCATCGTCATCACGGTGCTGATCGTGGCCATCACCGAGTTCTTCACCGGCTCGCAGTTCTGGCCGGTGAAGACGATCGCGCGCGCGTCCCAGACCGGGCACGCCACCAACATCATCGCGGGGCTGGCCATCGGCATGGAGGGCACCGCCATCCCCGTGCTGGTGATCGGGATCGGCATCCTGGCGTCGGCCGCCCTGGCCGGCCTCTACGGCATCGCCATCGCCGCCATGTCGATGCTCTCCATGACCGGCATCGTGGTGGCCATCGACTCGTACGGGCCCATCACCGACAACGCCGGGGGCATCGCCGAGATGGCCAACCTGCCGGAGGCGGTGCGCAACGTCACCGATCCGCTGGACGCGGTGGGCAACACCACCAAGGCGGTCACCAAGGGCTACGCCATCGGTTCGGCGGGCCTGGCCGCGCTGGTGCTCTTCGCCAGCTACACGGACGTCCTCAAGAACCACCACGGTGGTGTGCCCTTCAGCTTCGATCTCTCGCTCAGCAACGGGGTGGTGATCGTCGGCCTCTTCCTGGGGGGCATCATGCCCTTCCTCTTCGGGGCTCTCTGCATGCTGGCGGTGGGCCGCGCCGCCGGAGGCGTGGTCGTCGAGGTGCGCCGCCAGTTCCGCGAGATCCCCGGCATCATGGACGGCACCGGCAAGCCGGAGTACGCGCGCTGCGTGGCCCTGGTCACCGCCGCCGCGCAGCGCGAGATGATCATCCCCGGGCTGCTCCCGGTGGTGGCCCCGCTCGCCGTCGGCTTCATCCTCGGCCCCCAGGCGCTCGGCGCCATGCTGCTGGGAACCATCGTGGTGGGGCTGTTCGTCGCCCTGCAGATGACCACGGGTGGCGGGGCCTGGGACAACGCCAAGAAGTACATCGAGGACGGTCACTTCGGCGGCAAGGGCACCGACACCCACGCCGCCGCCGTCACCGGTGACACTGTGGGCGATCCCTACAAGGACACCGCCGGGCCGGCGATCAACCCGATGATCAAGGTGATGAACATCATCGCCATCCTCGCCGCCCCGACGATCGCCCTGCACCACCTGCTGTACTGACGTCGCGGCGGCGCCACCGCCGGTGAGGATGGAGTGGACGAGTACCAGCTCGAGATCCAGTCGATCCGTTCGACGCTGACCCGGTTGCGCGCCGACGAGGCCGATCCGGAGCTGATCGAGGAGTACGAGGCGGAGCTGCGCATCCTGGTGGCCCTCTACACCGCGGCCACGGAGGTCCTCGAGGCCGGGATGGGCGACCGCCGCCTGGGCACCGTGCTCGCCGAGCTCGGCTTCGGTGACTGGACCATGGAGAACGTGTACTCCTTCATCTACGAGGCGGCCCTGGACATGGACGAAGCCGGCCACGACCTGGCGGCGCGGGTGGGCCAGACCGATTTCGTGGGCGCGCTCCTCACCGCGGAGAGGTAGGCGGGCGCGGCCGGTCAGGAGACGGTGGCCGTCTCCCGCACCGGCTCCCCGGCACCGTCCGGGGGGGTGGTCTCCGCGGGGATCTTCTTGCCGGGGTTGAGCACCTCCCCGGGGTCGAAGGCGCGCTTGAGCCGGCGCATCAGGGCGACCTGCTCGCGGCCCAGCTGGCGCTCGACGAAGGCGAGCTTGGCGGTGCCCACCCCGTGCTCGCCGCTCAGCGACCCGCCCATCGACAGCACGGTCTCGAAGAGCTGCTCGGCCGCGGCCGCCGCCTTGAGCCGGTCCCCGGCGACGCGCGGGTCGATGAGGAAGGTGGTGTGGATGTTGCCGTCGCCGAGGTGGCCGAAGTTGACCACCCCGAGCTCGGTGGCCACCCCGATCTGCCGGCTTCGTGACACCAGCTCGGCCACCCGGTCGCGGGGGACCACGACGTCCTCGTTGACCTTGCCGACCTGCACCTTGGCCACCGCCGCGCTCACCGACTTGCGCAGCCGCCACAGCCGGGCTGCCTCGACAGCGCTGGTGGCGTGGTCGATGGTGCGGGCCTCGGAGTGGGCGAGGGCGCCACGCACCGCCTCGCCGTGGGCGTTGACCTCGGCGGTGGCGCCCTCCACCTCGACGATGAGCAGAGCCCCCGCGCCCGGGGCCACGTGGCCCGCCCCGGTGGCGGCGATGGCGTCGAGGGCGGCTCGATCGAGGAACTCCAGGGCGGCGGGCACGATGCCCGCATCGGCGATCGCCGCCACCGCCGCGCAGGCTGCCTCCATGCCATCGAAGGTGCCGGCCAGGGTGGCCCGGGCGGGCGGGGCGGGGATGAGGCGCAGCAGCGCCTCGGTGATCACCGCCAGGGTGCCCTCGGAGCCGCACAAGAGAGGAATGAGCTGGGGCGCGTCGGCACCCTCGCCGAGATGCAGCACCCGACCGTCGGCGAGGACCGCCGTCAGCCCGGCCACGAAGTCGGTGGTGGTCCCGTAGCGGAGGGTGTGGGGACCGGCGGCGTTGCAGGCGACGTTGCCACCGATCGTCGAGGTGCTCGACGATCCCGGGTCCGGCGGGTAGTACAGCCCCTCCGCCGCGGAGCGGGCGTGGACCTCGGCGGTGATCACCCCCGCCTCGACGGAGATGCGCTGCGCCTCCGCTTCGAGGGCACCCACCCGGGTCATCCGGCAGAGGTTGAGGATCACGCCGCCGTCGGCGGCGGCGCCCCCGGCGTAGCCGGTGCCGGCGCCCCGGGGAACCACCGCGACACCATGGCCGGCGCACACCGCCACCACTCCCGCCACCTCGTCGGTCGACGCCGGGAAGACGACCGCCTCGGCGAGGCGGCGCAGCCCGGAGGCACCGTAGGCGTCGTACGCGTACGCGGCGAGGTCGGCCGGACGCGTGTACACGTGCGACGTTCCCACCCGCCGCTCCAGGTCACGAAGGACGTCGCGGCTCAGCATGACCGGCCATTCTAGTGGTGCGGTCGGCCGCGCTCGGGCCTCTGCCATACTCGAACGCGTATGAGTGACGCCTCGCCGTCGGCCGTCCTCGAGCAGGCGCTCGCCGCAGTCGTCGATCCCGAGCTGCGCCGGCCCATGCTGGAGCTGGGGATGCTGCGCGACCTCAGAATCGAGCGCTCCACGGCGTTCATGCGCGTGGTTCTCACCACCCCGGCGTGCCCGCTCAAGGACCAGATCCGCACCTCCATCGAGGCCGCCGTGATCGGGACGGTGCCCGGCATCGAGACGATCGACATCAGCTGGGACGCCAACGTCACCTCCACCCGTGGCCTCCCCGGCCGTCAGGAGATCGCGGGGGTGCGCAACGTGCTCGCCGTCAGCGCCGGCAAGGGGGGCGTCGGCAAGACCACCGTCAGCGTCAACACCGCCATCGCGCTGAGCCTCACCGGCGCGCGCGTCGGCCTGCTCGACGCCGACGTGTATGGCCCCAACGTGCCGATCATGATGGGGATCACCGCCCAGCCGGAGCCGGGCGAGTCCAACCGCATCAGCCCTCTCGATGCGTACGGCATCAAGGTGATGTCGTTCGGCACCATCCTCAAGCCGGGCCAGCCGGTGATCTGGCGCGGGCCGATGCTCGCCAAGGGACTGCGCGAATTCCTCTATGAGGTGGAGTGGGGCGAGCTCGACTACCTGGTCGTCGACCTCCCTCCCGGCACCGGCGATGTGCAGCTCAGCCTCGCCCAGAGCGTGCCCATGACAGGGGCGGTGATCGTCACCACGCCGCAAGACGTGTCGCTCGCCGACGTGAGCCGGGGCATCGAGATGTTCCGCCAGGTCAAGGTGCCTGTCCTCGGCATCGTCGAGAACATGAGCGGCTTCATCTGCTCCCACTGCGGTGAGACCACCGACATCTTCGGCCGCGGCGGCGGCAGCGAGCTGGCGGCGAAGTACGACGTCCCCTTCCTCGGGGCCATCCCGCTCGACCCCCGCATTCGCACCGGCGGCGGCGACGGTCAGCCGCTCATGGCGGCGGCTCCCGACAGCGCCGTCGGTGGTGTCTTCCGCGAGGTCGCCGCTCACATCGCCGGCCGGGTGAGCCAGGAGAACTTCGCCAGCGCGGCGGGCCCGGTGATGCCCTCCGGCCCGCGCATCCCTCTTCGCCCCTAACCCCATGGCGACGTCGCGGGTGGCCGGTCGCGCCCTCGCGGCCCAGATCGCCCCGGCGCAGAGGGCCACCGCCCTGGACACCGGTCCCGGTCCCGCCGGCTCCTCTTCCAGCAGGTGGCTGCTCGTGGCCCTGGCGGTCGGCGCCTTCATCAGCATGGCGGACGCCACCATCGTGGCGGTCGGGCTCGACCCGTTGGTGCGCCACTTCGCGGTGCCGCTCAGCGCCGGCCAGGAGGTGCTCAGCGTCTACCTCGTGGCCATCACCGCAACGCTGCCGACCCTGGGCCGGCTGGGCGACCGCTTCGGCCGCCGCCGCGTCTACCTCGCCGGCTTCGCGGTGTTCGCGCTGGGGTCGGTGATGGCGGCGCTGGCCCCGTCCTTCGGTGTGCTGCTGGGCGCGCGCGCCGTCCAGGCGGTGGGGGGTGGTGTGCTGACGGCGGGCAGTCTGTCGCTGATCGCCGAGTTCGCGCCCCGGGGCCGGACCGGCCGCTCCGTCGCCGTGCTGGTGATCACTCAGGCCCTGGCCGGCCTTGCCGGCCCTCCGCTGGGTGGCATCCTGGTCGCGCTGGGTGGCTGGCAGGCGATGTTCTGGGCGGGCCTGCCGCTGGCCGCCCTGGGCGCCGGCCTGGCTCTCCGTTTCGTGCCCCGCACGGGGTCGAGGCGGCCGGTGCGGCTCGATGTCGCCGGGTCGATCCTCACCGCCACGCTCCTCCTCGGCATCGGCGCCGGCATCGCCTCCATCGGCGGCCCGGTGGTGGGCAGCGCGGGTCCCCTGGTGTGGTTCTCCGTCGCTTGGGTCAGCCTCCTCCTGCTCGTCCCCACCGAGCTCATCGCCAGGCGTCCGGTCATCGACGGCCGCCTGCTGCGCAACCCGCGGTTCGCGGCGGCGACGGTGGCCACCCTGCTGAGCACGGGGACGCTGATGTCGTGCTTCGCGCTGCTGCCGTACTGGCTGGAGCAGGCCCACGGCACCGCCCCGATCATCGCCGGCCTGGCGTTCGTGCCCATCGCGGTGGGGATCGGCGCCACCTCACGCCGTGGTGGCGCGCTGGGTGACGCCGGCCGCACCGGGCTCAGCACCGCAGCGGGGATGGGTCTCGCCTCGGCCGGGTTTGCGATCGCGGCCGTCGCGGCGCATGCCGACGCCTGGTGGCTGCTGCTCACCGGTCTGCTCGTGCTCGGCCTCGGCAACGGACTGTTCTCCTCGCCGAACACGTCCGCCGCCATCCGGGTGGCGCCACGCGATGCCCTGGGCAGCGCCGCGGGCTTTCTCTCCACCGCGCGCAACGCCGGAGTGATCCTCGGCCTGGCCGTGACCGGCGCCGTGTACACCCTGGCCGTGCACCGCGGCGGCGCCGGCGCCGACGCGGTCGCCACCGGGACCTTCGCGGTGGCGGCGATGGTCTGCGTCCTGGTCGCCGGGCTCACCGCGCGCGCCTACCGGGAGCGCGGCGACAGCTAGCCCAGCAGCTGCCGGATGGCGCGGTCCAGTGCGGGGATGGCGTCGACGTCGTCGGTGAAGACGCGCACCAGCTGGTTGTGCTGCGGCAACCGCTCGATCATCTCGGCGGTGTGGGTGCGCTCGACGGTCCCCGTGATGGGATCGTACATGGCCACAAAGCCATGGTCCGACATGGGGTTCTCGGGAGCGATCTTGGCCGACACCACGTCCACCTGCACGCGCGCGTGCGCCGCCAGGTCCGGGACCGCGTCGAGCAGCCGCTGCTGGATGGTGGAGAGGTCGACGCCCCGGTGGGCGATGGTCTCGTAGGCGAGGTGCCAGTGCAGGTCACGGCGGAGCAGCCGGCCCCAGGCGTCACCGAGACGCCGTTGCTCGCTTCCCAGCGGCGCGCGGGCCCAGCGCTGCGCCGCCTCCAGGACCGCCCAGTCGTTGAGCTGGAGGTAGTCGTCGCGGTGCTCCAGCGGATTGCCGGGAAGGAGCAGCGCGATGGTGTCCGCGAAGATCTCGTGCATGGAGAGGTCGAACCGCCGCCCGGTGCGGTGGTGATAGACCTGGGTGTACATGTAGAGCCGCGAGGCCAGGAACATCTGCAGCGCGCCGGCGGCGTGCATGTGCAGGACCATGGTGTCGCCCGCGATGAACGAGTAGTGGATGAGCCGCTGCACGTCGACAGGTCCCAGCGCGATGCCGCACATGTACGCGTCGCGACGCACGTAGTCGAGGTTGTCCACGGTGGCCGGCCCGCAGAGGATGGGCTTGCAGGCGCGCAGCCACCCGGGCGGCTCGTAGTCGGGGACGTCCGCATCGGCCATCACCCAGGCGACCCACCTGGGATCCACCGATTCCCCTGACTCGAACGCGCCCGACGGAGAGGCGCGCAGTGACCCGACGATGTCGCCCAGGTCGTGCTCGATGAGCGAGCGGCCCATGTCCTCGTGATCGATGTGCCATTGCGCCAGCACCTCCTGGTCGAAGAAGTGACCGAAGGGGCCGTGGCCGACGTCGTGGAGCAGGCCGGCGAGGCGCAGCGTCTCCTCGACACACGCCGGCGAGGGCGCGTCCGGGAACGCCGCGCGCAGGGAGGCGTCGATGCGGCGCGCGAAGAGGCTGGCGAGGTGCATCGCACCGAGCAGGTGGACGAATCGCGAATGCTCGGCGGACGGGAACACCCACCAGGCCGACTGCAGCTGGTGGATGCGGCGCAGGCGCTGCAACCAGGGAGTGTCGAGAAGAGTGCGCTCGCCCGGGTCGGTCCCTGTGCCCTTGGTGATCTCGATGTATCCGTACAGCGGGTCGGCGATGAGGTTGACCTCGCTGAAACGGTCCGCCGCCGGCAGCGACGGGTTAGCCACCGGGCGTCGACGTCAGGGCTGGCCTCATCCGATCTTTATACGCCACCGAGCGAAGCGCGCAGGAAGATCCCGCGGTGCTACTCGGCCAGAATGCGCAGATGGAGGCAGCGCGCACGCTCGCCGGCTTCGCCGTCACCGCCGACGCCATCGCCGCCACCTCGTCGAAGCGCGCCAAGGTCCGCCTGCTCGCGGACCATCTGATCGCGCTCGATCCCGCCCGCCTGCTTCTGGCCACCCGGTACTTCGCTGGGCGCGTCTTCGCGCCCGGCGACGCGCGCACCCTCAACCTCGGCGGTGCGGCCCTGTACAAGGTGCTTCGCGACGTGGCCGGCCTCGATGAGGCGGCGCTCAGTGCCGCGTACCGGCGCCACGGCGACGGAGGCGACACCACCGGTGAGGTGCTGGCGGCGGCGCGGGGCGAGGTGGCGGGCGGCGTGGACCTGCTCGACGTGGATGCGGCCTTCGCCACCATCGCCGCAGCCAGCGGGGCCCGGGGCCGCGAAGCCGCGTTCGCCGAGCTGCTCCGGCGGTGCTCACCCGACGAGGGCCGGTACGCCGTCAAGCTGGTCACCGGCGACATGCGCATCGGGCTGCGCGAGGGCCTCGTCGAGGAGTCGATCGGGGTCGCGTTCGACCGGCCGGCGGCGGACGTCGCCAGGGCGGTGATGCTGCTCAGCGACCTCGGCGAGGTGGCCTGCCTGGTGGCCCGAGGTGAGAGGGTCGACACACCGCGGTACTTCGCCCCTCTGCGTTTCATGCTCGCCTCCCCGGTCGCGGATGCGCAGGAGGCCGTGCGCCGTATGGGACAGGAGGTGTGGGTCGAGGACAAGTACGACGGCATCCGCTGCCAGCTCCATCGCGCTGAGGGCCGCGTCGCCCTGTACAGCCGCGACCTCAACGACGTCACCGAGCAGTTTCCCGAGGTGAGCGACGCCGCCGCGCACATTCCTGATGTGATCCTCGACGGCGAGATCCTGGGGTTTCGCGAGGGCCGGGTGCTCCCGTTCCACGACCTGCAGACGCGGCTGGGGCGCCGCAACCCGCCGCCGGCGATGCGCGAGGCCGTGCCTGTCATCTACGTGGCCTGGGATCTCCTCCTCGAGGGCGAGGAGTCACGGCTCGACACGCCGCTCCGCCAGCGCCGCCAGCGCCTGGAATCGCTGCAGCTCGGGGATGGATTCGCGCTGGCGCACCTCGAGCCCGCCGTCGGGGCCGCGGCTGTCGACGAGCGCTTCGCCGCCGCCCGAGCTCGGCGCAACGAGGGGTTGATGCTCAAGGACCCGGATTCGGCGTACACCCCGGGGCGGCGCGGGCTCGCCTGGCTGAAGCTGAAGCGGCCGCTCGACACCCTCGACGTCGTCGTCGTGGGCGCCGAGTGGGGGCACGGCAAGCGCCGCGGTGTGCTCAGCGATGTGACCTTCGCCGTGCGCGACTCCGACGGAGGGTTGGTCACCGTCGGCAAGGCGTACACCGGGCTGACCGATGCGGAGATCGCCGAGATGACCGCCCTGCTCCTCGACATCACCCTCGAGGACCGCGGCTACCACCGCACGGTGCGACCGCAGATCGTGCTCGAGGTCGCCTTCGATGCCGTGCAGCGGTCGAAACGGCATCGGTCAGGGTATGCGCTGCGTTTCCCTCGCATCGCCCGCTGGCGTCGTGACAAACCGGTGGAGGAGATCGATACCGTCGAGCGGGTCGCCGCCATCGCCGAGAGCCAGGCCCACGACCGCGAACAGCTCATCGACCCGGCCGAGTGACGGCGCTCGGGTCACCTCCCCGCCCCCGGGATCAGGGCTCCGAAGAGGTCGGGAGTGTCGATGGCCGGGTCGCCCACCTGCTCGAAGGAGGTGAAGCGCGCTCGCAGGGCCGCGTACTGGGCGGCGAGGGCGGGATCCCCGTACGCCTCTGTGGGATCCCAGGCGTGCAGGTAGCGCACCTCGGTGATCCCCGCCTGGAGCATCTCCTTGAGGCAGCCGAAGCAGGGCTGGGTGGTGGAGGTGAGGGACGAGCCCAGGGTCTGCTGGCCGAACCGGGCGGCGGTGAGGATGGCGTTCTGCTCAGCGTGGACGCAGACGCAGATGTCGTAGGCGCCGCCGCGCAGAGCGGTGTTGATGTCGCGCTGCGAACAGCGGTGACAGCCGCCCTCGCTGCAGTTGGGCATGCCGAACGGCGTGCCGTTGTAGCCCGTGCTGACCACCCGGCCCTCGCGGGTGATCACCGCTCCCACCCGGCGGCCCAGGCAGTCGGCACGGGTGCGGGCGGCGAGTGCGATCAGCAGGAAGTAGAGGGTCTTGTCGGGGCGCGGGGTGCGTCCGGACGACGGACTTGGCGGTTGATCGGTCATGTCTCCACCGTAGCGCGCCGCCGCCCGCTGTCGGCGCGACCGGGTAGGCTGTCGGCCCGCGGGCGGGTAGCTCAGCCGGTTAGAGCACGGGGCTCATAACCCCAGGGTCGCAGGTTCGAATCCTGCCCCGCCCACGTTCAAAAGCCTTATGATCGACTCACACACCGCCGTGGTTGATATCAGTTTGATATCAGAACATCGGCGGCTCTCGGCGGACGTGGGGAGACGATGGCGGTCAAACAGAGAGGTCACGGCGAGGGGTCGATCGGCTTCTACGGCGGCCGCTGGGTGGCGCAGGCGACGGTCGATGGCGGCGGGCGTCGGCGGTTCTACGGCAAGACCCGGGCCGAGGCCAACGCCAAGCTCCAGGCGGCGCTCGGAGCGGTGCGGGCGGGCTTGCCGGTGCCGACGGATCGCCTGACGGTTGCCGAGTACCTGGATGACTGGCTGACCGGGGCGAGCCGGGCGCTGCGGCCCTCGACCGCCGCCACCTATGAGCGACACATCCGCCTGCACATCCTGCCGACGCTCGGCAGGCTGCCCATCGCCCGGCTGCGCCCCGAACAGTTGGACCGGCTGTACGCGGCGCTCCTGGCCAAGGGTCTGAGCCGCACCAGCGTGCAGCACATCCACGCGATCCTGCGGCGATCCCTGTCCCAGGCGACTCGTCGTGGGGTGATCGCGCGCAACCCAACCGACTTGGTTGATCCGCCGGGGCGGGATCACCCCGAGATGCAGGTGTTGTCCGTCGATCAAGCACGGGCGCTCCTGGCGACGGCGAGGACGGGGCGATACGCGGAGTTGGAGGCCCTGTACGTGCTGGCACTCACGACCGGCATGAGGCGCGGCGAGCTGCTCGCGCTCCGATGGGCCGACGTCGACGTCGTCAAACGGACACTCACGGTCACCGGCACGCTGCAGCGGGTGAAGCATTCCGATGGCACGTCCACGCTGGAACGGGCTCGACCCAAGACCAAGACTTCGATGCGGCAGATTCCTCTGACCGCGGCAGCGGTGGATGCGCTCAAGCGACATGCTCAGCGCCAAGGGCAGCAGAGGGCCGTGGCGGGCTCGGAATGGACAGACACCGGTCTGGCGTTCACCAACGAACGCGGCGGCGCCGTGGAGCCGCGCAACCTGCTTTCCAGGTCCTTCGCACCGCTGCTCTCGGAAGCCGGGATCCCCCACGTGCGCTTCCACGACCTCCGCCACACGGCTGCCACCCTGATGGCCGCACAGGGTGTGCACACGAAGGTGGTATCCGAGATGCTCGGACACGCGTCGGTCGGGATCACGCTCGACCTGTACTCGCACGTGACGCCCTCGATGGCCCAGCAGGCCGTGACCGCTATGGAGAACCTGTTTGATGGCGGATGAATATCCCCGTCTGCGCGGTCATCGGTAGGTGATCGCCTTCGTCGACGAGTCGATTCTTCTCGCCGGCCACGGCTGCTACGTGCTCGGGTGCGTGGTCCTACCTGCGGACGACAAGGCCCAGGTGCGAAGGGCGGCCCGCAAAGCCATCCCCGCGGGTCGCACCTTCCACTGGACCAAGGAACGTCCAGAAGTTCGCCACGCGATGCTGCAGGTGATTGCTGACCACGCCACGCACCTCCTCGCGTACAGCCATCGACCAGTGGTCCGCCGAGAGCACGAGGGCGCTCGGGCAGAGCTGCTCAACGCACTACTCGACGATCTGAGCGCGGCCAACGTCCGCGAACTGGTGCTGGAGTCGCGTCAGGACCACAACGACGCTCGAGACCGGCAGGTCATCGGGTCGCGCAGCCAGCGCGGCGATGCGAGCCTCGACTACCGGCACGAGGGCCCACGCCAAGAGCCGCTCCTGTGGCTGGCAGACGCCCTCGCCGGCGCCGTGATGTCCCAGATCCGCAAGGACAATCGGTTTATCGCGGCGCTACCCGCTGATCGGCTGGCCATCCGGAGCCATTAACGTCCGCGGCCCCAGGGTCCCGCGCATCCGTCGGTAAACCTGGGGCCACTTCCCGCGGCTATTGCCTTGGGCTAGCCACATCATAACCCCAGGCGCGCGGGTTTCAAGCTGGGGCGAGCGGCGTCCGCCAGCTCCCTGCGACAGCTGGGCGAGTTCGCAGCTCAAAAACCGTTGTCCACCTTCGTC
>DASZKZ010000021.1:0-83450 GCA_035552595.1 Candidatus Dormiibacterota bacterium
TACCCCAACACGGCCACCGCGAGCGCCACCAACCAGACAGCCGGCGACGTCACGGCGTCCGCCACGACCACCGTGGACTGCCCCAATGTCTCGGTCCTCAAGACCCACGACAACGCAACGGTCAACGCGGGCAGCCCGATCGGTTTCACTGTCAACGTCTCCAATAGCAGTGCGACCGGAACTGGCACCGCGAGGAACGTCACCCTGACGGATAGCCTCCCGGCAGGATCCGGGGTCGATTGGTCGATCAGCCCGGCGTACACGGGGCCGGGCACCTGCGCAATCTCTGGCGGAGTGGGAAGCCAGGTGCTGAACTGCAGCTTTGGTGACATGGCACCCGGAGCCACCGCGTCGGTGCACATCACCAGCGCCACGGCGTTTGCCAGCTGCGCCACCTACCAGAATACCGCCAGCGTCGGCCTGACCAACGAGAACGGCGCCCCGTTCACCTCCACGGCATCGACCACCGTGCAGTGCCCCGGCCTGCACATCACCAAGACCGCTGACGCCACCCCGGTGAGCACCGGAACGCCGATCGGCTTCCAGGTCACCGTGAGCAACAGCGGTCCCGGGACGGCTCTCGGCGTGACCGTCAACGATCCGTTGCCCGCTGGTAGCGGGGTGAGCTGGTCGATCGCCAGCCAGACAGCCTCGGCCTGCTCGATCACGGGCACCGCACCCACCCAGACCCTGACCTGCTCGCTCGGTGACATGGCGGCGACGGCGAGCTACACCATCCACATCACCAGCTCGACCACCGCTGCCAGCGCGGGGAGCTACCCCAACACGGCCACGGCCTCGTCGACCAACGCGCCCAGCGTGAACGCGAGCGCGACCATCGTGGTGCTGCCCCCGAACATGATGGTTGCCAAGAGCGCCGACCACGCCACGGTCAGCGCCGGCAGCCCGATCGGCTTCACGGTGACCATCACCAACCCGGGCACGAGCACGACCACAGGCACGGCGACCAACGTGACCCTGACCGACCCGCTGCCTGCGGGCACGGGAGTGAGCTGGTCGATCGCCACCCAGAGCGGCACGGCCTGCTCGATCACGGGCACCGTGCCCAGCCAGAGCCTGGGCTGCTCCTTCAGCAGCTTCGCGATCAACACCAGCTACTCGGTGCACATCACCAGCGCCACGGCATTCGCCAGCTGCGCCGCCTACCCGAACACAGCGACGGTGGGGGCCGGCAACCAGACCGGCACCGTGCAGTCCCAGGCGACGACCACAGTGCAGTGCCCCGGTCTCGCCATCACCAAGACCGCGGACGCCACCCCGGTGAGCACCGGAACCCCGATCGGCTTCGTGGTCACGGTGAGCAACAACGGCACCGGCACAGCCACCGCCGTCACCGTCAACGATCCGCTGCCCGCCGGCAACGGAGTGAGCTGGTCGATCGCCAGCCAGACCGCGTCGGCCTGCTCGATCACCGGCCCGGTGGGCACCCAGGTGCTGGGTTGCACGCTCGGTGACATGGCGGCGCCCTCGAGCTACAGCATCCACATCACCAGCCCGACCACCGCGGCCAGCGCGGGGAGCTACCCCAACACGGCCACGGCCTCGTCGACCAACGCTCCCAGCGTGAACGCCAGCGCGACCATCGTGGTGCTGGCTCCCGCCCTGTCCATCACCAAGACCGCGGACGCGACTCCGGTGAGCACGGGCACGACGATCGGCTTCACGGTGACGGTGAGCAACGCTGACACCGGCACCACCGGAACGGCGACCAGTGTCACCCTCCACGATCCACTGCCCGCGGGGTCCGGCATCGACTGGGTCATCAGCCCGGCATACGCGGGCCCGGGCACCTGCTCGATCACCGGCAGCGTGGGCACGCAGACGCTCAACTGCAGCTTCGGCAACATGGGACCCGGCACCAGCGCCTCGGTGCACATCTCCAGCGCCACCACTGCGGCCAGCGCCGGCACATACCCCAACACGGCCACCGCATCGTCCACGAACGGGCCGAGCGTGAACGCCAGCGCAACGATCGTTGTCCTGGCCCCCAACATGACAGTCGCCAAGACCGCTGACCACGCGACCGTGAGCGCGGGCAGCGCGATCGGCTTCACCGTCACCATCACCAACCCGGGCACGAGCACCACCACGGGGACGGCGACCAGCGTCTCGCTGACCGACCCGCTGCCCGCGGGTACGGGAGTGAGCTGGACCATCACCAGCCAGACGGGCACAGCCTGCTCGATCACGGGCACCGCGCCCAGCCAGGGCCTGGGCTGCTCCTTCAGCACCTTCGCACCGGGCGCCAGCTACTCGGTGCACATCACCAGCGCCACCACTTTCGTCAGCTGCGCCGAGTACACCAACACGGCGACGGTGGGAGCCGGCAACCAGACCGGCACCGTGCCGTCCACGGCGACGACCACGGTGCAGTGCCCAACCCTGACCATCACCAAGACCGCGGACGCGACCCCGGTGAGCACGGGGACGCCAATCGGCTTCGTCGTGAGGGTGGCCAACGGAGGCCCGGGTACTGCCACCGACGTCACCATCACTGACCCGTTGCCCGCCGGCACCGGTGTGGACTGGTCGATCGCCAGCCAGACCGCCTCCGCCTGCTCGATCACGGGCATCGTGGGCAGCCAGACCCTGGTGTGCTCGATCGGCAGCATGACCGCGGATTCGAGCTACACCGTGCACATCACCAGCCCGACCACCTCGGCCAGCGCGGGGACGTACCCGAACACCGCCACGGTCTCCGCGTCCAACGCACCGAGCGGCAACGCCACCGCCACCGTCGTCGTTCAGCCGCCGGCCCTCACCACCACCAAGACGGCGGATTCGGCCAACGTGACCTCGGGCAGCCCGGTGGGCTTCACGATGACCGTTAGCAACAGCAGCGCCTCGGGCACAGGCACCGCAACCGCGGTCGCCCTCAACGATCCGCTGCCCGCTCAGACCGGCCTCGACTGGTCGATCAGCCCCGCCTACACCGGCCCCGGGACGTGCGCCATCAGCGGCGCGGTGGGCACCCAGACGCTCACCTGCAGCTTTGGCGACCTGGCTCCGGGCGCCTCCGCGTCCGTGCACGTGACCAGCGCCACGACCGCCAATGTCACGTGCTCCGTCATCAACAACACCGCGACCTTCTCCGCTGGTAACGCGCCCACTCAGACGAAGCTCGCGTCCATCGTCCCGGCCTGCGGCGGCGTCCTGTCCGTCTCCGTTCCGCCGACCGGCCTGGGCAGCCTGCCCTGGGCCGCCATCCCCTTGGTAGCATCCGGATTCATGCTCCTGCTGTTCGCCGCGATCGGCCGTCGCCGCCGCCGCATGCCCGATGCATGAGGTTGTGAAGGGGGAGATCGCCTGACCGCGCGTCCGCCCGGTCCCCGCTGGGGACCGGGTTGGGGCGCGCAGGTCGGGGTGGTCCTCGTCCTCATCGCGGTCACCCTGGTGGCGGCGGGGTGCGGCTCGCCGCCGACGATCTCGATCACCGCGCCGCCGAGCGGCACCCACGTCGGCGGCAACGTCGCCACCCTGCACCTCTCCGCAACCGGCGTCAGCGTCGTGCCCGCCAACGGCGACCAGTCGGGCAACACCGCCCATTACGCGGTGTACGTCGACGGCACCCCGCCCGCATCGGGGAACGCGATCACGTCCGGGGCCACGGTGATCACCACCGCCAGCTCACAGATCTCCGTCGCCGGTCTGGTGGTGGGGCGGCACATGCTCACCGCGGTGCTCGCCGACGGCAGCGAGCGGCGCCTCGGCTCCGCCTCAGCGACGGTCCAGGTCACCGTCGACGGTCCGTCGGTGACAGCGCAGATCGTTGGGCAGGTGACGTCCGGCACGCCGTTCTCGCTGCAGCTGAGCAGCTTCGGCGTCACCATCGCCAACATCCCCGCCGACAGCAGCGGTCGCACCGCGCACTACGCGCTGCTCATCGACGGCTCTCTGCCGCGCCCAGGGGTGATCGTCTCGCCGGCCCCGCACATGATCATCACCACCGGGTCACGCGTGCCCATCCCCACTCTCACCCGCGGCACCCACGTCATCTGGGTGGTGCTCGTCAATGGCCAGGGACGCACGCTCAACCCGCTCGCGGCCGCCAGCGTGACGGTCAGCGTCCCCAAGTAGCCGGCAGGCGGAGGCTCGCTCATGACCCGCTCCAACCTGGAGATCGTCTTCGATCACCTGGACGCTCGCCGCTCGCACGACCTGGCGCGGCTGACGTCGCCGCTGGACCCCGACGTGGTGCACCAGGGCGTGCGCCCCGAGCTGGTCTGCAACAACCGCGACGACGTGCTCGCCCTGGTGCGCCGCGGCTTCGACCGCGACGACTTCGGCGTCGACCATCTCGAGCTCATCGAGGCCGGCGAGCGCGTGGTGGTGGGCCTGGCCGGTCCTCGCTTCCGCGAGGTGCCCTGGCTCGATGGTCAGCTGTTCATGGTGTACACGCTGCGCGACGGCCGCATCGCGCGCATCGACGACTACCTCACCCGCGCGGAGGCCCTCACCGCGGCCGGAGTGGGAGCGCAGGACTGGGCGTAGGTCTGGTCAGGCCTGCGCCTCACCCGCCTCGTCGGCACCCGACCCGGCCGGTGCCGTCCGGGCGAAGCGCAGGGCGGCGGAGTTGATGCAGTAGCGCTGCCCGGTGGGGTCGGGGCCGTCGTCGAACACGTGGCCGAGGTGGCCGCCGCAGCGGGCGCAGCGCACCTCGGTGCGCGGGATGATCATCTTGAAGTCGCGGTGCTCCTCGATGAGCTGCGGATCGTGAGGGGCGGAGAAGCTCGGCCAGCCGCTGTGCGAGTCGTACTTGGTATCGGAATCGAAGAGCTCCGCGCCGCATCCGGCGCAGAGGTATTGCCCGCTGTCCTCGACGTGGACATACTGGCCGGTGCCGGCGCGCTCCGTGGCCCCGCGGCGGAGCACGGCATACTGCTCCTCGGTGAGCTGGTCGCGCCATTCCTGGTCGGTCTTGGTGACTTTCTCGGTCATGAGCAAACGGTAGCCGATCTCCGGTGTTCAGCGACTCGCGGTGGCGCCGTCAGGCACCCGAACCCCGCCACTGCGGGCGGCGCCATGATTCCGCCGCGAACGAGGTGCGCACCGCCTCACGGATCTCAGCGTCGACGATCACATCGGCACCGGTCAGAGCCAGCGCAGCGGCGCCGCGCAGCATGACGTCATGGGCCGCCTCGGTGGCCGCCGCCTCCCGGAACGCGTGCGTATGGCGGGACACCCCCTCTTCGGTGATGGCCACCTCGGGATGGATGGTCGGGCAGGCGTAGGAGAGATCCCCCACATCGGACGAGCCGACGCGCTCCCAGGGCCCCGTCTCCTTGGGGGTCAGCCCCACGTCCGCGAGGTGGAGATGGCCGCGCTCGGCGAGGACCGCGTTCGAGCGGATGTCCTTGTAGGTCTCCTCCTCGACCAGCTCGAGGCTGCAGCCGGTGGCGCTCGCCGCCGCTTCGAAGATTGCCCGGAAGCGGACGTTCATCTCGTCGAGGTAGGCGGCGTCGCGCGCCCTGGTGAGGAACTCCCCACTGGTCCGCTCGGGGATGATGTTGGGCGCGGTACCGCCCTCCTGGATGAAGCCGTGCACCCGCGCGCCATCCTTGAGCTGCTGGCGCCACAGCGAGACCCCGTTGTAGGCGTGCACGAAGGCGTCGAGAGCGTTGATCCCCTGGTCGGGGTCTCCGGCGGCGTGAGAGGCTCGCCCGGTGAACGCCCACCTCCAATGGGTGCAGGCCAGCGCCCACATCACCGCCATGGTGCGGTCCGTGGGATGGAGGATGAGCGCGCTGTCGCAGTCGTCGAAGACGCCGTCCTCGACCAGCGGGATCTTGCCGCCGCCGCCCTCCTCGGCGGGGCTGCCCACCACGCGGACCTGTCCCGCGATCCCGCTCTCGCGCAGGATCCGCAGCAGCGCGATGCCTGCGGCCGCGGAGGCGGTGCCGATCAGGTTGTGACCGCAGGCGTGGCCGAGACCGCGCAGCGCGTCGTACTCGCAGACGAAGGCCACGCGCGGACCGTCCTCGCCGCTGCCGGCGTCGGCGATGAACGCAGTCGCCATGCCCGAGACGTCACGGCGCACGTCGAAGCCCTGGGACTTGAGCAGACCACACAGCGTGGCGCAGGCACGGGTCTCCTCGAACGCCGTCTCCGGGTGCGAATGGATGTCCAGAGACACGTGGCGCAGCTCGGTGCGCTGCTCGGCGAGCACCGCCTGGATGCGCGAGGCGGTCGAATCGGCGGTGACGGACACGTGAGTACCTCCTGGCCCCCCGCCGTATTGTGGGGCCGCGGCTCAGCGGCCGTCTGTGGCCGGCGGGTAGCGCTGGGCGCCGCGGCGCAGGGTCGCGCCCACGTGCTCGCGCAGCGAGGGAGGTGCGATGACCTCGACCGAGCCACCCCAGCCGAGCACCCAGGAGCGCATCTCGACCTCGCTGGCGACGGCGATCCGCGCCTCGATGTCCCCATCGTCGCGTTCGGTGATGGCCGCCCCGCGGTGCCAGAGCGCCTCGCGGGCGCGCTCGGCGATGGCGCTGTCGAAGCGCAGCACCACGTCGTCCTGGCCGGGTGCCTGCCAGATGCCCCAGGAACCGCTGACCACGGCGTCGATGTCGAAGTCCTCGGGAACCGTGAACGTCTCGGGGAGCAACCGGGCGTCGCGCACCCGGTCGAGCCGAAAGGGCCGCACCTCGCCGGAGAGCTCGTCGTGGGCGAAGATGTAGAGGGTGCGGCTCTCGGCGCGCGGCTCCAGGAAATAGGGACGGAGGACGCGGCGCGTCTCCCGTCCCTCGGCGTCCCGGTAGCTGACCTCGACAGACTGGCGGCGCACGAACGAATCGACGACCACCCGCTCCACATCGTGCCGGCTGCCTCGGGCCGGGCGGCGCTCGCTGGCCGCGATCAGGCCCTGCAGATAGCGTGTCACCACCGGCACGTTGAGGGCGCGCGCCAGCTGCGCCAGCGCTCCGACGAGCGCCGGCTCCTGCTCGGTGCGCATCTGCTGCATCGCTCGCACGGCGAGGAGCAGCTCCGTCGCCTGATAGTGGTCGAGCTGCATCGCCGGGAGGCGGCTGCCAGAGCCGATGCGGAAGCGCCCGTCCACCTCTTCGATGTCGATCCCGGCGCTGTCGCGCAGCGTGCTGATGTAGCGCTGCACCGTCCGCGTGGTGACCTCGAGCTGCTCCGCCAGCTGGCGTGTGCTCAGGCCCGCCTGCGTGTCCGAGAGTCTCTGGAACAGCTGGATGACGCGGAGGAATTTCTCGCCGCTCTCGTAGCGCTGTGTCATCGCCGTCAGGTGAGGATGTTGACGGCGCGGCCCGCCACCAGCGCGACGATGAGCAGCGACGCCACGCACTGGATGGCCATCAGCGCCTTGACCTTGCGCGTCAACGGCATCGTGTCGGTGGGACTGAAGGCGGTGGCATTGGTGAGCGACACATAGAGATAGTCGACGAATTCGGGTCGCCAGCCCGGTGGCGCCTGTTCGGTGGCATTCATCTGGGGGAAGAGAAAATCCCGGTACGGCGATCGCCTGCCCAGGCGCGCCGCCGGGCCCCCGCCGTCGACCTCCCAGTACCAGAGCCCGAAGATGAGCACGTTGGTGAGGTAGATCTGGATCGCCGAGAACACCAGGGTGCGCCCGCTGATGTGCAGGCCGCCGAGCAGGAGATGGATGAGCAGGGCCAGGGAGGCGACGTTGCCGATGTTGGCGAGCGCGATGAGGACGATGGCCGCCATCCTGGTCCTTCCCGACTCCGCGGCATGCCGCTGCGGCCGGATCAGCACCAGCGGGATGAGGATGGCTCCCTCGAGCGCGGGCAGGATCCACACAGGACCGAGCACCAGTGAGTCGGGCAGGGTCACGTAGAGAGCGATGGAGGCGAGCACCGCCAGCGTCGCCGGCCAGGTGGCCTCGAGCATGGCCCGGTCGGCGGTCGGGGGGGCGGGCTCCGCGGCACGCGTCGGCATCGCCGCCGACCATACGCGACAGCATGCCCAGGGATCGCGAGGCGCGCTCCCCGATTCGCAGCGGGGCTACCCGGGGCAGTCCCCGCTGCGGGCCACCGACGCGGTCAGGCGGGCCAGGATCGTCTCCGAGATGCGCCGCAGATCGGCGGCGTCCCCCTCCGAGAGGAGGTCCAGGAGGTGGGTGCGGACGTGCTCGACGTGCCGGGGCGCGGCAGCGGCCAGCGCCTCGTACCCCTCATCGGTGAGCACCGCCAGCCAGCCTCGTCGATCGCTGGGACAGCTGGTTCGCTCGACCCAGCCGAGCGCGCTGAGGCGTTCGACAGCGTGGCTGATGCGGCTGGGAGAGGTGAGCGTGGCCTCGGCGAGCTCGTTCATGCGCAGGGCGCGCTGGGGAGCCTCGGACAGGAGCACCAGGAGCTCGTAGGCGCCCGGGGCCATGCCGGCATCGCGCAGCAGCTCGTGGTCGAGCAGCGCGAAGAGCAGCCGGGTGGCGCGCTGAAAGGCTCGCCAGGTCTGCTGCTCCTCGTCGGTGAGCGAGCGGGTGGTGACTGTGGTCATGAGCTCAGTGTACCCCAGGAAGTTTGACGGCTCAACTTCCTGGTGATAGTCTACGCAGCAACAGTTGAGTGCTCAAAGGAGTAGACCGTGACAACCACGCCCGCCCTCTCGACCGAGACCATCCCCGGCTACATTGCCGGCCGCTGGGCGATCGACCCCGTCCATTCAGACCTCTCGTTCACCGTCCGCCACATGATGGTGACCAAGGTTCGAGGCCACTTCCGTGAATTCGAGGGAGAGCTCGTGACCGGCGTCGATCCTCGCGACTCCGAGGTCACTGCCACCATCCAGGTGGCCTCGGTCGACACCAACAACGAGGGCCGCGACAACCACGTCCGCTCCGGCGACTTCTTCGACGCCGCCGCCCATCCCGTCGCCACCTATCACGGGACAGGCCTTCTCGTCGAGGACGGCGAGTCCGTGCTCAACGGGGAGCTCACCCTGCGGGGCGTCACCAAGCAGGTGCCGCTGCTCGTCGAGGCCAACGGTTTCGCAGTGGACCCTCAGGGCGGGACCCGCGCCGGCTTCACGGCGCGCGGCAAGTTCAACCGCCGGGACTTCGGCGTCAGCTTCGGGGCGACCACCGACGGCGTGGCCCTGCTCGGCGACACCATCGACCTCACCTTGGAGATCCAGGCCATCCTCCAGCCGGCGGCCTGATCCACCACACAGCTCCCCTCACACGGGGCCGGCGACAGACTGCTGTCGCCGGCCCCTTTGATCATCGGCCTCATGGTTCAGCAGGTCGCGGACGGCATCGACCGTCCGGCTCCCGGTCACTACCAGGGAAGGCTGCGCGCGGTGCTCATCCACCATCCGGTGACCACGGTGCCACCGCGCCGCGAGCCGGACTCGGCGGCACGGAGACAGCGCCAAGCGCCGCCTCGACGGTGGCGCAGCGGACAGCTGGCTCTTCCCCTGGAAGGGGCGGTGAGCAGGGCACCACGTTGAACGCTGCCAGGACGGCGGCCGCCAGAGCGCGATCGCCGTCGACGTGGACGAAGACGCCGGGGGAGGCGCGAAGGTGCAGCGTCGCCTCCCCCGCGATGGCGTCGATCCCGTGTCCCGGGCACGCAGCGACTCCGAAGCCCATCCCGGGTGCGGGATCATCCTCGCGATGGAGTCGCTGACCCTCTTCTCACCGGCGGCGCGGCGCTGGTTCGCGGGCGCGCTCGGCGAGCCGACCGACGTGCAGACGCGCGGATGGCCGGAGATCGCCGCCGGCCGGCACGCCCTGCTCTGCGCTCCCACCGGCAGCGGCAAGACGCTGGCGGCGTTCCTGTGGTTCGTGGACAGCCTGGGCCGCTCGTCGCTGCCCGAGGAGCACGGGCGCTGCCGGGTGCTCTACATCTCGCCGCTCAAAGCCCTCACCGTCGATGTCGAGCGCAACCTGCGCGCTCCATTGCGCGGCATCGCCCTGGAGGCGGAGCGCCGCGGCGAGGCATTTCGCGAAGCGCGCACCGCGGTGCGCAGCGGGGACTCATCGTCGCTGCAGCGGCGGGACATGGTCCGCCATCCGCCCGACATCCTCATCACCACCCCGGAATCCCTGTTCCTCATGCTCACCAGCGCGGCACGGGAGACCCTGCGCAGCGTGACCACGGTCATCGTCGACGAGATCCACGCGCTCGCCGGCACGAAGCGCGGCGCCCACCTCGCGCTCAGCCTCGAGCGTCTCACTGCCCTCACCGAGAAAGACCCGCAGAGGATCGGCCTCTCAGCCACCCAGCGACCGCTGAGCGAGGTGGCCCGTTTCCTGGGCGGCGGCGATCGCGAGGTGACCGTCGTCGACGCCGGACTGCGCAAGCCGATGGAGCTCACCATCGAGGTCCCGGTCGATGACATGGCCGATCTCGACGCCGGGAGCGAGCGCTCCGGCGACCCCTCCTTGCCCCACGTGCCGCGCCGCAGCATCTGGCCGGCGATCACGCCGCGCCTGCTCGAGTTGATTCGGGCCCACCACTCGACGATCGTGTTCGTCAACTCGCGGCGGCTGGCCGAGCGGCTCAGCGGACAGCTCAACGATCTCGCCGGTGAGGAGCTGGTGCGCGCCCATCACGGCTCCATCGCCCACGAGCAGCGCACCGCTGTCGAGGAGATGCTCAAGGAGGGCCGGCTGCCGGCGATCGTGGCCACCTCGTCGCTGGAGCTCGGCATCGACATGGGCGCCGTCGACCTGGTGGTCCAGGTGGGATCGCCGATGACCGTGGCGGCCGGCCTGCAGCGCATCGGGCGCGCCGGTCACAGCGTTGGGGTCGCCTCCCGCGGCACCATCTTTCCCACCCACCGCGGCGACCTCGTCGAGGCGGCGGCGATCGCCGAGCGCATGGCCGACGGCGCCATCGAGGAGACGCGCGTCCCGCGCAACCCGCTCGACGTGCTCGCCCAGCAGATCGTGGCCATGGCCGCGCTCGACACCTGGGACGTCGACACGCTGCAGCGCACGGTGGGGCGCGCCTATCCGTTCGCGGATCTCACCCCACGCGCCTTCGAGGCCACCCTCGACATGCTCGACGGTCGCTATCCCTCGGAGGAGTTCGCCGAGCTTCGTGCCCGCGTCGTCTGGGACAGGGTGGCGGGCACGGTGCGCGGTCGCGCCGGCGCCCAGATGCTGGCGGTGACCAGCGGCGGCACCATTCCCGACCGCGGCATGTACGGTGTCAACATCTTCGAGGATGGCCGCCGCGTCGGCGAGCTCGACGAGGAGATGGTCTACGAGCTCCGTCCCGGGGAGGTCTTCATCCTCGGCGCCACCAGCTGGCGATGCGTCGAGATCACCCCCCAGCAGGTGCTCGTCCTTCCCGCTCCAGGCGAACCGGGAAAGGTGGCCTTCTGGCACGGCGACTCCGTGGGCCGTCCCTACGAGGTCGGGGAGGCGGTGGGGGCGATGGTGCGCGAGCTCGGGGCCGCCGACGAGGCGGCGGCGCTGCAGCGGCTGCGTTCGCGAGCCGGCCTCGACGAGCGGGCCGCCCGCAACCTTCTCGACCACCTTGCCGACCAGGCGCAGGCGACCGGCGCCGTGCCCGACGACCGCACCATCGTCGTGGAGCGCTTTCGCGATCAGCTCGGCGACTGGCGTCTCTGCGTGCTGACGCCGTTCGGCGCTCGTGTCCACGCGCCCTGGTCGCTGGTGGCGGCCCAGCGGCTCCGCGATCAGGTGGGCGCGGAGGTCCAGGCGATCCACAGCGACGACGGCTTCGCTCTGCGCCTCGCCGACGCCGACCGCCTTCCCGACACGGCCGGCCTCTTCCTCGATCCCGACGCCGTGGTCGGCGAGGTCACCGAGCAGCTCGAGGGCAGCTCTCTGTTCGCCTCCCGGTTTCGCGAGAACGCGGCGCGAGCGCTGCTCCTGCCGCGGCGCCGCCCCGGGCAGCGCACCCCGCTGTGGCAGCAGCGCCAGCGCAGCGCCGGCCTGCTCCAGGTGGTGTCGCGGCACCCCTCGTTTCCAATCCTGGTGGAGACGTATCGCGAGTGCGTGCGCGACGTCTTCGACCTCGACGCGCTGGCCGGGATCATGCGCGCGGTGCGCGCCCGCCAGATCCGGGTGGTCGAGGTGGAGACGGCGCAGCCGTCGCCGGTGGCCGCGTCGTTGCTCTTCGAGTACATCGCTCAGTACATGTACGACGGCGACACCCCGCTCGCCGAGCGTCGCGCCCACGCGCTCAGCCTGGACCGTGACCTGCTCGCCGAGCTGCTCGGCAGCGACGACCTCCGCGAGCTCCTCGACGCCGACGCCATCGACGCCACCGAGCTCGAGCTGCAGCGCCTCGAGGCACCGTTCCCTCCGCGCGACGCCGACGCCGCGCTCGACCTCCTTCGCGCGGTCGGCGACCTCACCGAGGAGGAGGCGGGCGCCCGGGGCATCGAGCCGGGCTGGCTCGAGGAGCTGGTCACCGCCCGGCGCGGGCTGCGGATTCGCCTGGCCGGCGAGGAGCGGGCCATCGCCGCCGACGACGCGGGGCGCTACCGCGACGCCCACGGCGTGGCGCTTCCGGCAGGGCTCGCCGCCGTCCACTCCGCCACCACCACGAACGCGCTGGCCGCGCTGATCCGCCGCTACGCCCGCACCCACGTCCCCTTCGTCGCCGGCGACGTGGCCAGGCGATGGGACATCCCGGTGGGGCGCGTCGTCGAGGTGCTCACCGAGCTGGTCCGGGACGGCGACGTGATCGCGGGCCACTTCCGTCCGGGCGGGGGAGACCGCGAGTACTGCCACCCAGAGGTGCTGCAGCGCCTGCGGCGCCGCTCACTGGCCGCCCTGCGCCGCGAGGTGGAGGCGGTGCCCGCGACCACCCTGGCGCGGTTCCTCGCCGCCTGGCAGGGGGTCGGCGCCCAGCAGCGCGGCCCCGAGCGCCTCCTCGAGGTGATCAGCCAGCTGCAGGGGATGACCGTCCCGCTCTCCGTCCTCGAGCGCGACATCCTCCCCGCCAGGATGGGCTACGACGGCCGCCTCCTCGACGAGATGATCGCGGCGGGGGAGGTGGTCTGGCAGGGGCGGGGGGCCATGGGCCGCGACGACGGCCGGATCGCGCTCTTTCTGCGCGCCGAGGCGGCCCTTCTGCTCGCCCCGCCGACCGACCCGCCGCGCTCGGAGCTGCACCAGCTCATCCGCGATCGTCTGCGCACGGGCGGAGCCGCTTTCGTGCGCGATCTCCTCGACGCCTGTCCGGGCATCCCCCTCGACGAGGTGATCGACGCCGTGTACGACCTGGTGTGGTCCGGCGAGGTGACCAACGACTCCCTCCAGCCGCTTCGTTTTCTCGGACCGGTGCGCCGCCATCCGCGCCGCCCGCTGATGCGGCTGGTGCCGCCCCGGGCCCAGGGACGGTGGTCATTGCTCGGCTCGCCGCCGGGCCCGGGCGCGGCCGGCACCGAGCGGGGCATCGCTCTCGCCCAGACCCTGTTGCGCCGTCACGGTGTGCTGACCCGCGAGGCGGTGGCCGCCGAGGGCGTTCCCGGCGGGTTCGCCGCCCTCTACCCCGTGCTGCGCGCGCTCGAGGAGTCCGGCAGGGTCCGCCGCGGCTACTTTGTGGAGGGCTGCGGCGCCGCCCAGTTCGCGCTCCCCGGCGCGGTCGACGGGCTGCGATCCCACCGCTCCGCGGCGACCGCCAGCGCGCTTCTTGCGGCCATCGACCCCGCCAACCCGTATGGCGCGGTCCTCCCCTGGCCGGCGCTCGCCGGCCGCGCCGCGCGGGCGGCAGGGGCGTACGCCGTGCTCCGCGGTGGCGAGCTCCGCTTCTTCGTCGAGCGCGGAGGTCGCTCCATGCTCACCAGCGGAGAGCCGGACGACGAGGATCTCGGCGCCCTGGCGCAGGCGGCGGCGCGAATCGGCCGCCTCGACCTGCGAACCATCGACTCCGAACCGGCAGCATCCCACCCGCTGGCGGTGCGGCTGCGTGCGGCCGGGTTCGTGCCCAGCCCGCATGGCCTGGTGGTGTACCCGCCGCGCCCCGCCCCGGTGCCGGCGAGGGCCAGCCTGCCCGGCTGACCCGATCCCGAACCGGTCAGGGTATGGACCAGGTGAAGGCTCCGTGGGCGGACTGGATGTGGACGGTGATGCTTCCCGAGCGCCCGCGGGCGTCGCTGAAGGTGCAGCTGAACTGCTGGCCAGGGGTCGCGATGGTGGCCGACTGCGGGCAGGTGACGGTGGCGGTGGCGCCGTTCATCGACTGGTACTGCTGCTCGATGATGCCCACCAGGTGGGCGATGCTGACCTCGCCGGGGCCGGGCGACGTCGACGCGCCGCCCACCACGTCGCTGATGTACCAGCTCGGTGCTTGAAAGAGGACGGTGATCGTCTCGGTGCTGGGCTGGCCGGCGCTCGCCAGCGTCACGGTGACGAATGCGGAGCTCGCCGTCAGCGCGGTGGTGGCGCCCACCGTGTAGGTGCCGGCGACGGCTTCCGCCGAGCAGAGACCGCCGCTGCTGCCGGTCCGGGTGCGCAGCGGATCCACCACCAGCGCGTACGCCGCCGGGCAGTTTCCGGAGTGGAGGTCGCCCAGGAAGGCCCGCACCGCCTGGGTGGCGTCACCACCGGCCGCGGCAACGGCTGCGGTGGGGGTGGCCGCACCCGCCGTGCTGACGATGCCGGGGATGTTGGTCGGCGCGGACATCGGCGCTCCGCAGGCGACGAGCGTCACGCTGCTCGCCATCACCAGCCACGCTGAAGCGCATCGCGCCCCCGTCATCCCGCCGGCAGCACCCAGTGGGTGATCGCGATCCATTGCAGCACGGCGGCGGCGATCACCATGGCGTGGAAGATCTCATGAAAGCCGAAGGTGCGCGGCCACGGGTTGGGACGCTGGCGTGCGTAGATGATCGCCCCGGCCACGTACATCGCCCCGCCCAGCGCGAGCATGGCCACGCCGATGGGGCCGAGGTTGGTGGCCAGCAGGCGAGGCAGGAGGACGAGGCCGAAGGCACCCACGGCGAGGTAGGGGCCGACCTCGACGACCACGGGAGCGTCGGACCAGACGGTGGTGACGATGCTGCCCAGCAGGGCCCCACCCCAGACCACCACCAGGGTGGCCACGGTCAACCACCCGGACAGCGCGATGACCGCGATGGGGGTGAACGTGCCCGCGATGAGCAGGAAGATGGTGGTGTGGTCGAGGCGTCGCAACCAGGCCTTGACGGTGGCCGACCAGTGACCGCGGTGATAGGTCGCGCTCACCCCGAGACACGCGCTCAGGGTGGCGGCATAGATGGCCGTCGAGGCCCGGGCGGTGCCCGCGGGAGCGTGGAGGATGGCCCAGGCGCCGGCCAGGAGTGACACGGGAAAGGCGAGCTCGTGGAGCACGCCACGCATCCGTGGCTTGACGAAAGCCACCGCGGCGCGGGCCACGTCGGAGACCTCGTCGACGGCAGTTGCCAACGGCGGCGTGCTGTTCACGAGCACACGATACCCCGCGCGTACGTCCCGATCCGTCCTTTCTCGGACACAGGCCGGTCCGCGAGGGCCCCGCTCCAGAGCAGCCGAGCGGACGGTGACCCTGGATTGCCTAGGATCCCCTGTCGTGAGTGCCGTCGAGGTCACCGGAACGGCGCAGCGTCAGGCGTGGCGCGACGGCGTGCTCCCCGGCGTCGAGCAGGTGCGACCACAGCTGTGGTCGGTGCCCGTGCCCATCCCGGACAACCCGCTGCGGTACGTGATCGTGCACCTGCTCGAGCTCGACGACGGTGTCGCCGTCGTCGACACCGGCTGGAACACCGAGGTGGCGTGGCAGGCGCTGGTCGACGGCCTCGCCGTGGCCGGCTATGGCGTCGCCGACGTGCGCGCGGCGCTGATCACCCACATCCATCCCGATCACTACGGACTGGCCGGACGCCTGCGCGAGGCCAGCGGCGCCTGGGTGGCGCTCCATCCCGCGGACGCGGCGCTCCTGCCCGGCCGGTACGGCGCCGGGATCACCGCCGTGGTCGAGCAGATGCGCGGGCTTCTCGCCGACTGCGGCGTGCCCGGCGAGGTCATCGCCGAGCTCAGCGAGGCCTCGATGGGCGTGCGCGAATTCGTCAGCCAGGCCCAGCCCGACGTGCTCCTCGAGCACGGCAGGGCAGTCGACCTGCGCGGCTGGGACCTGGTCCCGCTGCACACACCGGGACATTCCCCGGGCCACGTGTGCTTCCTGGACAGGCATCGCCGTCTGCTCCTCAGCGGGGACCATGTGCTCCCCCGGATCAGCCCCAACATCTCGATCCACGCGCAGCAGCCGGACAATCCGCTCGCCGACTTCCTGGACTCGCTGCGTGCCATCCGCGATCTCGATGTCGAGGAGGTCCTGCCTGCCCACGAGTGGCGGTTCGCACCGCTGGCGGCGCGGGTCGACGAGCTTCTTGCGCATCACGATCTCCGTCTGGCGATGGTGCACCGCGCCCTCCTCGATCACCCCGGATCGACCTGCTGGGAGGTGACCCGACTGCTCCCCTGGTCACGCGCCTGGGACGAGATTCGGGGGTTCATGCGTCGTGCCGCGGTCGGCGAAACCCTTGCCCACCTCGTTCTCCTGGAGAGCCGGGGGGTGGTCCGGCGCCGGCCGGGGCGGCCGTGGCGATGGAGAGTCACCAGCCCGGCGACCAAGTATCCATCACCGCCGGACTGATGGGCGCGCTTGACGGGTGTCCCTCTCCGCATCACCATGGCCAGCGCTGAGAGGTGCGCAAGGAGGATCCGTGTTCGGGAGACGCTCCAAGACCGCGACCGGCGATCCGTCGCTGACGCCGACCGGCAACGAGCGCTGCGCCCAGCAGGGGTGCCGCCGTCGCCATGCGACCCGCTGCAGCTACGTCGACAAGCGGTCGCGTCAGTGCCCCACGGCGTGGTGCCCGGACCACCTCGTCGCGGTGGCGGGCGTGGCCTTCTGCCGGCGCCATGCCTCGACGGTGACGGCGATCGAGGGCTCGGAGGTGATCGCCGGGCTTCCTGACCTGGACAACCGCGCTCCCTCCCTGGTCGGCTGGATGGGCCACCAGCTCGACGCTCCCATCCACGAGCTGTTCGCCCGGCTCGCGCCCGGCAGCACGGCGTCCCTCGTCGTCGATCCGGTGACCCTCATCCTCACCCCCGACGGCAACACGCGCCGCTGGGCGAAGACGTGGAAGATGGTCGATCGGGTCGCCGTTCTCAACCGTGTCTCGATCGACGTGGATGAGGGTGACGACTGCCAGGTGAGCGCCCGTGTCGACAGCGAGCTGATCGGCCGCGGCATGCCGCCCTGGATCGAGCATCGCCAGGCGGGGCAGCGGGTCGATGCCGCCACCGATGCCCGGGAGCGTCGCGATTTCACCGTGGCGATGGCGCGATCCATCGAGCTGGTGGTGTCCGGCGAGGAGGTCCCGCCCCGCCATTGAGCGAGGTCGAGATCGGTTGGAGTGAGGGGGCCGCCGAGCGCGAGGCTCGCGTCGAGGTCGTCCACGCCGCCTGGCGGTCCGCCTATGCGGACATCTTCAGCCGCGCTGAGATCGACGGGATCTTCGATGGCAGCCTTGAAGGGCAGGGCAGCTGGGTGGCCGCCCGGCTGGCACCCGCCGGCACGCTGGCGGCGAGGCGCGGGAGGCGAATCATCGGCCTGGCCGGTCTGGGCCTGCTCCGCGGCGGCGATGGCGAGCTGGCCGCCTTCTACGTGCTCCCCGATCAGCAGGGGAGGGGGGTGGGCACCGCCCTCTGGGAGCGATCCATCGCCGAGCTCCGCCTCCGCCAGTGCCCCCGGATGGAGGTGTGGACCCTGGCGCGGTCGAGCGCCCGACGCTTCTACGAAGCTCGCGGCTGCGTCGCCTTCGGCGAGGGCAGCTTCGAGGTGGCGGGCCATCGCGAACCCGCCGTCGGCTATGCCCTGGACATCTCCGCCGCGCCCGCCTCGGCTCGGTGGGAGTCGATCTCGACGCGATAGCCGATGCGCTGGATCTCCTTGGGCTGGAGCGGGTCGTCGGGGGCGTAGCCGCTGTAGAGCACGGACTCGACGGGCCGGCGCAGGATCCTGCGCTCCGCTCCGGCGCGATCGAAGGAGTGCCGGACGTGGTCGAGGCGGAGCAGCACCAACGCCGCGATGGCGCTGACCATGGCCACAAGCGCGACCTTGAGCCCCGCGGCGGCGTACAGACCGCTGGTCGCGATCACCAGGGATTCGACGAGCACGATGGCCCGCCGGCTGCCGGTCCGGAGCCGTCCCAGGCGCAGCACCAGGGCGCCTTCGAAGACCCCGGCGGCGACCACCCAGACGGCCAGGCCGCTCCAGGTTGTGGCGCCAGGGAGCCCGATGTGGCCGAATCCGGGGAGGTTGAGGTCGGTGGGCACCGTCGACGTGGCCGCGAGCAGCACCAGCGCCACCACCACGACGATGCGGAAGAGCAGGCACAGCTGAGCCACCCTGACCGCGGCCGGCGGGATGCACAGTCGGCGCGGGGACCGGGGCACCCCGAGCGGGCGCCGGAGTTGCGGGGTCGAGCGGTTCACAGCAGATGCAGCGTAGATCCGCGGCCAGCGACGGAGATGGCGAGAATGTGACGGGCAGCGCACGACCCATCGGTGGATCGCATGGCCCGCCACCGATCCGTGACACGCGGGGACGGCAGCGCAGGTGGTCCCGGGCTGATACGTTGCGAGCGGCGATGGAGAGGCAGATGCACGCGGTCAACAGCGCCGGGTTCGCGGCTCCCGCCGGGCTCACTGCCCTGCCCGTGGTCCTGGCGCCCGTGACCGGACAGCTGCACGTGCTCCTGGTGCGACGGGAGGAGGAGCCACAAGCCGGCATGTGGTCGCTTCCCGGCGGCTTCATGAGCGAGAACGAGCGCCCCGAGGAGACCGCCCAGCGCAAGCTGACCGAGAAGACCGGTGTCGGCGCCGTCTACATGGAACAGCTCCAGACGTACGGCGATCCTCATCGGGATCCCCGCGGATGGATCCCGTCGGTCGCCTACCTGGGGCTCATCGACGCCGCGGTGCTGCGCGAGCAGGAGTCGGCCGCCCGCTGGTTTCCCGTCGACGCGCTGCCGGAGCTGGCCTTCGACCACGCGGCCGTGATCGCCGACTCCGTCGAGCGGCTGCGCGGCAAGGTCTGGTGGTCGAACATCGCTGTCGGGCTGCTCCCCGAGCAGTTCACCATGCCCCAGGCGCGGCGCGTGTTCGAAGCCATCAGCGGGGTGACCTACGAGCCGTCCAACTTCCGCCGCGGGCTCGAGCAGTCGGGACTGGTGCGGGCCACCGGCCGGGTTGTCAAGAACGGGCCGGGGCGGCCGGCGGCACTCTACGAGTTCGTCGACCGGCAGCCGGCGTGGAGCACCCGCCGCAGGGCCATGACGCCCCGCTCGAGCCGGGTCGTGGTGCGGGCTCTGTAGGCCTACGCTCCCGGTCTTTCCACCAGGGTGGCGTTGAGGGTGATCGCTTTGCCTGCCCGGTGTACGGTGCACACGATCGTGTCGCCGACGTGGTGCGGCTGGATCAGCCCGCCCAGGGTGACCCCGTTGTCGATGGCCACGCCGTCGATGGCCACGAGGACGTCGCCGGCGGCGAGGCCGGCCTTGGCGGCGGGCGTCCCCGAGCTCACCGACTTGATGTAGACGCCCGGTCCGTCGAAGGGTGTGCCGTTCTCGATGGCGGCGATGCTGGTCAGGTAGTCGACCCCGAGGAAGGGGTGCTGCACCTTCTGGTGAGCGATCAGAGTCTCGGCGACGTAGCGGGCCAGGTCGGCGGGGATGCTGTAGCCGATGCTGGTGGCGTTGCCCGCGGTGGCAACGTTGACCCCCACCACGCTGCCGGCGGTGTCGGCGAGCGGTCCGCCACTGTTGCCGGGGTTGATGGAGGCGTCTGTCTGGAGCACGTCCTCCAGCGTCTCCGACGAAGATCCGGCCTCGCCCGAGGCGGTGATGGTCCGGTGCAGAGCGCTGATCACCCCGACGGTGACGGAGCCCTGGTCACCGAGGGGGGAACCGATGGCGATGACCCCCTCTCCCACGGAGAGCTTCGCCGAGGTGCCGAAGGTGGCCTGCGGCAGCGTCGTGCTGGGCACGCTGACCACGGCGATGTCGTCGAGGGGGTCGGTGCCCACCAGCGTGGCCTTGAACTGGTGCCCGTCGGGCATGACCACGTGGAGCGCGCTGGCGCCGGTGACCACGTGGTTGTTGGTGACCAGGTAGCTGACCGAGGAATCCCTGGCCATCACGAACCCGCTGCCCAGGGCGTTGGAGCTCTGCAGGGTGGCGACGATGGTTCCCACCGCGGGGCCGAGCTGGTTGGCCACCTCCATCGCGGCCACCGTGGGTGCCTTGGCCGGGCTGCCGTTGACCTGGACCTCGGCGATGCTCGAGCCGCCCCGGTCGCGGAGCGCCGCGAAGACGACCAGGCCGCCGACCAGCAGGCCGGCGAGGAGCAGCGCCAGCCCGCCCCGCCAGCCCGGTCCGGGCCGGCGGCGGGGCGCGTCCACCGGCTCTGAGCGCGCATCCTCGCGAGAGAGATACCCAGGCTCATCGAGCCGCCACTCCGGCGGAGACGGCGGCGGCGGCGGGATGGTTCCCTCAATCTGGTCGATGGCGCCTATTGTGGCCCGCGCATGCCGCTCAGCGCCCTCTCCCTCGGGACACCGTGAGCCGACTCACCTGCGCGCTCGGACCCGACGCCGCGGGCACTCTGCTGCATCGGTTCGTGGACGCCGCCACGGCGCGGCTCGACGTCGCCGTCTACGAGGCGGGCCCCAGCTACGGCTGGATGTTTCCCCGCGCCGTGGAGCGCGGGGTGCGGGTGCGGCTGCTGCTCGACGGGCACGGCGGGGCCAACCAGGGGTGCTTCGAGGAGCTCCGCGCGGCGCGCGAGCGCGGCGTCCTGGTGCCCTGCCGGGTGCGGCGTCACGACGGTCTGCGCGAGGCCCACTGGAAGCTCCTCGTGGCCGACGCCGACCGCCTCGCCGTGGGCACCGGCAACCTCATCGAGCGCGATGCCCCGGCCGACCGGCACGGACGGCTGCCTCCCGAGGCGCCACCACTGGTCGGGACGCGGGAGTGGTGGGCGTTCGTCGAGGGCGCCCCCAGCCTCGCCGCCGCGGCGCGGTCGCGGATCACCGCGGTGTGGCGGGAGGCGACCGAGCCGCCGGCGGTGTGGGCCGTCGAACGGAGGGCCGAGGCTCCCCCGGTGGGGGCACCGCAGCCCAGCGTCGCGCCTCTCGAGGTCGAGGTCTCGCCGCGCCGCCTCCAGCTCGCCATGGATGCGCGCGCGGTGCTCACCGCCATCGAGGCCATGCTGGAGAGCGCCAAGCGACGCTGCCTGGTGACGGTGCCGTACATGCACACCTGGGCGCACGAGGTGCGGCCGCTCCTGGAGCGGCTCGCCGAGCTTCGCCACGAGGGCGCCGACGTCCGGGTGCTGCTCGGCTCCCCCCCGGCCGGAGGCGACGCCGCCACGCTTCGTGACCGGGGAGTGCCGGCGCGGGTCATGGACCCGAAGCGCTGCACCACCGGCCACGCCAAGGGCATGGTGGTCGACCGCAGCACCCTGGTGATGTCGTCGAACTGGAGCGCCGGGGGATTGGGCACGTCGCTGGAGGCGGGCCTGCGCATCGACCACGCCGCCGCCAGCGCCTACTTCGCCGACGCCTTCGAGAGGGATTGGGCGGTCGCCGAGCCCGCCTGGAACGGCCGCGGTTGAGGTGAAGGAGCGGGGGTATCCTTGATCGATGGGCCTGCCTCCGATCGCGCCGCCCGACGCGACCGTCCCTGAGGCGGGACGTCTGCCCGTGGTGCCGCTCCGCGACAACGTCGTGTTTCCTCACCAGCTGGCCCCTCTGGCGGCGGGACGGCCCCGCTCGGTCGCCGGCCTCCAGGCGGCGGTGAACGGCGACGCCCGCGTCATCCTTGCGGTGCAGCGCGACGCCGAACCTGACGAGGTGGGCTTCGCGGATCTCCACGAGATCGCGGTCATTGCCACCGTCGGTGCGCTCCGGCTGGTCCCCGGGGCCGGGGCACACGCCCTCGTGGAGGGCCAGCAGCGAGTGCGCCTGAGCTCCTTCGAGAGCGACGGCGAGCACTGGTCGGCCGCCTACACCCCGGTCGCCGAGGGCGACGTCAGCGGCACCGAGGCCGATGCGCTGGCCGGGAGCGTGCGCGAGCTCTTCGCCGAGTACGTCACCGCCGGCGGCCAGGTCCCCGCCGAGGTGGCCGCCGCCATGGCGCGGGCGACCGGCCCCGCCCGCGTCGCCGACATCGCCTCGGCGGCGCCCGACCTCACCGTGGCGGAGCGCATCGAGCTCCTCCAGTCCCTCGACGTGGTCGAGCGCCTGCGCCGGCTCGCGCCCCTGCTCGGCCGCCAGGTCGAGGTGGCCTCGATGCGGACCCGCATCCACGAGGACGTGCAGCGGACCATCAACAAGTCGCAGCGCGAGCACATCCTCCGGGAGCAGCTTCGCTCGGTGCGCAAGGAGCTCGCCGAGCTCGAGGGCGAGGGGGACGAGGGCGAGGACCTGGCCGGGCGCATCGAGGCTCTGGGAATGCCGCCCGCGATCCGGGCTCGCGCTCTCAAGGAGGTGTCCCGCCTGGAGCAGATCCCCGGCGCATCGCCGGAGATGGGCATGGTGCGGACCTGGATCGACTGGCTCCTCGACCTTCCCTGGGGGGAGCGGCCCATCGAACAGATCGACATCGACCGGGCCGCGGCGATCCTCGACGAGGACCACTACGGCCTCGCCAAGGTCAAGGACCGCATCCTGGAGTGGATGGCGGTGCGCGACCGCGCCCAGCGCCGCGCCGCCGCGCTCGCCGCGGCCGCGCCCGCCACCGCGACAGCCGCGCCCGAGGTGGAGGCGGCGCCGGTGCCCATGGATGCGCAGCCCGCCGAGGGTGCCGCCGAGCCGGCACAGGATCCCATGGTCGACGCCACCACCCGCCCGCCGCGCGTCCTCCAGACACCCATCCTCTGCCTGGTCGGCCCGCCCGGTGTGGGCAAGACGTCGCTGGGGCGGAGCATCGCACGCGCCATGGGGCGGCGCTTCGTGCGCCTCTCGCTGGGCGGCATCCGCGACGAGGCGGAGATCCGCGGCCATCGCCGCACCTACATCGGCGCGCTGCCCGGCCGCATCATCCAGTCGATGAAGACGGCCGGGACGGTCAACCCCGTCATCATGCTCGATGAAATTGACAAGGTTGGCACGGACTTCCGGGGCGACCCGTCCGCCGCCCTGCTCGAGGTGCTCGACCCGGAGCAGAACCGCGAGTTCAGCGACCACTACCTCGAGGTCCCGTACGACCTCAGCAACGTTCTCTTCATCACCACCGCCAACATGGTCGACACCATCAGCCCGGCTCTGCGTGACCGCATGGAGCTGATCCGCATCAGCGGCTACACCGAGGCGGAGAAGCTGGGCATCGCCGAGCGGCACCTGCTCCCCCGCCAGCTCGAGCAGCACGGCCTGGAGCATGGAGAGCTCTCCGTCCCGCACCAGACCCTGGTGGCCATTCTCCACGGCTATACGCGCGAGGCGGGGGTGAGGCAGCTGGACCGCACCATCGCGGAGATCGCCCGCAAGGTGCCGCGACGGCTCACCGCGGGAGCCGAGTCGGTCACCGTCGAGCCCGCCCAGCTGAGTGATTTCCTGGGGCCGCAGCGCTTCGAGTACGGCGAGGCCCAGGACGCCGACGAGGTCGGCGCGGTCACCGGAGTCGTCGTCAGCGAGGTCGGTGGCGACATCGTCACCGTCGAGGCGCTGGCGGTGGAGGCGCGCCCGGACCTCTCCCTGACCGGCCAGCTGGGCAGCGTCATGGAGGAGTCCGCGCGCGCCGCGCTGACCTGGGCACGCGTGCATGCCGTGGAGTACGGGGCCGCGCGCGACTTCTTCGAGACCCATGCGCTCCACGTGCACGTCCCTGCCGGCGCGATCCCCAAGGATGGCCCGTCGGCAGGTGTCACCATGGTCACCGCCATGGTCAGCGTGGCCTCGGGGCGCATGGTGCGGCGTGATGTCGCCATGACCGGCGAGGTCACCCTGCGCGGCCGCGTGCTTCCCATCGGTGGCGTCAAGGACAAGCTGCTCGCCGCCCACCGCTCCGGCCTGACCACGTTCATCCTGCCGCGCAAGAACATGCGCGACCTCGATGAGATCCCCCGCGAGGTGCTCGACACCGTCGAGGTGGTCCCCGTCGACCACGTCGGTGAGGTGCTGGCCCGCGCTCTCGTCGAGGCGCCGAGCCAGCGCCGTGAGCGCCGCAGCGCCGGGTTCATGCTGCCCCTGCGCACCGACGAGGGTCAGCCCCCCACCATCACCGCCTGATGGTGGACACGCTCCGCGACCTGGTCGAGCTGGCGGTCGTGGTCGACCCCGTGTACGACCAGAACTGCTACGTGTTGCACCGTCGCGACAGCGACGCCGCCATCGTCGTCGACCCCGGCCTGCAGAGTGCCCGGGCCCTGCAGCTGCTGGAGGTGCAGGGCTGGCGCTGCGAGCGCATCCTGCTCACCCACGGCCACGGCGACCACGTCAACGGGGTTCCCGCCCTGGTGGCCGCGCACGGCTGCCGGGTCGCGCTCCACCCCGACGACCGCGAACAGCTGGCCACCATGCGCTTCCTTCCCGGCATCCCCGAGGACGTCCCCGACGTGGTCGTCGACGACGACCTCAGCGACGGCCAGGTGATCGCCTGGCATGGCGTCGACATCGGGGTGGTGCACACGCCGGGCCACACCCGGGGCTCGGTGTGCTTCCTGGCCGGCGTCGACCTGCTCAGCGGGGACACGCTCTTCCGGCGCGGAGTCGGCCGGGCCGACCTTCCCGGCGGTGACTGGCAGACGCTGCTGGTCAGCATCGAGACGCGGGTCTACGCGATGGCGCCCGACACCGTGGTCCATCCCGGGCACGGCCCGGCGACCACCATCGCCGAGGAGATGGCGTCCAACCCCTTCGTGGTGCATCCCCGCTACCGCTGAGGGCCGGACGGCGCCTCCTGGCCGGCCACGCGAGCCATCAGCTCGAAGAGGATCGCCCCGGTCACTCCCCAGATGACGGTGCCACCCGCCTCATAGAAATGGACCTCGCGGACGACGCCCTGGCCGGCAAGCGTCCGGGTCGTGTGGGGTGCATCGATCAGGCTCTGCAGGTCGACGCGGAACAGCCGTGCCACCTCGAACGGCTCTGGGCGGGGCTCGAACTCGGTGTGCTGCAAGCCCACCACCGGGGTCAGCCAGTTGTCCGAAGTTGCCGTCAGAAATGGCGGCAACAGTCCGACCACCTCCACCGCCGCTGGGGGAACCGCGGCCTCCTCCTCGGCCTCGCGCAGGGCGGTGGCCACGATGGTGCGGTCGCCGGGCTCCCCGCCGCCTCCGGGGAAGCCGATCTGGCCGGCGTGATGGCGGAGGTGGGCTGTGCGTTCCAGGAAGAGCAGCGGCAGGCGCGGATCGCGGACGTCGAAGAGGAGAAGCACGGCAGCGGTGCGGCTGTCCGGCGGCGCCGCCTGGTGCACGGCGTCGAGTGGGTCGACGGCACTGCGCAGGCGCTGTTCGAGGCTGCCCATCGCCTCACTGTAGGCGACGGCCGCGGCGGGCCAGCCTGGCGGAACCGTACGCTTGACCTCGGTGGCGTCGGTCACGCGCTGAGCAAGCCCGGGTCCATGTCGGTGAAGGAGATCTGAGCACGTGCAACGACGGGCAAAAGGAGGCGGCGGAGATCGCGCGGATGGTGCGGGACCGCGTCCGTGCCCGCAGTGCGGCGCTCCGCTGCGGGTCTCGCACCTGGAGTACGCGGGGGCGGGCGCCAGCACGGTGGTGCTGCGCTGCGCGGCCTGCGGACACAGTCTCAGAGGGGCGACGCGCCGCGATGCCGATCGGCAGCCGCGCAACCGGGGCCGGTCGCGACGCCACCAACCCGTCGACGAGGGCCCGCCGACCAATCCCGTGCTCGATGCCGAGGTGGCGCGCCGACTCCTCGAGGATCTCGGCGGCTGAGATCAGCGGGACGCGGACGCCGTGCCCGGCGGTGCGCTCACCGAGCGCGAGTGACCCTCGAACCACTCCAGGACCGCCGCGTTGATCTGGTCGCGGTCGATGTCGACGCTCATGCCGTGCCCGCTGCGCGGAAAGATCCGGCGGCGCACCTCCCGGCTGCAGACCAGGCGCCGCTCGATCTCAGAGGCGTTGGCGGGATCGATGGTGCGGTCGCGGCCACCGTGGAGCACGAGCACCGGCGCGCGGATGGCCGCCAGCTCGTCGCGCACCGAACCGATGAGGCGGACGAACTCGTGGATGGAGCGCATCGGACGGCGTCCGTGGGAGTAGAGCTCGTCGGTGGCGGCGAGGTCGTAGAGGTCGATGTCGCGTCCCGGGCTCTGCCAGCGGACCAGGCGCCGCGCCACCGGGACGGCTCGGGCGGCCAGGCTGGACAGCCAGATGGGAGCCGCCAGGGTGGCCACCGCGGCGATGCGGAGGTCGGTGGCGGCGAGGTGGAGCGCGATCGTCCCACCCATCGACTGGCCGGCCACCATGACCTCGTCGCACTCGCGCGCCAGCGAGTCGAGCTCCTCCTGAGCCGAGGCGATCCAGTCCCGCCGGACCGTCGCCTCGAGCGCCTCGGGGGTGGTGGCGTGCCCGGCCAGCGCCGGCCCCCGGCAGCGGAAGCCGTGGCCGGCGAGGTGGTCGCCGAGACGGCGCAGCTCCGGCGGGGTCCCGGCGAAACCGTGGAGGAGGAGGACACCACGCCGCCCCTCGCCGAGCGTCCAGGGACGCACGGCCTCGGGGTCGAACGGTGTCAGGCTGCGCGCGGTCATGGGCGGCCGAGTATATGGCCGGCCCGCGGATGCTACCGTCGCGACCACGTGACCGATGAGCTGATGCGCGATGCGCTGGAGAGGATCGTCGGCGGCGCCACCCTGGATGTCCCGACCGCGCGTGCCGTCATGGACGTGGTCATGGACGGCAGCGCGACCGCCGCACAGATCGGCGCGCTGCTGGCCACCCTGCGGATGCGCGGCGAAACCGTCGACGAGCTCACCGGCATGGTGATGTCGATGCGCGACCACGCCACCCCTGTCGACCTCGAGCCTGGCGCGGTGGACACCTGCGGGACCGGCGGCGACGGCAGCAACACGTTCAACATCTCCACCGCGGCGGCGCTGGTGGCGGCCGCGGCGGGGTGCCGGGTGGCCAAGCATGGCAACCGGGCGGCCTCGTCGCGATGCGGCAGCGCCGACGTGCTCGAGGAGCTGGGCGTGCGGGTGGCGCTCGACGCCGCCCGCGTGCGCCGCTGCGTCGAGGAGGCCAGCATGGGATTCATCTTCGCGCCGGCCTTCCACCCGGCGATGCGCCACGCCGGCCCGGTGCGGGGGCAGCTGGGGTTCCGCACCGTCTTCAACGTGCTCGGGCCCCTGGCCAGCCCGGCTCGGGTGCGCCACCAGGCGCTCGGGGTGGCGGGCAGCGTGCCCGTCTCCGTCATGGCCGCCGTGCTGCACCAGCTGGGGCACAAGCACGCGCTGGTGTTCACCGGTCCGGGTGGGATGGACGAGATCGGGCTCGACTCCGTGACCTGTGGCTACGAGGTCACGGAGAGCGGGCTGCGCGAGCTCGAGATCGACCCTCAGGGCCTGGGACTTGGCACCGCTCCGCGCCAGGCGCTGGCGGGGGGTGACGCGAGCGCCAACGCCACCATCGTGCGCGCGGTTCTCGACGGCGAGGCGGGCCCGCGCCGCGACGTGGTCGTTCTCAACGCCGCCGCGGCCATGGTCGCCGCCGACGTCGCCGCCGACCTCGCTGAGGGGATCGAGCGCGGTGCGGCGGCGATCGACTCCGGGGGCGCGCGCCGCACCCTGGGGCGGTTGGTGGCGGTCTCGCAGGCGTGATCACCCGGGGCAGGAGTGCTGACGGCGCCGAGGTGGACGGGTGAGCCGAGGCGGCGATCTGCTCCGCCTCCAGGAGACCGACACCCGCCTCGCCGGTGACCGCTCCCGGCTCGCCGAGGTGGAGGCGCGCATCGCCGCCGACCCGGAGCTCGACTCACGCCGGCGCGAGGCACGACGGCTGCGCCGCGAGCAGACGGCAGCCGACGAGGCCCTGGCCGCCGTCGAGCAGCAGGTGGAGGGGATGCGCCGGCGGGCGCGCGAGCTCAACCGGCAGCTCTACAGCGGATCGGTGCGCAATCCCCAGGAGCTGCTCGGCATGCAGCACGACCTCGACGCGCTGCGCCAGCGCGTCGACGCCGAGGACGAGCACCTCCTCGAGCTCATGGAGCGCGCCGAGTCGGCGGCGAGCGCCGACCGGGAGGCCAACGCGGCGATCGTCGATCGCGAGCGGGAGCGGGCCGGGCAGGCCGGCGAGCTGGTCGAGCAGGCGGTGGCATTCCGGGAAGCCGTCGAGCGCGACGAGCGGGATCGGGCGGAGGTGACAGAGGCGCTGGCGGCCGCCGACCTGGCCCTCTATGAGCGGCTGGCACGGCGCCTGGCTCCGGTGGTGGTGCGCATGCAGGGCGAGAGCTGCGGTGGCTGCCACATCCCCTTCGCCAACTCCGAGGTCCGCCGGATTCGCACCGCCGCCGAGCCGGTGCAGTGCTCCAACTGCGATCGCGTGGTGGTTCCGTGACGGAGACGGTGGTGGCCTACACCGACGGCGCCTGCTCGGGAAACCCAGGAGCGGGAGCGTGGGCGTACCGCCTGGAGTGGCCGGACGGTGCCGTCGAGGAAGCGGCCGGCGCCGAACCGATGACCACCAACAACCGCGAGGAGCTGAAGGCGGTGCGTGAGGCGCTGCGGGCGGTGCGCGCGCGCATCGGCGATGACCGCGGCTGGCGCATCGTGGTCCGCACCGACAGCCTCGGCGTGATCAACTGGCTGACCCGAATGTGGAAGCGCAAGGCCAACCTCGACCTCTATCCGGACATCGACGCGCTGGTCGACGAGCGGGTGCGCTTCGAGCACGTGCGCGGCCACAGCGGCGAGCCGGGCAACGAGCGTGTCGACAGCCTGGCGGTCGCGGCGGTGGCGCGCCAGCTGGCTCGAGGACGCTAGCGGAAGCTCTCTTGGAGGGCGTCGAGCTGAGCCGAGCCGGGGCACAGCTCCGCGTGGGGCAGCTGCACCAACGGACGCGGTGACGTGCCACTGAGGGCGTGCAGGTCGGGGACGGACTCGTTGAGATAGAGCAGCCCGGTGACGACCTCGCCGTCGCTGTGCTTCTGCTCGAGATATCCGGCCACGGAGGCGCGATCGGTGGGGTCGTAGTCGCCCGGGACCGACCGGAAGCGAACCTCGCTGCCGTCGTGCATCCGCACCGAGCGCACGCCATCCCCGGGGATGGCCGCCACGATCTCCTCCTCCGGCGGGACGAAGTCGGCGACCCCGGCCTTGACGGCATGTTCGCGAGTGAAGAGATAGCTCTTGGTGGACCCCTCATGGTCGTTGAAGGTGACGCAGGGCGAGATCACGTCGATGAGAGCGAAGCCCTGGTGGGCCACCGCGGCCTTGAGGATCGGCACCAGCTGCTGCTTGTCGCCGGAGAAGCTCCGGGCCAGGAACGTGGCTCCGAGCGAGAGGCCGAGCAGGATCGGGTCGATCGGCGCCATCCGGTTGGGCTCGCCCTTCTTGGGCCTGCTCCCCACGTCGGCGGATGCGGAGAACTGACCCTTGGTCAGGCCGTACACGCCGTTGTTCTCGATCACGTACACGATGGGGACGTTGCGCCGGATGGCGTGGGAGAGGTGACCAAGTCCGATCGACAACGAATCTCCGTCTCCGGAGATCCCCACGCAGAGCAGCGCCCGGTTGGCTGCCTTGGCGCCGGTGGCGATCGCCGCCATCCGGCCGTGGGCACCGTTGAGACCGTGGGCTCCGCCGACGAAGTACGCCGGGGTCTTGCCCGAGCAGCCGATGCCGCTCATCTTGGCGAGCATGTGCGGAGGCGTCGACAGCTCCCAGAAGGTCCGAACCAGAGCCGCCGTGACCGAGTCGTGGCCGCACCCCGCGCAGAGCGTCGACATCCCTCCCTCGTAGTCGCGGATGGTGAGCCCCAACGAATTCCGCTCCATGGACGGATGTCGAGCGATCGGCTTGGTGATCGACGCCACGACTACCGACCCACCTGCGCCGTGATGCCCTCGACCACCGTGGCCGCGCTCAGGGGAAATCCACCGTACGACAGAACCGAGCGCAAATTGTCCTTGGCGGCTCCGGTCTCGAGCGTCAGCAGAGAACGCAGCTGGGCGTCGCGGTTCTGCTCGACCACGAAGATCAGGTCGTGCTCCGCCAGGAATGCGCCGACCGCCTCGACGAAGGGAAACCCCCGGATGCGCATGAGGTCAGCAGCTGTGCCTCGCTCGTCCAGCGTCTCCAGTGCCTCGCGCACAGCGAGGTCGCAGCTCCCCACGGTGACCACTCCGATTCGCGCGCCAGGGCGTCGTTCCACCAGAGGTTCGGGTACGTACGTCGCCGCCGCGCCGTGCTTGCGCGCCAATCGATCGAGCACCTCCTGGTACTCATCGGGCGTCTCCGTGTACCTGCCCAGGCGGTTGTGGCCCGAGCCGCGCGTGGTGAACGCCCCCGCGGCGCTGACGCCGGGGAGGGTTCGGGCAGAGACGAAGTCCGCGTCCTCATCCGAGTAGCGAGCGAAACGACCGATGCCCTCGAGCTGCTCGGCGGTGAGCACCCGGCCGCGATCGGGCACGTAGTTGTCGTCCCAGCCCAGCCGCGGGACCACCCAGTCGTTCATCCCGATGTCGAGATCGCTGAGCATGATCACCGGGGCCTGGAAGCGCTCCGCCAGGTCAAAGCACCGGACCGCGAAATCGAAGCACTCGGCAGGGTTGGCGGGAAACAGCAGGATGTGCTTGGTGTCCCCGTGCGAGGCATAGGCGCAGCTGAGGATGTCCGACTGCTGGGTGCGCGTGGGCATGCCTGTCGACGGGCCCACGCGCTGCACATCGATCACCACCGCGGGAATCTCCGCGTAGTACGCCAGGCCAAGCAGCTCGCTCATCAGCGAGATCCCCGGACCTGACGTCGAGGTGAACGCGCGAGCCCCGGCCCACGAGGCCCCCAGCACCATGCCGATCGCCGCCAGCTCGTCCTCCGCCTGGAGGATCAGAAAGTTGTTCACACCGGTCGCCGGGTCGTGCCGGTACCTCTTGCAGAATCCCGTGAACGCGTCCATGACACCGGTCGAGGGCGTGATCGGATACCAGGCGGCCACCGTGGCTCCCGCGTACAGGCAGCCCAAGGCGGTGGCCGTGTTGCCGTCGACGAGGATCTTGTCAGCGGTCCCGTCCATGGTCTCGACCCCGAACGGCAACGGCGCAAAGCTGGCCAGCGAATAGTCGTACCCGAGCCGGAGCGCCAGCTGATTGGACTGACGCAGCCTGTCCTTGCCCGCGAATCTCTCGGCGAGGAGCTGAGAGACGACCTCGACGTCGATTCCGAGGAGGGCGACGAGCGCTCCGGCAATGGCGACGTTCTTCATCAGGATGCGTTCACGGGGCTGACGAAAGCTCTCGTTGCACATCTGGGCCAGCGGGACGCCGAGGAAGGTGACGTCGTCGCGCAGCAGGCCCGGGTCGAGCGGCCACGAGGAGTCGAAGAGGACGTATCCGCCGGAGCGCACCTCCCTGATATCGCCGTCGTAGGTGGCGTGGTTCATGGCCACCGTGAGGTCGTAATCGAGGGCGCGTGATGTGTACCCGGTCTTGTTGACACGGATCTCGTACCAGGTGGGCAGGCCCTGGATGTTCGAAGGGAAGAGATTCTTGCCGGACACAGGAATCCCCATCCGGAACATCGCCTGGGTGAGCAGCCCGTTCACGCTCGAAGAACCGGTCCCGTTGACGGAGGCCAGCTTGAGCGCGAAATCGTTGACCCGGGCTGTGGCTGGCGCGGTCACGGCACTCACACCGTCGCTCCAACCTGGAGCAGCGGAATCGGGGTGATCGCATAGGGGATGACGATCTCCGACTTCTGCATGTCCCAGGCCGCGGTGGGACAGCGCTCTGCGCAGAGGCCGCAGTGAACGCAGACGTCCTCGTCCTTGAGCATCAGCCGGCCGGTCTGGGGAAGCGGATCCGAGACGAACAGGGCCTGGGTCGGGTTGATGGCGGGGGCGGAGAGCCGTGAGCGCAGCTCCTCCTCGTCACCGTCGGGTGCGATCGTCAGACACTGCACGGGACACACGTCGATGCAGGCATCACACTCGATGCAGAGCGGCGCGTCGAAGGCGGTCTGGACATCGCAGTTCAGGCAGCGCTGAACCTCGCGCGCGGTCTGCTCCGCCGTGAAACCCAGCTCCACCTCGATGTCGAGCTTCTCGAACCGCCTGGTCAGCTCGATGTGGGTCATCTTCTGCCGAGAGGCGGGGTTGTAGTCGTTGTGGTAGCTCCATTCCGCCATCCCCATCTTCTGACTGACCAGGTTGAGGCCCATCGGGAGCCGCTCGGTGACAGCCAGGCCGCGGCAGTGGTTGTGGATCGAGATGGCGGCCTCGTGGGCGTGGGCGACCGCCCAGATGATGTTCTTCGGCCCCCAGGCGGCATCCCCGCCGAAGAAGAGACCGCTCAGCGTCGACTGCATGGTGATCCCGTCCACCGCCGGCATCTCCCATTCGTCGAACTCCACGCCCAGGTCGCGCTCGATCCAGGGGAAGGCATTCTCCTGGCCGATGGCCAGGATGACGTCGTCCGCCGGGAGCACCACCGTGTCGATGACGGTGGATCGGCGCGCCTCGACGTCCCACGACAGACGCTCGAACTCCATCCCGGTGAGGCGACCGTTCTCGATCACGAAACGCTTGGGGGCGTGGTTCACCAGGATGTCGATCCTCTCCTCCTCGGCATCGTCCAGCTCCCAGGGGGACGCCTTGAAGAAGCCGCGTGGCCGCCGGGCCACCACCTTGATGTCCCTGCCTCCAAGGCGGCGCGAGGAACGGCAGCAGTCCATGGCCGTGTTGCCGACGCCGATGATCAGCACCCGCTCGCCGATGGAGTCGACGTGGCCGAAGGCGATCGATTCCAGCCAGTCGATGCCGATGTGGATGCGCTCGGTGTCGTGACGCCCGGGAATGTCGAGGTCCTTGCCGCGGGGAGCGCCACTGCCGACGAACACGGCGTCGAAGCCGTCCGCGAGCAGTGCGCGCAGGGATGCGACGGGTGCCTGGTAGCGGATGTCGACGCCCATGTCGAGGATCGCCGAGACCTCCTCGTCCAGCACCGGCGCGGGCAGGCGGAACGCCGGGATGTTGGTGCGCATCAGCCCGCCGGGCTCCGCGTGCTGCTCGAAGATGACCACCTCGTAGCCCAGCGGGAGGAGATCGTTGGCCACCGTCAGCGAGGCCGGTCCGGCACCCACACAGGCGATCCGCTTGCCATTCTTCTCTGCCGGGATGATGGGCATGCGCTCGCTGATGTCGCCGCGGTGGTCCGCGGCAACCCGCTTGAGGCGGCAGATGGCGACCGGCGTCCCGTCCACGCGCTCGCGCCGGCAGGCCGGCTCGCAGGGCCGGTCGCAGGTGCGCCCCAGGATGGCCGGGAACACGTTGGACTCCCGGTTGACCATGTAGGCATCGGTGAACCGGCCCTGGGCGATCAGGCGAATGTACTCGGGGACGTTGGTATGGGCCGGGCACGCCCACTGACAGTCGACGACCTTGTGGTAGTAGGCGGGGTCGCGCACATCGGTGGGCTTCACTGCAGCTGACCAGTATGAGTAGGCAGCGGTTGTGGGCGCCCCGCGGACGGTGTCCCCGGGGTCATCGCCATCAGCCCGACACCAGCGTCCTCACCGCCGCCACGATCTCGCTGAGGCCTTGCTTGGCGTCGGCGAAGAACATGCTCGTCTTGGGGTCGGTGTACAGCTCGTTGTCGATGCCGGCGTAGCCGTGACCCATGGACCGCTTGATGACGATGATGTTCCTGGCCCGGTCCACGTCGAGGATGGGCATGCCCGACAGGGGGGTGTTGGGGCGGCGGGCCGCAGGGTTGGTCACGTCGTTGGCCCCGACCACGAGCACCACGTCGGTGGTGGGGAACTGCGGGTTGACCTCGTCCATCTCCTTCAGCGAGGTGTAGGGCACGTTGGCCTCGGCCAGGAGCACGTTCATGTGGCCCGGCATCCGGCCGGCCACGGGATGGATGGCGAATGAGACGCTGGCCCCGCGGGATTCGAGCAGGTCGGCCAGCTGGCGGACCTCGTGCTGGGCCTGCGCGGCGGCAAGGCCGTAGCCGGGGACGATGATCACCTTGTTGGCGTAGGCGAGCTGGATGGCGGCGTCCGCGGCGGAGAGCCGGCGGATGTCGCCGCCGCTCCCCACGCCCGCGGTGAGCGTGGTGTCGCCGGTCCCGAAGCCGCCCACCACGATGCTGAGGATGGAGCGGTTCATGGCGTCGGCCATGAGCTTGGTCAGGATGCCGCCGGACGCGCCCACCAGGGCTCCGGCGATGATCAGGGCGGAGCTGTCGATCACGAAGCCGGCCATGGCCACGGCGATTCCCGTGAAGGCGTTGAGGAGGGAGATCACCACGGGCATGTCCGCCCCGCCGATGGGCATGACCATGGTGACGCCGAAGCCCAGCGCGGCAGCCACGACGAGGCTGAGCACGGCGATGCTGTCGGCACCGGTGAGCAGATAGGCGCTGCCGCCCACCGCCACGGCCGCCAGCACGCCGGTGAGGACGCGCGCGCCGGGGAAGATCACCGGCTCTCCACTGACCCAGCCCTGGAGCTTGCCCGCGGCCACCAGCGACCCGGAGAAGGTCACGGCCCCGATGATCACGTCGAGGGCTGTCGCCACGGTGCTGCGCGTGGACCCCGCGGAGGCGGCGAGGCGGACGAAGTCGGCGAGGGCGATCAGCGCCGCGGCGCCGCCGCCCACAGCGTTGAACAGGCTCACCAGCTGGGGGATCGCGGTCATCCTGACCCGGCGCGCCGTGGGCAGGCCCGCGGCCGCGCCGATGGCCGCGCCGGCGCCCAGGACGGCCCAGCCGGTGGCGGTGATGCTGCCGTCGTTGACCACCTTGGCGAGGGTGGCGGCGACGGCGAGGATCATGCCCGCCGACGACAGCCGGTTGCCGTTCCTGCCGGTGGCGGGGGAGTTCATGAGATGCAGCCCGACCACGAAGGCGACGGCGGCCAGCAGGTAGGCCAGCGCCACCACCGTGTTGACGGTGCTCACCGCTCTCAGCTCTCCTTTCCGGGGTCGTCGCCCCGGGCGGGCGGTGCCGGCCGCTTGTGGAACATCTGCAGCATCCGGTCGGTGACCACGTACCCGCCGATCACGTTCATGGCAGCGAAGCCGGCGGCGACGAACGAGAGCACGTAGCCGGCCGCGTTGTTGGCCTGCGCGGCGGTGACCATGACGCCGACAAAGACGATCCCGTGAATCGCGTTGGACGCGGACATCAGCGGGGTGTGCAGCATGGAGGGCACCTTGCTGATGACCTCGAAACCCACCAGCAGGGCCAGCACGAAGATGCTGATCTCGGAGAGCAGGCCAGCGCTCAAGGATTGCCTCCCGGGGCTCCGGGCGAGCTGGGGGCATCGAGGAGCCTGAGGACGGCGGGGTGGATCACCTGACCTCCGTGGGTGACCACGATGCCGGCCTGGATCTCGTCCTCGGGGTCGATGACCAGGGCGCCGTCGTGGACCAGATCCAGCAGCAGGGCTGTGATGTTGTGCGAGAAGGCCGCGGAGGCGGCGGTGGGCAGCTGCGCGGCCAGGTTGCCGGCTCCGATGATCGTCACCGCGTTGCCGGTCAGGATCGTCTGGTCGGGGACCGATCCCTCGACGTTGCCGCCGAGGGCGCTGGCACCCAGGTCGACGACGACCGAGCCGGCCCGCATCCGCGCGACCGCCTCGGCGGTGACCAGCCGGGGCGGCCGCCGCCCGGGGACCTGCGCGGTGGTGATGACCACGTCGAAGCGGGCCAGGTGGGCGTCGAGCTCCTCCCGCTGCGCGGCCTGCTCGCTCTCGGTGAGCGCCCGGGCGTAGCCTCCCTCTCCCGGGGCGGGTCCGACCGATTGGAGCTGGAGGATCCGGGCGCCGACCGACTCGATCTCGCCTCGCGTCTGGGGTCTGACGTCGTAGCCGGTCACCACCGCGCCCAACCGGTTGGCCGTTCCCATGGCCTGAAGGCCGGCGACGCCGGCTCCGAGGACGAGGACGTCGGCGGGCTTGGCGGTACCCGCTGCGGTGATCATCAGTGGGAAGTAACGCCCGAAGGCGTCGGCGGCGACCAGGGCCGCCTTGTACCCGGCCACGTTGGCCTGCGAGGTGAGGACGTCCATGGTCTGGGCCCGGGCCACGGTGCGGGGCATGCCGTCGAGGCTGATCGCGGTCACGCCCCGCTCGGCGAGCTGCCGGGCCAGCTGGGGGGCGACCAGCGGCCTCAGCATCCCGATGACCGTCTGGCCGGGCCGCAGCCGGTCGACCTGCGCAGGCGACAGGGTGCCGACGGTCACGACCAGGTCCGCGGCCGTCACCTCGGCACCGCTGACGATGGACGCGCCGGCCTCGACATAGACGTCGTCGCTGAACCGAGCCTCCGTGCCGGCGCCCGCTTCGACGAGCACGTCAAGCCCAGCGGCCTCCAACCGGCCGACGGCATCGGGTGCCAGAGCCACCCGCCGTTCCCCGGGCGCCGTCTCCTTGATGGCCACCACCGCCAGGCGCCTGGTGGGCCCCGATGTCGCCGCTCGCATCTGGCTCACGAGCAAGGGACACTGCCACACCTCCCATGGCTGCCGTATGGGAGGTGCGGGTGGGGAGCGTGCAAGCCGGCCTGTAAGCCGGGTTCTGTCCCCGCCGCTCCGTTCACGGCCCCGAGGGGCCGCCGCTCCCCGGCGGCGGGGGACGGCCATCCATCTGCGACGCCGGTTGCCCGGCGTCTCTAGCGGCCCGACCCGGGACACGGGGCGAGCAGCCCCTGAACGGCGAACCGTCCGTCCCTGTTCGGCCTTGCTCCGGGCGGGGTTTACCTGGCCGGCCGGTCACCCGGCCGCCGGTGGGCTCTTACCCCACCATTTCACCGTTGCCGCGGCACCGCCGCGGCTGTGTCATTTCTGTGGCACTCTCCTTCGGGTCGCCCCGACTGGGCGTTACCCAGCGCCCTGCTCTGTGGAGCCCGGACTTTCCTCGGACGACGAGCGTCCGCGGCCGTCCGGCCGGCTTGCTCGACGATTCTACCGCCGCTCCGAGGCGGCCGCGGGGCCGAGATCTTCGCGTGCTGACGGCAGGTGCGAGAGGCGGGTGCGACGCCAAAGTGGGGAACGGCACATATGTTCGCATTGACGCGTTGAGTTGGGACTGCTACCGTTCGGCCCAGTCGGTGGGGCAGAGTGGTGAAAAGTGGGGCAGAGACTTGTGGACTGGCGGTGGCAGCGACCCAGCAGGGCAACCTGACCTGTGTTCTACGGGACATTCCGCCATGCCGTCGACTCCAAGGGGAGGGTTGCCCTTCCCGCCCAGTTCCGCCGCGACCTCGGAGGGGCGGTCATCGCACCGGGTGCGGAGAACCGCCTCGTGATCAGGCCCACCTCCGAATGGGAGGCCTACGAGCAGCACTTCCGCCTCACCGCGGCGAGCTCGGCAGAGGAGCGCCTCTACATGCGTCATCTCTACGCAGGCGCCCGTGAGGTCGAGGTCGACGGCCAGGGCAGGCTCCTGCTCACTCCCGAGCATCGTGGGTTTGCTCGAATCGAGGATCGGGCGGTCTTCATCGGCGTCTCCAACGTCGTCGAGGTGGTCGGCGAGCGGGTGTGGGACGCGGAGAGCCACGGGCTCGACCCCGACACCTTCACCCAGCTCGGCGATCGTGTCGGCCGCTCCGGCTCTCCCGGCGCGGGCGAGCGGGCGTGACCGCACCGGCTTCCCCAAGAGCACATCAAAAGGGCTTCCATGTCGATCGTGGACGGCATGGACGACGACAGCATCGCCACGCCCGGTGGCCCAGCGCCTAGCGCGGCTGGACACCGGCCGGTCCTTCTACATCCGCTAATACAGAGCCTGCAGCCCCGTCCGGGACAGACGTTCATCGACGGCACCCTCGGTGCCGGCGGCTACGTCACGGCGTTCCTCGAACGCATCAGCCCCGGCGGGCGCATCCTTGCCATCGACCGCGATCCGGCGGCGGTGGCGATCGCCCGGCGGCGTTTCGCGAGCGACAGCGGCGTCATCGTCGAGCGCGGAGATTTCGCCGAGCTGGAGTCCATCGCCGCCAGACATGGCATGGCCATCGGCTCCGTCGATGGGGTCACCCTCGACCTCGGCATCTCGTCGGTGCAGCTCGACGACCCCGGCCGCGGATTCAGCTTCCGCTTCGAGGGTCCGCTGGACATGCGCATCGACCCCAGCCAGGGGCGCTCCGCGTCCGACATCGTCAACCAATGGTCGGAGGCGGATCTGACCGCGCTGATCCGCACCTACGGAGACGAGCGCTTCGCGCGCAGCATCGCCACCGCAGTGGTGCGGCGCCGAGCCGACCAGCCGATCACCACCACCACGCAGCTCCGCGAACTCGTGGAGCGGAGCATCCCGCGACGCTTCTGGCCGAAGCGCATCCACCCCGCGACCCGCACCTTCCAAGCGCTGCGCATCGAGGTGAACCACGAGCTGGAGAGCCTCAACTCGGGACTGCAGGCCGCAATTCGCATCCTCCGGCCCGGTGGGCGTCTTGGGGTCGTCTCTTTCCACTCTCTCGAGGACACCATTGTCAAGAACGCACTCCACGTCTCAGCACAGAACTGTCTATGTCCGCCCCAACAGACCCACTGCACCTGCGCTCACCGGGCCTCTCTTCTTCTCCTCAGCCGCAAGGCGATCAAGCCCGACGCCGCTGAGCTCGCGACCAACCCGCGAGCCCGCTCCGCCCGGCTCCGCGTCGCCGAGAAGCTCGACGACGAGCGCTAGCCGCGCCCGCCGTCGGATCCCGATCCCGTCGCGTCCGTCTCACCATTCCGTCCCTGCCCACACGGAGATCCGGGCTGTGCCCAGAACGTCACGTCCACAACCTCCCGCCGATGATCTCGCTGGTGTTCCGCTCGACGAAGCACCGGCTCGCCGCACCCGGCTCCGTCGCGGCGGTCCGCGCACGCCCCTGCCCCTGCTGCCGCTGATCGCGGCGCTCGCCGGCGTGGGGCTGGCCTACGTCAGCCAGAGCGCCCATGCCACCCAGGCCACGTACCAGGCCTCGGCGCTGACCGACCAGGTCATCCAGCTGCGCACCCAGGACTCGCAGCTCGGCGACGACCTGGCACGCCTGGAGAGCGCGGAGCGCATCGTCGCCGCGGCGCAGCAGCTGGGCATGCGCCCGGCCGGGCGCTGGTCCTACGTCGACGCGCAGCTCAAGCCGGTGATCAGCGTTCCCGCGCCGCTGGTGGCCGCGCAAGCCCCCTCGGGTGACCCGCTGCAGCAGTTCGTGGCTGTGGTCGGCGGCGCCTTCGGCGTGCACAGCAGCTCGGGCGCCACTCCGTGAGCCGGCGTCGCGACGACGCCCGGTCGTCGCGGGTGCGTGGCTGGTTCGTCGCCGATGCCCCTGACTTCCGCCACCGCGGCACCTGGCTGGCGCTGGCGTTTGCCGCCATGGCGATCACCCTCTGCGCCCGCCTCGTCGATGTGCAGGTGCTGCAGCACGCCACGCTGGCCGCCCGGGCCGCTGAGCTGCACCAGAAGTCGGTGACCATCCCGGCGACGCGGGGGCGGATCCTCGACAGCACCGGCCGGGTGCTGGTCAGCAACCGCACCGTCTACGACGTCTACGCCGACCCCGGCCTGATCGCCGTCTCCACACGCGCCGATGTGGCCCGCCAGCTCGCCCAGGTCCTGTCCCTGGACACCACCGCCGTGCTCTCCCTGATCTCCAAGCCGACCCGTTTCGTCTACCTCGCCAAGGCGGTGTCGCAACAGGTCAGCGACCAGCTCACCAACCTCAACCTCTCCGGGATCGTCGTCGAGCCCGCCCAGCAGCGGGTGTACGAGCCGTCACCGGTGGCCGGAACGTCCTTCGCCGCCAACCTGCTCGGTTACGTCAACCACGACGGCAACGGCCAGTACGGGCTGGAGGCGTATTACAACGCTGTGCTGCACGGCACCAACGGGCAGCAGTCGACGGTGCGTGACGTGGCCGGCAACTCGATCACCCTGAGCAACGACCCCCAATCGATGGCGCGCGACGGCCAGGACCTCCAGCTGGGTCTCGACTCGGAGGTGCAGTACTGGGCCGAGCAGGCGATCGCGCAGGGGGTCGCCAAGGCGCAGGCGGCCTCGGGGACGCTGATCATGATGGACACCAAGACGGGTGCCATCCGGGCCTGGGCGCAGGCCCCGACGTACAACGCCAACTCCTACTGGACCTCATCGATCGCCGATTTCCGCGACCTGGCGGTGGCCAACCTCTACGAGCCCGGCTCGGTGCAGAAGGTGGTGACCTTCGCGGGCGGTCTCAACACCGACGCGATCACCCCCGGGTACACCTTCAACGAGGGCCCGACCACAATCGACGGGGCCACCATCCGAGACTGGGACGGTCGCGGCCACGGTACCATCACCATGCAGACGGTCCTCGACGACTCCCTGAACAACGGAGCCATCAAGGTGGGACAGTTGATGGGCGCGAACGCCTTCTACAGCAACATGCTGGCGTTCGGCATGGGGGCACCGACCGGCGTCGACCTCGCCGGTGAGCAGAACATCCCCCTGCCGGCGCAGAGCCAGTGGACCAACCTCGATCTCGCCGAGGCCGCCTTCGGACAGCGCATCCAGGTCACACCCATCGAGGAGCTCGCCGCCATCAACGCCGTCGCCAACGGGGGAGTATGGGTGCAGCCGCACGCCGTGCAGGCGGTCATCGACCCCGCCACCGGCAAGTCCGCGGTGGTGGTCCCCACCACACGTCGCGTCATCTCCACCGCCGCGGCCGCCACCCTCGCGCAGATGATGACCGGCGTGGTCGAGGACCGCGGAGCTGAGGGGTCGGCGGCGAAGATCCCCGCCTTCAAGGGTGAGGTCGCCGGCAAGACCGGCACCGCCAGCGTGGCCACCAACGGTCACTACGGCAGCGACGTGGTGGTCTCGTTCGCCGGCTTCCTTCCCGCCAAGAATCCCCAGTTCACCATGCTGGTGGTGCTCAACTACCCGCACGAGGGATACGTGGTGCGCTTCGGGGCCACGCTGGCCGCCCCGGTCTGGAAGCAGGTCGCTCAGGTGGCCATCGACCAGTGGCGGATCACGCCGTGAAGCACGCCGCCCTGGTCCTGGTGCTCGCCTTCGGCGCCGGGGTGGCCCTCTACCCGTGGTTGACGACCCAGCTGGCCCGCAGCGGTGCGGGGCAGCGCGTCCAGAGCTACAACCCGTCCTCGCACATGATCAAGGTGGGCACCCCGACGATGGGTGGGGTTCTCTTCTGCGCCATCGCCGTGCTCGCCTGGCTGGTGTTCGATCGCAGCCGGGTCGGCTTCGTGGCCGTGTTCGCCCTCGGGGCCGGCGCCGTCATCGGTCTGCTCGACGACCGTGACAACATCCGTGGCAAGGGTGTGTTCGGTCTGGGCGCCTACCAGAAGATCGCCTTCCAGGCGTTTGTGGGCCTGCTCGTGGGCATCGGCCTCGACGTCGCCGGCGCCACCCGCCAGTACCTTCCCGGCCTGGGCGCGCCCGACCTGCACGGCGCCGGCATCGTCCTGGTCAGCATCCTGGCGGTGGTCGCCGTCAGCAACGCGGTCAACCTCACCGACGGCGTCGACGGGCTGGCGGCGAGCTGTTCAGCGATCGTGTTCGCCGGCCTGCTGGCCGTGGCGGTACACCAGCACGCGCTCCCCGTGGTCATCGTCACCGCGGCGCTGGTCGGCGGCCTGGCGGCCTTCCTGGTGTTCAACTGGTTCCCGGCGCGACTCTTCATGGGGGACACGGGGGCGCTGGCGCTGGGCTGCGCGCTTGTGGCCACCGCCGCCGAGGTCCATCTCCTCTGGCTGCTCCCCCTGATGGGCATCGTCTTCGTCGCCGAGACGCTCAGCGTGATCATCAACGTCACCGCCATCCGCCGTTTCCACCGCCGCATCCTGCGCGCCAGCCCGCTGCACCATCACTTCGAGGAGCTCGGCCTGCGCGAGAGGCGGCTGGTGGCCTGCTTCGCCGCGGCCGCCGCCGCGGGCACGCTCCTGACGGTGCTGTACGCGCGCTCGCAAGGAGTGGTGGCGTGAGCGGACGCGCCGTGGTCATCGGGTTGGGGCGCAGCGGGATCGCCTGCGCGCGCGTGCTCGCCGCCGACGGCTACGAGGTGCTCGCCGTCGACCGCGGTGACGATCCCCGTTTGCGCGAGGCGGTGTCCCGCCTCCCCCGCGGAGTCCAGGCCCAGCTGGGCGGCTACACACCCGATGTGGTGCGCGATGCCGCCCTGGTGTGTCCCTCGCCCGGAGTGCACTGGAACGCGCCGGAGCTGGAGCTGGCGCGCAGCCTCGGCATCCCGGTGCGAAGCGAGATGGCGCTGGTGTTCGAGCGCTGCCGCGGGCGCATCGTCGGCATCACCGGCACCAACGGCAAGACCACCACCACCAGCCTGTGCGCCGCCGTCATCGGACGCGATGGGCGGCGCGTGCATCTCGGCGGCAACATCGGTGCCACCATCCTCGATCGCCTCGACACCGTGGCCAGCGGCGACTGGGTGGTTCTCGAGCTCTCCTCGTTTCAGCTGGAGTCCGTCGACGCACCCGCGTGCGAGATCGCCGCCGTCCTCAACATCAGCCCCGATCACCTCGACCGCCACGGCACCATGGAGGCGTACGTCGCCGTCAAGCGGCGCCTGGTGGAGCACGCGCGATCGTGCACGGTGCTGGGATGTGATGACCCGGTGACGCGCGCGATGGCGCCGTCGAGCAGCGCGCCCGTCCGCTTTTTCGGGACTGACCTCGGCGGTGGCGACGGCGCCACCGTGGACGGCGATGACATCGTCGTCGTCGAGTCCGGCTCCATCGAACCGGTGATGGCGGTCGCCGACATCCCGCTCTTCGGCGCCCACAACGTGCTCAACGTGCTCGCGGTCACCGCCATCGGGCGCGCCGCGGGGGTGGCGACCGCCGACATCGCCGCCGCCGTGCGGGACTTCTCCGCGGTCCCGCACCGTCTCGAGATCGTGCTCGAGGACAAGGGCGTCCTGTGGATCAACGACAGCAAGGCGACCAACGTGGACGCCGCGTCGCGCGCCCTGGAGTCCTTCGACCGCCCCATCATCTGGATCGGAGGCGGCTACAGCAAGGGTGTGGCGGCCACCGAGCTGGCCGCGGCGGTGGCGGAGCACGCCAGCTTCGCCATCCTCACCGGGGATACCGCCGCCGAGCTCGACGCGGCTCTCGCCGAGCGCGGTTTCACCAATCGGACGATGGTCCCCGACCAGGAGTCGGCGGTGCGCGCCGCGGCGCTGCGTGCCGGCGCCGGTGACGTGGTGCTGCTGGCTCCCGGGTACGCCAGCTTCGACCGGTTCGGCAGCTTCGAGGAGCGCGGTGCCGCCTTCGCGGCGTCGGTGCGGGCGCTGGTCACCGGAGCCGCGCGCTGATGGCGGCTCGCACCCGGCCGGCCGGGATCCCCGCGCTCCGCCTCCGCGAGACGCTCACCGGCGGCCGCACCCTGAGCCTGGGCGGCGTCGACGGGTGGCTGCTCACCGACATTGCCGCGCTCTGCGCCTTCGGACTGGTGATGGTCTACAGCGCCAGCGAGGCGCTGGGCTTTCTCTGGTTCGAGAACGCCAACTACTTCTTCGAGAGACAGCTGGTGGGCATGGGGCTGGGGGTGGTCGCGCTGGTGATCCTGGCGCGCACCGACTACCACCGCCTGCGCCGCGTCGCCCCGGTTCTGGCCCTGTGCCTGCTCGGACTGCTGGTGCTGGTGCTGCTGCCCCACTTCGGCACGGCGGCCAACGGCGCGCGGCGCTGGTTCACCGTCGGGCCACTCTCCGTGCAGCCGTCGGCGATCGCCATCCTGGTCTCGGTGCTGTTCTTCTCGAAGTGGCTGACGGACCGGGGCCCGGCGATTCGCACGGTTCGCGGAGTGCGTGACTACGGCCTGCTCGTGGGCGTGCTGCTCGGCCTCGTGCTCCTGGAGCGCGACCTGGGCAGCAGCATCATCATCGCGGGCACCGCGCTGGTGCTGCTGGCGCTCGGTGGGGTGCGCAAGCGCCACCTCATGGCGCTCTCCGGGGTGGTCATGATCGGCGGCTACCTGCTGGTCACCCTGGTGGCCTACCGCTCCAACCGCCTGACCACCTTCACGCACCCCTGCGACGACCCGCTCAACACCGGCTTCCAGGCATGCCAGGCTCTCTACGCGCTGGGCAGCGGCGGGCTCGGAGGAGTGGGCCTGGGCAACTCCATCCAGAAGTACCAGTGGCTGCCGGAGGCACACACCGACTTCATCTTCGCCATCATCGGTGAGGAGCTTGGGCTGATTGGAACCGTCAGCGTGATCCTGGCGTTCACACTCCTGCTGTGGCGGGGAGTGCGGGCCTCGCTGCGCGCGCCCGACTCCTATGGAGCGCTCATCGCCGGAGGGATCACTGCGTGGATCGGCATCCAAGCGTTCGTCAACATCGGGGCCGTCACCGGTGTGATCCCCACCACCGGCATCCCGCTGCCGTTCATCAGCTACGGTGGCACCTCGCTGGCGATGACGCTCGCGGGAGTCGGCATCCTCTGCAACGTGTCAGCTCAGGGCCGCAGACAGGGGGTGACACTGCGTGCGCACGTTGATCGCCGGCGGCGGGACGGGTGGCCATCTGACCCCGGTGCTCGCCCTGGCCCAGGAGCTGCGCGGCTCTGATCCGGCCGGCGCCGTGCTGGTGGTGGGCCGCCGCGGCGGTGTCGCCGAGGGCCTTGTCACGGCGGCGGGATTCCCCCTGGAGACGCTCCGCGTGTCGGGCCTCGACGCCGGCAACGCGGTCAGCGTGGTCCGCTTTGCGGCGCAGCTTCCGCTGGCGGTGCGCACCGCTCGGCGGATCATCCGCAGGTTCGGTGCCGATGTCGTGGTGGGCGGCGCCGGCTACGTGAGCGTGCCCGTGGTGCTGGCCGCGCGATCATTGCGCGTCCCGGTGGCGCTCCTGGAGCAGAATGCCGTGCCGGGACGGGCCACGAGGATGCTCGCCCGGCGCCACACCCTGGTCGCGGCCGCCTTCGCGCAGACGGCCGCGCACCTCCGCCGGGCCCGGGTCGTGGACGTCGGCAATCCGATCCGCGCCGAGGTGCTGGCCACCCCGCTGCGCGCCCTCGGCGAGCGCTGCGAGCACCTCCTGGTGATGGGCGGATCCCAGGGCGCCAGACGCATCAACCATGCGGTGGCGGGGTGCGTGGCGACCCTTCTGGAGCAGCACCCCGGCCTGCGCGTCACCCACCAGACGGGCGCTCTCGACATCGAGGAGATGGAGGGGTTGCGGACCGCGCTGTCTGCCGCCCTGCGCGAGCGCTGGGAGCTGAGCGCCTTCATCCGCGACGTCGGTCCCGCCATCGTCGCCGCCGACCTGGTGCTGATGCGGGCGGGGGGCTCGTCGGTTGCCGAGTGCTCCGCCCTGGGCCGGCCCATGATCCTGGTGCCCTACCCCCACGCCGGCGATCACCAGCGCTTCAACGCCGCCCTCTACGTGGAGGCGGGTGCCGCCCGGCTCATCCCCGACGCCGAATGCGAGCCGGATCGGGTGGCCGGCGAGGTGGCGGCGCTGCTCGGCGATCCGTCGGCGTGGCGGGGCGCCGCTGAGGCGAGCGGCCGGATGGGCCGGCGCGACGCGGCCTCGCGGATCGTGGGCCTGCTCGGCGAGTTGACGGGCCATGCGGCGAAAATCCCGGGGTGACCGGTCACGTCCACTTCCTCGGCATCTGCGGGTACGCGGTCAGCGGCGCGGCCCTGGTGGCGCGCGAGCAGGGCTGGCGGGTCTCCGGCTCCGACGACGAGGCGTACCCGCCCACCACCGACATCCTCACCGCGGCGGGCGTCGACTGGGTGGACGGCAGCGACCCCGCCAACCTGGAGCGCTGGGGCGTGCCCGACCTGGTGGTGGTGGGCAACCAGACCCGGATGACCAACCCGGAGTGGCTGGCGGCGCGCGACCGCGGCCTGCCCACGCTCAGCGAGATCGAGTTCTACCTGCGCCTCACCGCCGAGCGCCGCCGGATCGCCGTCTGCGGGACCCACGGCAAGACCACCACGGCGGCTCTGCTGGCGCACATGCTGGCCCGCTGCGGCCTCGACCCCGGTTTCCGCCTGGGCTCGACGTCCCTCGACCTGGGCGGCAGCGCCCGGTTGGGGACGGGCCCCTTCGTGTTCGAGGGCGACGAGTACACCACGGCGCCCTGGGATGCCCGTCCCAAGTTCCTCCACATCCGGCCCGCGGCGGCGTGCGTGACCCGCCTGGAGCTCGATCACCCCGACATCTATCCCACCCTCGACGCCTATCGCGCGCCATTCGCGGAGCTGGCTAGGTCGATGCCGCGCCACGGCCTCCTGGTGCTCTGCGCCGACGACCCCGAATGCGCCGCCCTGGCCACCCAGGCCGCCTCCCGGGTGCTCACCTACGGCTGCGCCGAGGGCGCCGACTGGCGGGTGCGGCTCGGCCAGGACGACGGGATGCGCCAGACGTTCGAGCTGGCCCGCGGCGGCGAGGTCACCGAGGTCACTCTCACGTTCCCGGGCAGGCACAGCGCGCTCAACGCCACGGCGGCGCTGGCCCTGGCCGAGGACGCCGGCGCACCGCTGCAGCGATGCATCGAGGCGTGCGCGGACTTCCGGGGGCCGGCCCGGCGATTCGAGGTGGTCGGTGAGGTGGCGGGGATCACCGTGGTGGACGACTACGCCCATCACCCCACCGAGGTGGAGGTGACCATCGCCGCCGCGCGGCAGCGCTACCCCGGCCGGCGCCTGGTCGCCATCCACACGCCCCACACCTACTCGCGCACCCGCACCCTCCTGGACGACTACGCCCACAGCTTCTCGGGAGCCGACGTGGTGGTGCTCGGCCCCATCGAGATGGCCAGGGAGCGGGGGATGGCGGCGACGGTGAGCAGCCACGACGTCGCCGCTCGCGTCGGAGACGCCGTGCCGGTGCACGTGGTGGGCTCGTCGGCCGAGGCGATCGAGCTGCTGGCGGACATCGCCCGGCCTGGCGACGTGCTCCTCGTCCTCTCGCTGGGTGGGTTCGACAAGATCGCGCTGCGGCTGCCCGCCGCGCTGGAGGCAGCCGGTGTCCGCTGACTGGCTGGAACGGTGGCCCGGCGTCCGCCGTCATGAGGCGCTGTCGCGCCACAGCCAGTTCGGCATCGGCGGTCCCGCCGACCTCTTCCTGCGCGTCGACGACCTCGCCACGGTCCCCGAGCTGCTCGGCCGCTGCACGGAGAGCGGGGTGGCGGTGACGGTGCTGGGGGCGGGCAGCAACGCCCTCATCCTGGATGGCGGCGTGCGCGGCCTGGCGCTGCGCATCGCCGATCGGGAGCTGACCGTCGGCGACGGCGACGTCACCCTCGCCGCCGGGACCATGCTGCCGCGCGCGGCTCTCGACCTGGCCGCGCGCGGGGTGGGCGGCATGGAGTGGGGCATCGGCGTTCCGGGCAGCTGCGGCGCGTCCATCCGGGGGAACGCCGGAGCGTTCGGCGGCGAGGTGGCGGCCAGCCTGGTCAGCTGCGAGGTCGCGGCTCCCGACGGCACCACGCAGTGGATGGAGGGCCGCGAGTGCGCCTTCGACTACCGTGAGTCCCGGTTCAAGAACGACCTGCACGGTCACGTCGTCCTGCGCGGCCGCTTCGCGGTGACCCAGGGCGACGTCGCCGCGGTGCGAGAGCGCACCGACGCCGTCCAGGCGGAGCGCAAGCGCACCCAGCCCTACGGGGTGCGCAGCCTGGGGAGCACCTTCAAGAATCCCCCGGGCGACTTCGCCGGGCGTCTCATCGAGGCCGCCGGCCTGGGCGGGCGCAGCCAGGGCGGCGCGCAGATCTCGCCCAAGCACGCCAACTTCATCCTCAACCTCGACCACGCCACCGCCGCCGACGTCCTCGCCCTGGTCGACATCGCACGCGAGGAGGTCGCCTCCCGATTCGGGGTTGTCCTGGAGCGCGAGATCGTGCTGCTGGGCGAGCCCGCAGAGGCGGCCGCACCGGCGCGGAGCGCGCCGTGAGCAACGTCGCCGCCATCTTCGGGAGCCGGTCCGTCGAGCACGAGGTCTCGGTGATCACCGCCCACCAGGCGATGGCGGCGCTCTCCTCGCAGCACCGGGCGGTGCCGGTGTACATCGCCAAGGACGGACGCTGGTACACCGGTGACGCGCTCACCGGGCTGGATCGGTTCAGAGAGGTCGACCGCCTGCTCGCCGACTGCATCGCGGTCACCCCGTTCATCGACCCCGCGCGACCGGGCCTCACCCTGCTGCCCGCCGCCCCCTCCCGGCGCGGGCTCCTGGGTCGCGGTTCAGCCGAGCCGGCGCACGTCGACGTGGCCATGCCCCTGGTGCACGGCAGCCTCGGCGAGGACGGCAGCCTGCAGGGCCTGCTGGAGATGGCCGGGGTTCCCTACACCGGCAGCGGGGTCGCGGCCTCGGCTCTGTGCATGGACAAGCGGCTGGCCAAGACGGTGCTCCGAGCCGCCGGGCTGCCCGTCCTCGACGACGTGGTCATCGAGCGCGAGCGCTGGCGTGCCGACGCGGAGGCGGCGGTGCACGCGGCCGAGGCCCTGGCGCCCTATCCGCTGTTCGTCAAGCCGGTCAGCCTGGGATCGAGCATCGGCGTGGCCCGGGCCACCGCCACCACCGAGCTTCGTGAGGCCATCGAGGTGGCTCTCACCTACGACCACCGCTGCCTCGTCGAGGCCGCCCAGGAGAGCATCGTCGAGATCAACTGTGCGGTGCTCGGTGACGGCGGCGCGGCGCGGGCCTCGTTGCTGGAACAGCCGATCAGCAGCGGCCTGCTCAGCTACGACGACAAATATCGCGCCAGCCCCGCTACCTCGGCGGCCAAGTCGGCGGGGATGAAGGGGGCGCGGAGGATGATCCCGGCCCCGCTCGACGAGGAGCTCGCCGCCCGCGTCCGTGGCGCCGCCCAGGCGGCGTTCGCGGCGGTGGGGGCGGCCGGGGTCGCCCGTGTCGACCTCATGGTCGATACGGCGGCGCAGCGCTTCGTGGTCAACGAGGTCAATCCCATCCCCGGCTCGCTGTCCTTCTATCTCTTCGAGCCGGACGGCCTCTCGTTCACCGCCCTGCTCGACGAGCTCATCGAGATCGCCCTGCGGCGTCATGCGCAGCGCGCCGCCAGCACGCTGGTGTTCGATCGCTGGATGCTCGGCGGCTCAGGCGCCAAGACCACGCCCTGATGGCCGCCACCGCGGAGGAGCCCGCCGCCGCGGTGCTCGACACCGGCAGCGGGCCGGCCCTGCTCCTTCTCCATGGCTGGGGGGCACGCAAGGAGCTGATGGCACCGATCGCGCAGCGCCTTGCCGGCTTCCGCACCATCGTCCCCGACCTGCCCGGTTTCGGCGCCACCCCGTCACCACCGCGGGCCTGGGGCGTCGACGACTACGCCGCCTGGGTGATCGCTCTGCTCGACCGGCTCGGCGTGGAGCGTGCCCACGTCGTCGGCCACTCCCACGGTGGCCGCGTGGCCATCGCGCTGGCGTCGGCACACCCTCACAGGGTCGATCGCCTGGTGCTCACCGACAGCGCGGGGATCCGGCCGCGCCACGGGCTGCTGTATCGCTGGCGGGTGGCCACCTTCAAGCTGCTCCGCGCGGCCGGGAGCGGGTCGTGGCTGCCCCGGGCCCTGAGGGAGGCAGCCGCGCGCCGCGCCGCGCTGCGCGGCAGCGAGGACTACCGGGCCGCCTCGGGAACGGTGCGGGCCAGCATGGTGCGCCTGGTCAACGCGGACCTGCGCCCCGAGCTCGCCCGGCTGACGGTGCCGACCCTGCTGATCTGGGGCGGCCGTGACCAGGAGACCCCGCTGGGCGACGCCCGGCTCATGGAACGGCTCATCCCCGACGCCGGCCTGGTGGTCTTCGAGGGCGCCGGCCATTTCGCCTACGCCGAGGAGCCCGACCGTTTCGCGCGCATCGTGGGCGTCTTCCTGCGCCGCGAGACTCCGTGATGGGCGCGCTCGCCGGGGCGCTCGCCGGGCTCGGGGCCGCGGCCTGGCTGGCCCTGCTGGCCCGGGTCGTGCTCGTGGCCGCCCGGATGTACCAGATCGAGGAGTACCAGGCCGCGCGGCTGTTCGACTGGGGAGCCGGACGCCGCTGGCTGCTCCACCGCAGCGCGCTCCTCGCCGCGGCGCCCATCGCGGTCATGACCGTGGTCGCGCTCACCGCCGGCACCGGGCCGGGTCTGCGCGCGGCGGTGGCCGGCGCCTGGATCGCCGGCCTGGGCGCGGCTCACCTGAGCTGGCGCTGGCTGGCGCCCAAGAAGGAGCTGGTGTACACGCCGCGTCTGCGCCGCCTGCTGGCGACGGCAGCACTGACGGCGGCCGTGCTCGCGGCCGGGATGGCCCTGCTCCTGGCCGCCGGTCCCCTCTGGGCGGGAGCCCTGCTGGCCACCGCCCTGAGTGCGGGCGTCAGTGCCCTGAGCATGGCGCTGGCGGTGGCCGCCAACGCCCTCAACGCGCCGCTGGAGGGGGCGGTGCGGCGCGGCTTCCAGCGCCGCGCCCGAGCCCGGCTGGAGCGCTTCCACCCCCTGGTCATCGCGGTGGCCGGGAGCTACGGGAAGACCTCCACCAAGCACATCCTGGCCCATCTCCTCGAGCAGTACGGGTCGACGCTGGCGACCCCCAAGAGCTTCAACACCCTGATGGGCGTGTCCCGGACCGTCAACGACCTCCTCGAGGAGCAGCACCGCACGTTCATCGTGGAGATGGACGCCTACGACATCGGAGAGATCGCATCCATCTGCGCGCTGGTGCGCCCACGCCATGCGCTGCTGACCTCGGTCGGGCCCCAGCACCTGGAGCGCTTCGGCACCCTCGAGCGCATCGGCGACGCCCTCTACGAGAGCATCGAGGCGCTCGGCGAGGATGGTTTCGCGGTGGTGTATGCCGGCGACGAGCCCACAGCCGCGCTGGCGGCACGGGCGGCTGCAGCGGGTCACGAGGTGATCCGCTACGGCATCGACGGCGCCCCGGGTGCCCTCGATGTTGTGGCCGAGAATGTCCGGATCACGGGGCGCGGCTCGAGCTTCACCTGGCGGTGGGCCGCCGCCGGGCTCCGCCACGATCTGGAGATCCCGCTGCTGGGGCGCCACCAGGTGCTCAACGTCAGCGCCGCGCTGGCGACGGTGCACCGGCTGGGCCTGCCGCTCCCGGCGGCGCTCGGTGCCGTCGCCTCGCTGCAGCCGGTCGACCACCGTCTCCAGCCGGTGCCGACGGGCAACGCCATCACCGTCATCGACGACTCCTACAACGCCAACCCGGTGGGTGTGCACAACGCGCTCGAGGTGCTGGCCCAGCTGGAGGCGCGGTCGCGCATCCTGGTCACCCCCGGGCTGGTGGAGCTGGGAGCTGTCGAGGACGAGGAGAATCGCCGCTACGGCGAGCACGCCGCCCGGGTCTGTGACCACGTCATCGTCATGGACGCGCGCCCGGCGCGCGCGCTGCGCGATGGACTGCGCGCCGGCGGCATGGCCGAGGAGCGGGTCCACGTGGTGCGCTCGCTCGCCGAGGCCACGGCGCTGATCGGGCGCATCGCCGGCGCCGGCGATGCGGTGCTGTTCGCCAATGATCTTCCCGACACCTACCTCGGGGCCGCCTGAGCTCGCGCGGACCGCGCGCGAAGCCGTCGCGGCGCTCTGATCGGTCCCATAATGTGCGGACCGGCGCGCTGCCCGAACGTCCCTGCTCACGCTCTTCCACCGGATGCCCCAGAAACTCAACGAGCGCCCACCCGTCAGCCCCGTGCTCGACGACGCCGGCACGCGCCGCGCGCACATTCGCGCCGTCGCCGCGGGCCTGGTCGACGGTCCGCGCATGGGGCGGCGCTTTCACGTGCCTGCCGGTGTGGCGCTGCAGCGCTCCCCGCGCCGCCGTCATCACGGAGCCGCCCGCCGGCCGATCGCCGTGGAGCGCCGCCGCGGACCGCTGCTGCGCCGGGTGGTGGGCGCCGCTCTCCTGCTCGCCCAGGCCGGCGTGCTTGCGGCGCTGCTCACCGCCCCCGCCTTTCACGTTCACAGCGTGGATGTCACCGGTGACCGGCTGCTCAGCCGCGGTGCCGTGCTGGCCGCGGCGCGGGTGCCCCAGGCCAGCCTGTTCACCGTCGATGGCGACGCCATCCGAGCCCGCCTGGTGGCGCTCCCCTGGGTGCGCTCCGCGACCGTGTCCACCCGGCTGCCCTCGACGGTGGAGATCGTGGTCACCGAATGGCAGCCCGCCCTGCTGCTCCGCCACGGCGGCACCACCACGTTCGTCGCCGCCAACGGGGCCACGCTGGGCTTCACCAAGTCGACGGCATCCGCCGACCAGGGAGTTCCGCTGCTGCTCGACTACCGCTCCGGTGCGCAGCAACCGCTGCTCAACGGCTTCGCCGACCTCCTCGCCCGGGCGGCGCCGCGCTGGACGTCGGCGTACGGCTGCACCCTGGACGCCTTCGTGCTGAGCAGCAGCGGCATCCTCTCCGCGTGGTGCACCAACGGCTGGCAGGCGATCTTCGGCTCGCTGGACAGCAATGAGGCGCTGGCGGCGATCCCGCAGCAGCTGGCGGTGCTCGCCGCGCTGCGCGGGCGCCTCGACTTCGCCCATCCCGCCTTCGGGTACGTGGACCTCGAGAACCCCGCCACGCCCTCGATCGGCGGCCATCCCGGCGAGCCCGCTGCGCTGCGCGCCGACATCGCCGGCAGCAGGGTGCCGTCGTCGAGCCCGGCGATCGGCGCGGCTCCCGCCACGCTCCCGTCACCGGCCCCCACGCTCACGCCGGTGGCGACGGCGACGCCCGCGCCGACCCCGCCCGCCTCACCGAGCCCGCTCGTCTTCGCCATCCCGCCGGCGAGCTCGACGGGACAGGGCCGCTAGCGGCCCTGCTCAGCGCACCTCCCAGGGGCGCGCGATGCGCAGCGCGGTGAGGATGGCGCGCGTCGCCGGCGAGCGGTTGAGTGTGATGAAGTGCACGCCCGGGGCTCCGCCGCGGAGCAGCTCGCTGCACTGCAGCGTCGCCCAGGCCACCCCCAGCTGGATGACCGCCGGGGGATCGTCGCTGCGAGTCTCCAGGGCCGCCCGGAGCGCCCCCGGGATGGTGGCGCCGATCTTGGCGGTGAAGCGGTAGACCTGGTCGACATTGGTGATCGGCATGATCCCGGGAACGATGGGCACGTCGATGCCCGCCGCTCGAGCTCGGGCCACGAAGCTGAAGTAGCGGCTGTTGTCGAAGAAGAGCTGGGTGATCAGGAAGCTGGCGCCCGCCTCGACCTTCTGGCACGCGGCCCTGACGTCGTCGTCCAGGCTGGCCGACTCGACGTGCTTCTCGGGGGAGCAGGCGGCGCCGACACAGAGGTCGGCGTTGTCGTGGAGGAGGCGCACCAGCTCGCTGCCGTAGCGCAGGCCACCCTGGTGGGGCACGAAAGCCCCCTCGCCGTTGGGCGGATCGCCGCGCAGGGCGAGCACATTGTCGATCCCCACCTCCTGGTAGCGGCGGATCTCCCCGAGCAGGTCCTCGACGGTCGAGTCGCGGCAGGTGAGGTGGGCCATGGGCAGCAGGCCGGTCTCGCGGCCGATGCGTTCCACCAATGCCACGGTGCGATCGTCGCGGCGGCTGCCGCCCGCGCCGTGGGTGACGGAGACGAATGCCGGAGCCAGGTCGCGCAGCGCCGCGATGGTGGCGAACAGGCGGTCGGCCCCCTCGTCGTCGCGGGGCGGGAAGAACTCGAACGAGAAGAGGGGATCGCCCCGCGCGAACAGGCTGTCGATGCGCATGGCCGATGATGGTGACGGAGACCCCCGGTTCTGCGCCACCGTGCTGCTACCGTTGGCTGCCGTGCTCGCAGTTCGCGCCGCCCGCTTCGGCGGCGACGACCCGCTCGACAACCTCGAGGTCACCGAGGTCGCCGATCCCGTCCCCGGCGATGGGGAGGTGCTGATCGCGGTTGGCGCCGCCTCCCTCAACCACCATGACCTCTGGACCCTTCGAGGGATCGGCTCGCGACCGCTGACCCAGCCCCAGGTGCTCGGCTGCGACGCGGCCGGCACGGTGCTGGGCTACGGCGGCGCTGAGGTGCCCGAGGGCGCGCCCCCCGTCGGCTCCGCCGTGGTGGTGCACAGCGTCATGACCTGCGGCCACTGTCCCGCCTGCCGCTCCGGCGACGAGCTCCACTGTCCCCGGGTCGGGCTGCTCAGCGAGCCGCCCTACCCGGGTACGCTGGCGCAGCTCCTGGTGGTCCCGGTGGGCAACATCCTGGCGCTGCCCCCAGGCGTTGACCTGGTCACCGCCGCCTGCCTGCCCACGGCCTACCTCACCGCCCATCGGATGCTCTTCGTGCGGGCGGGGCTGCGCCCTGGACAGCGGGTGCTCGTGCACGGCGCCACCGGCGGGGTGGCCAGCGCCGCCATCCTCCTGGGCGGGGCCGCCGGGCTCACCGTCTACGCCACCTCGCGCGATCAGTCCAAGCGCAACACGGCGATCGAGCTCGGGGCCGCGGCGGCCTTCCCCACCGACCGGGAGTCGCTCAAGCAGCTCATCGCCGCCAGCCAGGGGGGCGTGGACGCCGTTCTCGACACGGTGGGCGAGGCCACCTGGGACTTCTCCCTGCGTGCCGTCCGGCCCGGGGGCACGGTGGTGGTGTCGGGGGCCACCAGCGGGCCCAGCCCGCCGGCCCAGCTCAACCGCATCTTCTGGCGCCAGCTCACCATCGCGGGGAGCACCATGGGCACCCGGACAGAGCTCGCCGAGGTGGTCGAGCTGTGCGCCAGCGGGGCGCTGCATCCTCTGGTCGACTCGGTGCGGCCGCTCCGTGACGCCGCCGCGGCCTTCGCCGCGCTGGCGGGCGGCGAGCGGCGCGGCAAGCTGGTCCTGCAGCCGGACGCGTGACCCCGTTGCCAGGGACCGCCGCCGGTGCGATGATGGCCGGCGCTGCGCGGCCCGACAGGGGCTGCGGCCTGCGGGGTCTCGTCCAAATGGTGCAGTGGCGAGGCCCTGTTTGCGTTCCGAGCCCTGTCGTGCTGTCCTCGCCGGCGCCAGGACGTCCCGCCGGGCTGTCGGTCCGAGCGGTTTCGGGGGCTTGACGGGCTCGATCGGTTAGGCTCTGACAGGCCACATCTTGTGGCATACTCCGGCAGCAAACTCAGCATCTTGCGGTTTTGCCCCTGCCAACCCCTATCTTAAGGAGAGGGCTCCGTCTATACTCGGAGGCCAGTGTGACCCGTTCTCGCCGCGTCTTTGCACTCGATCTAGGAACGACGAAGGTCTGCTGCGCCATCGCCGAGTTGGACAGCACCGGGTTGCGTGTCATCGGTGTGGGCGAGGCCGTCTCGCGCGGCATCCGCAAGGGGGCCGTCATCGAGATCGACCGAGCCGCCGAGGCGGTCGCCGAGGCGGTGGACCTGGCCGAACAGATGAGCGGGGTCCCGGTCGACTCGGCGGTGGTCGGCCTCGCCGGCGCCAGCATCAGCTCGCAGAACTCGCGAGGCGTGGTGGCGGTGTCGGCGGGACACCGTGAGGTGCGCGACGCGGACGTGACCCGGGCGGTGGAGGCGGCGCGGGCGGTCAGCGTGCCCTCCGATCGCAAGATCCTCCACGTCCTCCCCCAGCAGTTCACCATCGACGGACAGGAGGGGGTGCGCGACGCCCTCGGCATGGCCGGCACCCGCCTCGAGGTCGACGCCCACATCATCACCGGCACCAACACCGCCATCCAGAACGTGGTCAAGGTGGTGCACAAGGCGGGGCTGGATGTCGACGACCTGGTCCTGCAGGTGCTCGCCTCCGCCGAGGCGGTGATCGGCGAGGACGAGCTGGACCGCGGCGTGGTGGTCTGCGACATCGGCGGTGGCACCACCGACGTGGCAGTTTTTGCCAAGGGCAGCATCATTCACACCGCCGTGATCGCAGTGGGCGGCAACCACGTGAGCGGTGATCTGGCGGTGGGTCTGCGCTGCGACCTGGAGACCGCCGAGGCGGTCAAGCGCGCCTACGGACACTGCCTGCAGCTCACCCTCCCCGCCGACGCTGAGGTGAAGCTCACCCCGATGGGGTACGACGAGCCCGTCAACGTCCCCCAGCGATTTCTGGCCGAGATCATCGGCCCGCGAGCCCGGGAGATGGCTCAGCTCATCGCCGAGGAGGTGGAGAAGGCGGGCGTGCCCAGCAGCTTTCCGGGCGGGATCGTGCTCACTGGCGGCGGCGCCCTGCTGCGCGGTTTCGCCGAGGTGGTGCAGCAGGTCACCGACCTGCCCGCGCGCGTCGCCGCTCCGCACGGCGTGCACGGCATGAACGACGAGATCAGCGGCCCTCATCACGCCACCGTCGTCGGTCTGCTGCGCTGGGGCGCGCGCGGACGGATGGCTCGCAACGTTGCCCTGACGGGCAGAGCGCAAAACGGCAACGGACAGCACGTCGGGGATCGATTTGGACGGTGGTTGCGTGAACTTTTCTGAACGGATGAAGTTGTACGGGCTCGACGACGGCGATACACCGGCGAAGCCCGTCAGTGCGGGCAACGATGATGAAACGACGCGTGCGGGGAAGTTTTCGCTGCGTCCCAAGAGCAGGCAGCGTGAGGAGACGCCGATGAGCGACCTGGACCGGACGTTGGAGGGAAATGCCCGAATCAAGGTGGTGGGCGTCGGCGGGGGCGGCAGCAACGCCGTCAACCGCATGATCCAGAGCCGCCTCAAGGGTGTCGAGTTCATCGCTGTGAACACCGACCACCAGGCGTTGCAGCTGAGCAACGCCCACAAGAAGGTGCGCATCGGCTCCAAGCTGACGCGCGGCCTGGGCGCGGGCGGCGATCCCCTGCGTGGCGCCGAGGCCGCCGAGGAGACGCGCGAGGAGCTGACCAAGCTGCTCGACGACTGCGACATGGTCTTCGTCACCGCCGGCATGGGCGGCGGGACCGGCACGGGGGCAGCCCCCGCGATCGCCGAGATCGCCCGCGAGCAGGGGGCGCTCACCATCGGCGTGGTCACCAAGCCCTTCAAGTTCGAGGGGCTCAAGAGGCAGCGTGCCGCCGACGACGGCATCGCCAACCTCCAGGGGCGCGTCGACACCCTGATCACCATCCCCAACGAGCGGCTCATGCAGGTGGTCGACAAGCGCACCCCGATCACCGAGGCGTTCAAGCTCGCCGACGACGTCCTGCGCCAGGGCGTGCAGGGCATCAGCGACCTGATCGTGTTCCCCGGGCTGATCAACCTCGACTTCGCCGACGTCAAGGCGATCATGTCCGGCCAGGGAGCCGCTCTCATGGGCATCGGTTTCGGCAACGGGGACACCCGCGCCGCCGACGCCGCCCGCGACGCGGTGGCGAGCCCGCTGCTCGAGACCACCATCGCCGGGGCCAAGGGCATCCTCCTCAACGTCACGGGCGGCCCCGACCTCACGCTCTACGAGGTCAACGAAGCTGCCCAGCTGGTCAGCGAGTCCGCCGATCCCGACGCCCAGATCATCTTCGGCACGGTCATCGACGAGCAGATGAAGGGTGAGGTGAAGATCACCGTGATCGCCACCGGGTTCACCGGCCACATCGACGTCCTCGGGACTCTCGCGTACGAGCCGGCGGCTCGCTCGGTGGTCACGCCCGCGCCGGCGTTCACCATCGGGGGCCGCTCGGCAACGCCGCCCAACGCGGATGATCTCGACATCCCGGCGTTCCTGCGGGATCGCCGTTAGCGACCGCCTCCCCAGCCCAGCGACCCCCCGCCACGCGGGGGGTCGCCTGTCTCTGCCATGAAGTGCCCATACTGTTCGCAGCCCGAGTCCAAGGTCGTCGATTCGCGCGACTCCGAGACCGGTGAGGCGATTCGCCGGCGCCGGGAATGTCTCGAGTGTCACAAGCGCTTCACCACCTACGAGCGCGTCGAGGCGGTGCCGCTGTGGGTGGTCAAGAAGGACGGCCGGCGTGAGGAGTTCAACCATCGCAAGCTGCTCGGCGGTTTGATCAACGCCTCCACCAAGCGAGACATCGCCTCCAGCCAGCTGGAGGTGATCGTCGACGACGTCGAGAATGCGCTGCGCTCCCGCAACGTCACCGAGGTGCGCAGCCGCGAGGTGGGGGAGATGGTCATGGAGCACCTCCGCAACCTCGACGAGATCGCCTACGTGCGCTTCGCCTCTGTCTACCGCTCCTTCCGTGACGTCGAGCAGATGAGGGCCACCATCGAGGACGTGCTCGCCAACCCTCCGGGGACAAGGCAGCCGGACGCTCCTCGCCGGCGCCGCCGCGGACCCGACGGCGTCCCCGAGCAGACCCTCGACATCGGCAAGTGAGCGGCGGCGCGGCTGCTGACCTCCTGGCGGCGCGGCTGGCGTCGATCCGCGAGCGGGTGGGGCGGGCGGCCCAGACGGCTGGGCGAGACCCCGCGTCCATCCGGTTGCTGGCGGTCACCAAGGGGCACCCTGCCGGCGCGGTCGCCGCCGCTGTGGCGCTGGGACTGCGCGACATCGGGGAGAGCCGTGTGCAGGAGGCGACCGCCAAGCGGGCCGCGCTCGACGCACCCGGGGTGAGCTGGCACATGGTCGGCCACCTGCAGCGCAACAAGGCGAGGGCGGCGGCGCAGCTCTTCGACACCGTGCACTCGCTCGACAGCGCGACGCTGGCCGCTGAGCTGGCCCGTCATCGCGACCCTGGCGCGCCCCGCCTGCGCGTCTTCATCGAGGTCGAGCTGACCGGCCTGGCCAGCCGGACCGGCGTGGAACCGGCCCAGGCGGGCGCTCTGCTCGACTCCGTGCGCGGCCTCGCCGCGCTCGAGCCGGTGGGGCTGATGACGATCGCGCCGCCCGACGCCCCCGGCGCCGCCGCAGGCTGCTTCTCCCGCCTCCGCGACCTCCGCGAGGCGCTTCACCACAGCCACGGACTGGCGCTGGGCGAGCTCAGCATGGGCATGAGCAACGACTTCGAGGCCGCCATCGCGGAGGGGTCCACCGTCATCCGCCTGGGTCGCGCCCTCTTCGGCGACGGCCCCGTCTGACTGGTGAGCACGCTGCCCGCGGCTATCCTGAACGCCCTGATGATCGATCCCTCGCGCCCGGCGGCAGTGGGCGGTGGCGACTGTGGCTGAGGCAGCCATGCCGGGCCGCCGCCGCCAGCTCACCGTCCTCCTCGGCACCGCCGCCGTGGTCTTCCTGCTCGACCATCTCACCAAGTGGTTGGTCACGCGGAACATCGCCCTCGGTGCCCAGGTGCCCAGCAGCGGCCCGGTGACCTTCCACCACATCGAGAATCGTGGGGCGGCGTTCGGCCTGTTCCCGCAGATGCAGTTCGTCTTCCTCGGGGTCGCCGTGGCGGTCGCCGCCTACATCCTGGTGGCGGGGCGGCGCTTCGGACCGGGGATCTTCCCGCAGGTCTTGCTGGGGATGATCCTCGGTGGCGCGCTGGCCAACGCCGTCGACCGCGTGGTGCAGGGCTACGTCGTCGACTTCATCGACCTGCAGCGCTGGCCGGTGTTCAACGTCGCCGACATGGCCATCGTGGTGGGGATCGTCCTCGGCGTGCTGACGCTGCGCATGGAGCCCGCCGACCGCAGCGGAGACCGGGCCACGTGAGCGAAGGAGCCGGCACCGACTCGACGGCGCTCCGGCTCGACCTCCGCGTGATGCGCGAGCAGCGGGTGAGCCGCAGCGCCGCGCAGTCGCTGATCGCCGGTGGCCACGTCCGGGTCAACGACCGCCCCGCCAAGTCCGGACAGCGGGTGGACATCGATGACGAGGTGGTGGTGGTCATCCCCTCGCGCGCTGCAGCACCGCGGGAGAGCGCCGGACCGGAGGTGCCCCTGACGGTGGTCTACGAGGACGATGCGCTGGCGGTGATCGACAAGCCCGCCGGCCTCGTGGTGCATCCCGCCCCCGGCCACCCGGCCGGCACGCTCGCCGACGGGCTGCGCCAGCGCGGTGCCACGTGGTCGCAGCTGGGAGGCGACGAGCGCCCCGGCATCGTGCACCGCCTCGACCGCGACACCAGCGGCCTGCTGGTGGTGGCCAAGACGGAGGCCGCGCACCGCTCGCTGTCACTGCAGCTGCAGCGGCGCACGCTCGGCCGCGTGTACTGGGCGCTGGCGCACGGCACATTTCGTGAGGCCACCGGGCGCATCGAGGCGCCCATCGGGCGCGACCCCGGCCATCGGCAGCGCATGGCCGTCGTCGACGGAGGACGTGCCGCGATCACCGACTTCGCCGTCGCCGAGCGGATGCGCCGTCTCACCCGGCTCGAGGTGCGCCTGCGCAGTGGCCGGACCCATCAGATCCGCGTCCACCTGGCCTCGATCGGCCACCCCATCGCGGGGGACGCCGTGTACGGCCGGCGCGGCGACACGCTCTGTGCACGGCCGGCGCTCCATGCCCAGCGGATCAGCTTCCTGCACCCCGACGACAACCGGGTCTGCGAGTTCGAGTCTCCGCTGCCGCCCGCCCTGGTGGGGGCCCTCGCCGCTGCCGCCGAGGTGTCCTGATGGGCCGTGCCCCTCGGGTGACCACCCAGCCGGGACGGCTGATCGTGCTCTCCGGACCGAGCGGGGTGGGCAAGGACACTGTCCTGCGTGAGCTGCGCCGTCTCGATCCCTCGCTGCGCTACAGCGTCTCGTACACCACCCGCGAACCCCGGCCAGGGGAGGTCGACGGGGTGGCCTACTCGTTCGTCGATGAGCCCACCTTTCGCGCCATGGCCGAGCGCGGCGAGTTCCTGGAGTGGGCGGAGGTGCACGGTCACCTCTACGGCACCTCCGAGGAGCGCGTCAAGGCGGCGCTGGACCGCGGCGAGGACATCGTGTTGAAGATCGACGTCCAGGGAGCGGCGTGGATCCGGCCGCGCGTGGCCGGCGCCATCTTCATCTTCCTGCTGCCGCCGTCGGAGGACGAGCTGCGCCGGCGCCTGGTCAGCCGCGACACCGAGGACGAGGCCTCTCTCGAGCTTCGCGTCGGCAACGCGGTCGCGGAGCTGGCTCATGGCGCGGCGTACGATCACCGTGTGGTCAACGATGACGTCTCCCGAGCCGCCCGGGAGATCCTCGAGCTGGTGCGCCGCCGCGCCGGGACGTCGTCGTGAGCGATCGTCGCGGCGAGCGCCATGTGGCGGTTCACGTCTCCGGGAGCGTCGCCGCCTACAAGGCGTGCGAGGTGATCACGGCGCTGCGCAAGAACGGCTGTGATGTCCACGTGGCCATGACTGCGGGAGCCGGGCGTTTCATCACCGAGGTGACGCTGCAGAGCCTGAGCGGGCACCCCGTGCTCCACGACGCCTGGGACACACTGGGCGGGCACGGCATGGGGCACATCGAGCTGGGTGCGTGGGCGCACGTGCACGTCGCCGTGGCCGCGTCCGCCGGCCTGATCGCGCGCCTTGCCCATGGCCTCGCGGACGACGCCGTGACCACCGCGCTGCTGGCCACGCGAGCTCCCCTGCTGATCGCCCCGGCGATGGAGTCGGCGATGTGGGAGCATCCGGCCACGTCCGCGAACGTGGAGCTGCTGCGCTCGCGTGGGGTCAGGTTCATCGGCCCGGTGAGCGGACGCCTGGCCAGTGGGGCCGACGGGGCGGGACGGATGGCCGACGTCGCGGCGGTGGTGGAGGAGACCCTGGCCCGGCTGCTCGCCGTCTGAATGGTGGCCGAGGCGCCGTCCCTGACCGGCCGCACGGTGGTGGTCACCGCAGGCGGCACCCGCGAGCCCATCGACGCGGTGCGCTACCTGGGCAATCGAAGCAGCGGCAGGATGGGCAACGCGATCGCGCTCGCCGCGGCCGAGCGGGGCGCAGATGTCGTCCTGGTCACCACCATGGCGGCGGCGTCGCACCCTCGGATCCGCACCGTTGCGGTGGAGACGGCGGCGCAGATGCACGACGCCGTGCGTGCCGCGCTGGGCGGGGCTGCCGCGCTCGTGATGGCAGCGGCGGTGGCCGACTACCGACCCGCCCAGGTGGCGGCGCGCAAGCTCAAGAAACAAGAATCGTTGACCCTCGAGCTCATCCCCACCGTCGACATCCTCAGGTCGCTGGCCGACGACCCCGCTCGCCGCGGCGTGCTCATGGTCGGCTTCGCCGCGGAGACCGATGACCTCCACGCCAACGCGATGAGCAAGCTCGTGGACAAGCGCCTCGACCTCATCGTGCTCAACGACGTCGCCCAACCCGCCATCGGCATGAACAGCGAGGACAACGAGGTGACGGTGTTCGACGCCGGCGGCGTGGTGACGCACATCTCCCGGCGCGCCAAGGCTGCGGTGGCCACCGCTCTGGTCGACGTGGTGGTGGCGCGGCTGGCCCCGGGGCAGCGGTGATCAGCGTGGGCGTCGCCGTGCACCACGTCGCGGTGGTGCCGGACAGCGGCGCGGTGCTGCCCCAGGATCGCTATACATACTCGGTCCCCGCTGAGCTCGTCCCCCTGGCGGTCCCCGGGGCGCGCGTCATGGTGCCGTTCGGACGGCGCGAGGTGATCGGCTACGTCATCGCCGAGGACCACGCTCCCGCCGGTGTCGAGGCCCGTCCCATCAGCGCGGTGCTCGACGAACGTCCCATCCTCGACGCCCCTGCCCTGGAGCTGGCGCGGTGGCTGGCGGCGCGCTACTGCGCGCCACTCGGCGAGGTGATCCGCGCCATGCTTCCCAAGGGGGTGAGGACCGCTCGCCCCGGGGGTCGGAAGAGGGGCCCGCGGACCACGTCGGCCGCCGTCGATGCGGCGCGGGGCGCAACCTCCGACGTCGCCGAGATTCCCCCCGCGCTCACCGACGCCCAGCGCACCGCCGCGGGGCCGCTGCTGGCGGCGATCGACTCGGCAACCCATCGCCGGGTACTGCTGCACGGCGTCACCGGCTCCGGCAAGACCGAGGTCTACCTGGTGGCCATCGCCGCCGCCCTGGCCGCGCGGCGCCAGGCCATCGTCATGGTCCCGGAGATCGCTCTCACACCGCAGACCATTCGTCGCTTCGCGGCACGCTTCCCGGGCCGGATCGCGGTGCTGCACTCCGCGCTCACCGAATCGGAGCGGGCCCAGCAGTGGCGGCGCATCCGCGACGGCGAGCTCGACGTGGTGGTGGGTTCGCGCAGCGCGGTGTTCGCGCCGCTGCCCCGGCTCGGCGTCATCGTCGTCGACGAGGAGGACGCCGCCGCCTACAAGCAGGATCGCATCCCCCGCTACCACGCCGTCGACACCGCGCTGGAACGCGGACGCCTCCAGGATGTGCCGGTGGTGCTGGGCAGTGCCACCCCGCGCGTGGAGACCTTCTATGCCGCGCACACCGGTGGGTTCGAGCTGGTCACGCTGGCCGCGCGGATCAGCGGCCGGCCACTGCCACCGATCGAGGTCGTCGATCTTCGCGAGGAGCTGCGCGCCGGCAACCGCAGCCCCATCTCTCTGGAGCTCGACCGTGCGTTGCGCGAGTGTCACGACGGCGACGGCCAGTCGATCCTCTTCCTCAACCGCCGCGGCACCGCCACGGTGGTGGTGTGCCGCACCTGCGGTGAGGCGCTCAGCTGCGACAGCTGCAGCGTGTCACTGGTGTACCACGCCCAGCGACGGCGCTGTGACTGCCACTACTGCGGGGCCTCCCGGCCGCTCCCGGAGTATTGCCCCAGCTGCGGATCGTCCGCCATCCGCGGCCTCGGCATGGGCACCGAGCGGCTCGAGGCCGAGGTGCACGAACGCTTTCCCAGCCTGCGCCTTCTGCGCATGGATCGCGACACCACCGCCACCAGGGACGCCTACTTCACCATCTACGACCAATTCGCCAATCACGAGGCGGACTGCCTGATCGGAACCCAGATGGTGGCCAAGGGGTGGGACCTGGGCAACGTGCGCCTGGTGGGCATCGTCAACGCCGACGTGTCGCTGCACTTCCCCGACTACCGCAGCGGCGAATCGACCTTCTCGTTGCTCACCCAGGTGGCCGGGCGCGCCGGCCGCGGCGACGAGCCCGCCCGCGTCATCCTGCAGACCTACAGCCCCCAGCACTACGCGGTGCGCCACGCCACCACCCACGACTACCTGTCGTTCGCACGCGAGGAGATCCGCGTCCGCCGGGCGCTGCGCTTCCCGCCCTACACCCGCATGGTGGTCTGCACGTTCACCCATCGCGAGGACGCCCGCGCCGAGATCGAGGCGCGGCGGGTGCTCGCGGAGGTGTCTGGTAAGCTCCGCGCCGGGGGCCATCTCGACGTCCTCGGGCCGACCCCCGCCTTTCTCCACCGCCTCCGGGGCGAGTACCGCTGGCAGATCACGATTCGGGGCGAGGCGATCGAGAGGACCTTTCCGCATCTGCCGCGCGGGCGGGGCTGGAGCATCGACGTCGATCCCGGACAGTGAGGTGACCCGTGGCCGTTCTCCCCATCGTCCTGGCCGCTGACGAGGACCCGATTCTCGTCACCAAGGCCATCAGGGTGCCGCGTGTCGACGACACCATCCGCAAGCTGATGGACGATATGGTCGAGACCATGATCGGCGCGCACGGCGCCGGGCTCGCCGCTCCTCAGGTGGGCGTTCCCTTGCGCGTCATCGTGCTCAAGGTCGACAACCAGGTCTACCAGCTCGCCAACCCCGAGATGGTGCGCTGCGAGGGGGAGCAGACCGGCTTGGAGGGCTGCCTCTCCGTTCCGGGGCTGATCGGCGAGGTGACCCGCTGCATGCGCGTCGTGGCCAGGGGTGTGAACCGCCATGGCAAGGAGATCCGGGTCAAGGGTGATGGGCTGCTGGCACGAGCCATCCAGCACGAGGTCGACCATCTCGACGGCATCCTCTTCACCACCAAGGTGAACGAGGGCACGCTGCAGCGCTGGGACCCGGCCGACGAGGCGCAGGCCGAAGCGCTCGAGGGCGAGCTCGTCGGCTGAGCGCCGCCGGGCTGCGCTGGGATCGCGCCTGATGCGCATCGTCTTCTGCGGCACCGCCGAGTTCGCCGTCCCCTCCCTGCGCGCGCTGGCCAATGCCCACGAGGTCCTCGCCGTGGTCACCCAGCCGGACCGTCCCGGCTCACGGGGCCGCCCCGCCCCGCGACCGGCCGCCGCGGCGGCGGACCTGCTCGGGCTGACGGTGCTCCGTCCCGAGCGCATCCGCGCGCCGCAGAGCGTGGCGGCCATCCTCGCGCTCCATCCCGAGGCGCTGGTTGTGGCCGCCTATGGCCAGATCATCCCGGCCGCGCTGCTCGATGCACCCGCTCACGGTGGGGTCAACGTCCACGGCTCGCTGCTGCCGCGCTGGCGGGGAGCGGCGCCTGTGGCGGCCGCCATCCTCGCCGGTGACGATCACACCGGGGTGTCGATCATGCGCATGGATGCCGGGCTCGACACCGGGCCCGTGTACGCGGCGCACGTGGTCGAGATCGCACCCACCGACACCGCCCCGCTGCTGTCCGAGCGGCTCGCCGAGCACGGGGCACGCCTGCTGCTCGAGGTCCTCGAGGCCATCGCCGCCGGCACCGCCACGGCCGCGCCGCAGGACGAGACCGGGGCGACATACGCCCCGCGCCTCACGCGCCAGGACGGGGCCATCGAATGGGCGGGCGTCACCGCGGTCGAGATGGACCAGCGGGTGCGCGCCCTGCAGCCGTGGCCCGGGGTCACCGCGCTGCTCGCCGGGCAGCGCGTTCGAGTGATCGCCGGCCAGGCGCGCGCGGCGGATGGGGCCGGCGCCGTCCCCGGTGCGGTGGTGCCGGCGCCCGGGGAGGGCATCGATGTGACAACCGCCGCCGGCGTGTACCGAATCGCCATCGTTCAGCCTCCCGGCGGCCGGCCCATGGCCGCCGCCGCCTACCTGCGCGGCCGGCGCACCGGGTCGCGCTGAGCCGCGGTCCGGGTGACGCCCGCCGGCACCGTGTGCCATGCTCCCCGGGCGCACAGGCACCGGGGTAGAGCACCACCGGCGGCCGCGGCGGCGCGCGGCCACATCGTGGGAGTACGGTCTGGCGCATGATCGGCGCCATCCGCACCTCCGGGTACGCGGCCACCGACCCGGCCTCGCCGCTCGGGCCATTCCAGTTCGATCGACGCGAGCCCCGGCCTCACGACGTGCTCATCGACATCCTCTACTGCGGCGTCTGCCACAGCGACATCCATCAGGCGCGCGACGAGTGGGGCGGGTCGAGCTATCCCATGGTCCCCGGCCACGAGATCGTCGGCACCGTGGCGCGAACCGGCGGGGAGGTGCGCAGGTGGAAGCCCGGCGACACCGTCGGGGTCGGGGTCTTCGTCGATTCGTGCCGCGAGTGCGAAGCCTGCCGCGCCGGTGAGGAGCAGTACTGCGAGCGCGGCATGACGCCCACATACAACGGCTACGAACGCGACGGCAGCGCACCAACCTACGGCGGCTACTCAGAGCGCATCGTCGTCGACGAGAACTACGTGCTCCGGGTCCCGCAGGGGATGGCGCTCGACGGCACCGCGCCGCTGCTGTGCGCGGGCATCACCACCTACTCTCCGATCCGTCACTTCGGTGTCCAGGGCGGGGAGAGGGCGGCGGTCGTCGGACTGGGCGGCCTCGGCCACATGGCCGTGAAATTCCTCAAGGCCCTGGGTGCGCAGGTCACCGTGCTCAGCCACTCGGCGGGCAAGCAGGGCGACGCGGCTCGTCTCGGAGCCGATGATTTCGTGGTCACCGCCACCCCGGACGCCTTCACCTCCAACGCGCGGCGCTTCGACTTCATCCTCGACACGGTGTCGGCCGCTCACGATTACAACGACTATCTCAAGCTGCTCCGTCGCGATGGCACCATGGTGCTGGTGGGGCTGCCCGATCCCTCCCCGCTGGATGCCGGCTCACTCGCCGGCGCCCGGCGGCGCCTGGCCGGGTCCAACGTCGGCGGCATCCGCGAGACGCAGGAGATGCTCGACTTCTGCGCCACCCACGGGATCACGGCCGACGTCGAGATGATCCCCATGGAGCAGGTCAACGAGGCATTCGAGCGGACGCTGCGCAGCGATGTCCGCTACCGCTTTGTCATCGACATCGCCTCGTGGCGAGCCAAGGGCGCTCAGTAGTCGTCGAGGATCCGGTCCTCACCACCCCACCGCGCCGTCGACAAGCTCGCGGATGAGGTCGGCGTGGCCGTTGTGGCGGGCGTACTCCTCGATCATGTGGGTGTAGATCCAGCGCAGCGAGCACGGCTGCCCACGACGAAGTCCGGTGTCGTCGAGGTCGTGGGCCGCGGCGGCCATCCTGCTCGCCGCGCACTCCGCCTGCCATGCCGCCAGGTCGGCAGTCCAGTCGGCACCGTCCAGGGGCACCATCTCGCTGTCGTCGACGGCGGGGTCGTACCAGATCGGGGGCGCCTCCGACTCCCTGAGCAGCACGCGACGGAACCAGTTGCGCTCGACCTCGCCCATGTGCCGGATGAGGCCGTGCAGCGACAGCTTCGAGGACGGGACAGGCCTGGTCTTCCGCCCCTGGTCATCGAGGCCTTCGCACTTGAGCAGCAGGGTGACGCGGTGAAATTCGAGCCAGCCTTCGAGCATGGCCCGCTCCGGGAGAATGAACGGTGGCTCGACCCGACGCGGATCAGACAGGTCTTGCACCACGTGCTCGGCCCTCCGAGATGCCCATGACAAGGACGAAGGGGCAGGGTACTGCTGTACATAGCACCTCATGGCCACGACCACCAAGCCCAGGACCAGGGCAACCGACCCCACGCTGGCGCGCAATCGCCAGGCCTCGCACGAGTACTCCATCCTGGAGACCTTCGAGGCGGGGATCGAGCTCGCCGGCACGGAGGTGAAGGCACTGCGCGACGGCCGCACCAACCTGCGCGAGGGCTACGTTCGAGTCGAGAACGGCGAGGCCTGGCTGCTCGGCGTCAACATCGCCGAGTACACCCAGGGACACCGCCGCAACCACGAGCCGCAGCGCCGCCGCCGCCTGCTCCTCCACAAGCGCGAGATCGAGTATCTCGGCACCAAGGCCGCCCAGCAGGGCCTCACCCTGATCCCCTTGCGGATCTACCTCAAGGGCAACCGCATCAAGCTCGAGTTCGCGCTGGGCCGGGGCAAGAAGCTGTGGGACAAGCGCCAGGCCATCGCCGAGCGCGACGCCCGCCGCGACGCCGAGCGCATCACGGCACGGGCGCAGCGACTCTGACGGGCGCGCGCCCCACCAGGACAGGACGATCACGGAGCGCGCGGACCAGGCTGACGAGGAGGCCGGTCGCCAGCACCGCGGGGAGCGAGCAGGCCTGGAGGAAGACCCACCAGAGCGGGCTGCCGGAGATGGCACCGACCCCCTGGACGCTCAGAGCGGCGATGGCCGCGCCGCCCACCACCCCGACGCCGATGAGAGAGCCGGCGCTCCACCCCGCCAGGCCGCGACCCAGACGTCCGCGTTCGTGGGCCAGCCCCGCCGCGGCCGCGATGGCGATGAGCAGGTGGACGTACACCGGGTACCAGGCGATGGCTCCGATGAGCAGCATGGCCACCACCCCGCAGGCGAATTCCGCGCCCCGCTCCGCCCGGGTGCGTGGGCGGCGGCTCACCGCGAGCAGCAGCAATCCCACGGTGGCCAGTGAGAGCACGGTGGCCAGGGCGTGCAGCACCGCGGACGGGCTGTCCACGGTCAGGACCGAGTGTCCCCCGAGCCGGTTGATCACGCCGTTCCAGGTCTGGTTGTAGATCCAGCCGTTGTCGCGGTTGAGCACCGGGATCACCGAGGTCAGGTACTGGCGGGTCACCGGCCAGCCCAGCGCCCCCACCCCGACCGCCACGGTGCCCGCGCCGGCGACCACGCCGGCCAGGGCCGCGCGCCACCAGCCCCGGCGGATCAGCACCAGGAGCAGGACCACCGGGGCGAGCTTGATGCCCGCGGCCACGCCGAGGATGATCCCGCAGCGGGTGCGGTGGCCGGAGAGGTAGTCGGACAGCGCCATCGCCAGCAGCAGGAAGATGACGGTGTTCATCTGTCCGTGCCAGAGGTTGTAGGTCGCCGGAGGAAACGTGAGCGCCACCAGGACGCCGGTGCGCGCGCGTGGCCAGGTCGCGGGGAGCAGCGTCCGGGCCGTGATCACGACACCGCCGACCAGGGCACCGAGCGAGATCCACAACCAGGTCAGCTCCTGCCAGCGTGTGGAGAGCACGGCCAGGGGGCGGAGGATCACGGCGGCGAACGGCGGGTAGTCGAAGCCCGACATCACGATGGTGGTGCCGTTGAAGAATGCGTACGGGGAGGTTCCGGCGGCGACGGCGTGAGCGGCCTGTGCGTACACTGAGAAGTCCTCGAACGGGCCGCTGAACGAGCCCATGAGCGGCGCCACCACGAAGCCGGCCAGGGCCCCGATGAGGGCGGCGACGGTGCCCGCGGTGAGCAGCACGTTCAGCATCGACTGCCGCTCGCGGGTGGAACCGTCTCGCGGTGCCAGCCACCGCCGGGTCATGACCGACACGCCCGTCAGTTTCGGCTCTCGAGCACCACACGGCGGCCGCTGTGCGTGACCGTTACCCAGGTGCGACGTGTCCGCCGGCGCGCCTGGAGCCCTGTGCCCCCGGCGGCGAGGGCCTCAGGAGGCGGCGCGCCTGCTGCTCTCGATCGGTTCCGCGACGACGTCCGGTGTGCCCCCTCCACAGTCGTGCGCCGCGATCACCGGCCGGTTGGCGCGGGTGTCCGGCACGGCCTCCGCGGCGAGGGCGTCGATGGCGCTGCGCAGCTCACGCATCCCCGTGCCTTTGGCCGCGGAGATCTGGATGGGGGCGATGCCGGCGATGGCGCCGAGCCGCTGCGCCATCTCGGCCGCCTCGGCGGGGCTGAGGCGGTCGACCTTGTTGACCGCGAGCACCGCCGCCTGCTCGCACCCCATCTCATCCAGGGTGGCCAGCACCGTCTCCAGCTGCGCCTCGGCGTCGGGATGCGAGGCGTCGACCACGATGGTCAGCAGGTGCGCCTCGCGAACCTCCTCGAGGGTGGCGGCGAAGGCCTCGACCAGCTCGTGGGGCAGTGACTGGATGAAGCCGACGGTGTCGGTGACGATGATGCGTCGTCCGCTGGCCAGACCGAGCAGTCGCGAGGTGGGATCGAGTGTGGCGAAGAGCAGGTTGTCGGCGAGGACGGTGGAGTTGGTGAGACGGTTGAGCAGGGTCGACTTGCCCGCGTTGGTGTAGCCCACCACCGCGCACGAGGCCAGCGGAACCGCCGACCGTGCCGTCCGCCGGGTGGTGCGCTGGCGCTCGATCTCCTTGAGCCGCTGGCGCAATCTCCGCAGCTTCTGGTTGATGAGGCGGCGGTCGACCTCGATCTGCTTCTCACCCATGCCGCCACGCATGCCACCGGTGCCGACCCGTCCGCGCTGTCGCTCCAGGTGGGCCCAACCCCCCGCCAGCCGGGGCAGCTGGTGCTCCAGCTGGGCCATCTCCACCTGCACACGACCCTCGGCGGTGCGGGCGCGCCGGGCGAAGATCGAGAGGATCACCTCGGTGCGATCGAGCACCGGCACCCCCCAGCTCTCCTCGAGGTTGTGCTGCTGGCGGGGTGACAGCTGATCGTTGATGAGCGCGGCGGGGCTGCCGAGCTCCTCGATGCGGGCCCCCAGCGCGTCGACCGTCCCGGAGCCGAAGAAGGTCCCCGGATGGATGTCGCGGAGGGGAACCGCCGCGCGCTCGACCACCTGGGTTCCCAGGGTGCGAGCCAGCTCCTCGAGCTCGTCGAGCTCGAGCTCGGTCTGCTCGCGCCGGCCACGGCCGCGGAAGGCCCCCGCCAGGAGAACCTTGTCGAGCGTCGCCGCCACCTCGGGATGCGCGCCGGTGCGTGTCTGCCGTGCCATGTACGCTCTAGCCTATTGCATTGCCGCGACAGCGGTTTCATCCACGCCGTGCGACGCGCCACGAGGGCTCGCCCGGCGCCGGAGCGCTGTGCGATGCTGCCGCCGATGCCCGCCAGGTCCGCAGCCCCGCGATCCGTCCGCGTCTGCGTCGAGGCGACCGCCAAGCGCGCCTTCGCCAGCGCCCTGGACTGGCCGGGATGGTGCCGGTCCGGCAAGGACGAGCACGCCGCCGTCGACGCGATGCTCGACCACATGGAGCGGTACCGGGTGGTGGCGCGCGCCGCCGCGGTGCCGTTCGCGGCGGGCGAGCTCAGCGTGGTCGAGCGCCTCCCCGGGTCCGCCACCACCGACTTCGGCGCGCCGGGGACGGCGGCCGCGGCCGAGAGCGAGCCCTTGACCGGGGCAGAGGCCCGGCGCCTCATCTCCCTTGTCGCCGCCGCCTGGACGGTGTTCGACGATGTCGTCGCCGCCACCCCGGCCTCGCTGCGCAAGGGCCCTCGGGGCGGCGGCCGCGACCGCGATGCCATGGCGGAGCACGTCCTCGCCGCGGAGCACGCCTACGCCCGCAAGCTCGGGGTGCGCCTGAAGCAGCCCCGGCTCGGGGACGCCGGCGGGACCATGGCGGCGCGCGAGGCCATCCTCGAGGCGCTGCGCAGCGGGCGGTCCGGCGAGGCGCTCGTCGATCGCGGCTGGCTGCCCCGCTACGCGGCGCGGCGAATCGCCTGGCACGTCCTCGACCACGCCTGGGAGATGGAGGATCGCAGCGACCGCTGAGTCAGCGGCGGGGGCGCGTGCTCCGTCTCACCGGGCTGCGCCTGGCACAACCGCCGAGCATGAGGCTCCCTCGCGGCCGCCACGCCCGCCTAGGATGCCCCCCATGCGTGTGCTGGTGCTGGGCGGAACGCGCTTCATCGGACGGGCCATCGTCGAGGACCTCGTCTCCGCTGGCCACGATGTCACCGTGGTTCACCGCGGTGAGCACGAGGCTGACGGCCTGCCCCGGGTGGCTCACATCCACCTGCCCCGGGAGCGCTGGGCGGGGCAGGCCGCGCGGTTCGCGGCCACCGCCCCGGACGCGGTGGTGGATTGCCTGGCACTGTCACGCGACGACGCTCGCGGCGCTCTCGCTGCGCTCCCAGGCACGGTCCACACCGTGGTGCTCTCGAGCCAGGATGTCTACCGCGCGTTCGCGTCGCTGAACGCGGCGCGCGACACGGATGCCGTCCCCATCGACGAGACGTCGGCGCTGAGCGAGGATCGATACCCGCATCGCGGACACGGAGACGAGCACGAGCACTACTCGAAACAGGACGTCGAGGAGGAGTATCTGAGCCGGGGCGCCGTGGCCCTGCGCCTGCCCGCGACGTACGGCGAGCACGACGTCCAGCGGCGCGAGGAGTTCATCCTGCGCCGGGTGCGGGCGCGCCGCCGTCAGATTCCCATCGGAGCCGGTGGCTTCCTCTGGACGAGGGGCTGGGTGCGTGACATCGCTCGCGGGGTCCGCCTCGCCGCCGAGCACAGCGAGGTTGGTGGCGTGGCCATCAACCTCGGCGAGGAGCGCACCTCCACGATCCGGCTGTGGGCCATGTGCATCCTCGAGGCGGCGCAATCCGACGCCGAGCTGATCGAGGTGGCCGACGATGTGCTGCCGGCGGACATGGCGCTGAGCGCGGCACGGCTCACCCAGCATGTGCTGGTCTCGACAGCCCGGGCGCGTGCCCTGCTCGGCTACACCGACAGCGACGCCATGACCGCCCTCCGTTCCTCCGTGGGCTGGCACCTCCGCCACCCACCGGATGACGCGGACGCGGACTTCGCCCTCGATGACGCGGCGCTGGCGCACCCCTGCCCGCCGCGCCAGCCGGGCTGACAGTCCTCCCGCGGTGGGGGCCGCTCGCCGCGGCACTTGGCGTACGCTCGGGTGATTCAAGGAGGACGGCAGTGACCCTACTCAACGTCGGCGACGAGGCACCCGACATCACCGCGCGGCGGCGCGACGGAAGCTCGCTGCAGCTGTCAGATCTGCGCGGCCGCCACGTGCTCGTGTACTTCTACCCCAAGGACGACACCCCGGGTTGCACCGCGGAAGCCTGCGCGCTCAACGACAGCCTGTCGGCTCTGACCGAGAGCGGCGCCGACGTCATCGGGGTCAGCACGGACAGCTGGGAGTCCCATCAGCGCTTCGCCGAGAAGTACGGATTGGAGTTCGCGCTCGCGTCCGACGCCGACCATGCCATCCGCAAGGCATACGGTGTCGGCAAGATGATGGGAGTGCTCCCGGTCACGCAGCGCGTCTCCTTCCTGGTCGGGCCCGACGGGCGCATCGCCCACGTGTGGCCCGAGGTCAACCCGGGCAAGCACGCCGCCGAGGTGCTCGAGGAGGTGCGACGCCGCACCGCCCCCGCAGCGCCGGCGAGCTAGGAGCCCGGCACCAGGGCGATTCGCTCCTCGTCGGCGACATCGACGCACTCCGGTCCGGGCAGCTCGACCGGGGATCCGCGACGATGCCGGACAGCGTCAGCGGCGAGGATGAGCAGGGCCGCCCACACCAGCGCGAAGCCACCGAGACGAGCCGGTGGCAGCGGTTCGTGGCGCACCAGCACCCCGATGGCGAACTGCATGAGCGGCGCCAGGTACTGGAGCAGCCCCAGTGTCGAGAGCGGCAGACGCCTGGCCGCCCCCGCGAAGAAGAGCAGCGGGATGGCCGTGACCGGGCCCGAGGCGGCGAGCAGGAGCAGGTGGCCGGGGTTGGCCGCCGGTCCGACCCAGGTAGCGCTGCCCAGCAGCGCCAGCACGGCGAGCGCCCCCACCGCGGGTACCACCGTCGCGGCGGCCTCGATGAGCAGCCCCTCCGGCGCGCTGGCGCGGATCCGCTTCTTGATGAACCCGTAGGCCGCGAAGCTGCAGGCCAGGAAGAGTGCCAGCCAGGGAGGATGCCCGTAGTCGACGCTGAGCACGGCCACGGCCACCACCCCGAGCCCGACCGCCGCCCACTGAATCCGGCGAAGGCGCTCCCGCAGGAGCACAACGCCCAGCGCGATGGTGAGCAGAGGGTTGATGAAGTACCCGAGGCTGGTCTCGACGACGTGCTGGTTGTTGACCCCCCAGATGTACGCGCCCCAGTTGACCGCGATCACCACGCCGGCGACGCAGAGGCGGATCAGCGCGCCCCGGTCGAGGCGGCGCAGATCGCTGAGCTGGCGACGGACGGCCAGCAGGGCGGCGACCACGAGGAGGCTGAAGAGGATGCGGCAGGCCAGGATCTCCAGGGGGCTGGCGGGCTCGAGCAGGGGCCAGTAGAGGGGGAGCAGGCCCCAGATCCCGTAGGCGAGCACGCCGTACGTCAGCCCGCGCATCGCCCCTGTCACGCCTGGTCCTCCCTGATCAGCCCGGCGACCATGGTATGAGCGGAGGGGGCGGTCACCGCACCGCGATCGGGGCGTCCGTCGTGAACCAGCTGCCGCCGCCGGCGAGCGCCGACTCCAGAGGCCGGTGAGGCCGCCCGTCGCACAGTCCCACCGCCGCCACGCCTCCGCGGAGGGCGCGCTCGACCGCCGTCAGCTTGCTGCGCGCCCGTCCCCGGGCCGCGCCCGCAAGCCCGGGCAGATCGGCGGCGGCGGCGCGGGCCACAGTGCTCTCGGGCCGGTCGGGGTCGGCGAGGAGGCCGTTGGTGTCGCTGAAGATCAGCATCCGTTCGGCACCCAGAGCCAGCGCCAGCTCCGCCGCCAGCCGGTCACCGTCGACATTGATGGGAACGCCGTCATCCCCCAGCGCCGGGGGGCAGATCACCGGGGTGCGACCGCTCTCCAGCAACGCCCGCATCAGGCCGGTGTCGACGTCGGTGACCGTCCCCGCGTGATCGCCGTGCAGCACCACGGTGCGCGCTCCCTCGCGCCCCCGGATGTCGGCGCGGCGCCGGCCGCGCACCATCCCGCCGTCCATGGCGGCCAGCCCGACGGCGTTGACGCCACGCGCCAGCAGAGCCTGCACCAGGCGCTTGTTGACGACCCCGCAGTAGGCCATCAGGAAGTGGTTCATGGCGGCGTCATCGGTGTAGCGGCTGACCGCGCCGGTGGCCGAGGTGATGAACCGCGGCGGGTGGCCGAGCCGCACCGCCAGATCGTCGAGGACGCGGTGAGCGCCGTGCACCAGCACCACCGGGCGGCGCTGGGCGGCGATGTCGTCGAGCAGCCGGGAGGGGTCGTCGAGGCTGCCACCGACCTTGATCACCAAGGGTGGGGGCGTGCTCATATCGGGTACAGGCCGGAGAACTCGAGGCCGGCGCACTCGTCGAAGCCGGAGCGCACGTTGAGCGCGTGGACCGCCTGGCCGGCGGCGCCCTTGCCGAGGTTGTCGATGGCGGCCAGGATCACCGCGCGCGGCTGGTGGGGGTCGCGCTCGAAGCCGACGTCACAGAGGTTGGTGCCGGCGAGGATCTTCGGCTCGGGGTGGCGGTGCAGTCCCTGGGCGTCATGGATGACGCGAACGAAGGGCTCCGACGCGTAGGCGTCGCGCATGATCGCGCGCAGCGCGCGGTCATCGACATGGCCGCCGGTCAGCGGGACGTGGGCCGTGACCAGCACGCCGCGCACCGCCTCCACCGCCGTGACCGAGAGGGCGACACGCGACAGGCCCGTCTCCTGGACGACCTCGGCGGTGTGGCGGTGACCGGTGGGCGCGAAGGAGCGCATGGCTCCGCTGCGAGCCGGGTGATGCGACGACGCGTGCGGTTGCGCGCCCGCTGCGGAGGAGCCGACCTTGGCGTCGACCACGGTGAGCTGCTCAGCGTCGACCACACCGGCTCGGGCCAGGGGGAGCAGCGCGAGGATGGCGGCGGTGGCCACGCAGCCGCCGATGGCCAGCAGCTGCGCGCCCATGACGCGCGCCCGGTCGATCTCCGGGAGCGCATACACCGCCGTGCCGAGCAGCTCAGGGCGGGGGTGCTCGTGCCCATACCAGCGCGGGTAGGCAGCCGCGTCGCGCAGCCGGAAGTCGGCGGAGAGGTCGATGACCAGAGGGGCGCGCTCGCGCAACAGGTCGATCACCTCGGCGGACCCCCCGTGGCGCAGCGCGCTGATGACCACGTCGGAGCCGGGCAGCTGATCGCGGCTGCTGAAACGCAACGCGGTGCGGCCACGCAGCGTGGGATGGGTGTGTTGCACGTACCGGCCCGCCAGTCGCTCGCTGGTGGCGGCCACCACCTCGACCAGGGGATGGGCGAGAAGCAGCCGGAGCAGCTCGCCGCCCCCGTAGCCGGCAGCCCCCACCACGGCGACGCGCAGGCGCCCGCTCATCGGAGCGACGCCACCGCCAGCTCGAGGATGCGGGCGCCGCGGCGCAGGTCCTCGATCTCGATGAACTCATGCTGGGTGTGATCCAGTGTCGAGTCGCCGGGCCCGTAGACGGCCGCGGGACAGCCCCAGGCCGGCAACACCACGTTGAGGTCGGACGTGCCCGTCTTGGTGGTGTAGCGGGCCGCGCCGCCCTGCGCCGCCACCGCCCGGACCAGCGCCCGGCACACCGGGTTGCTGCGCGACACCGCGACCGCTGGACAGGCGGATTCGATGACCAGCTCGGCACCGGCGCAGGCTCGCGGGAGCAGCCCGAGGACCCGCTCGACAGGGACGGTGGCGGGGAGGCGCACCTCCACCTGCGCGGCGGCGCGCTCGACCCCGCCGTCGCTGTCGCCGGAGAGCCGGTTGACGCGCATCTGCAGCTGATCGACCGCGCGCTCCCCGGTGCGGCCGCCGCTCTCGACGCCCAGCTCCTCGAGCCGACGGCGCAGGTCGGCGAGCATCGCCACCAGCCGGTCGCCGGCGCTGGGACGCGGCAGGGCGTGGTGGGCCGTCTCCTGCTCCAGAGCGATGCGCAGACGCACGCAGCCGCGATAGCCGACGGTGATGGCGTCCCAGCCGCTGGGCTCGAGGACGATGAGATGCGCGGCCGGCGCGGTCCTGCTCAGGGCGGCCGCGCACCCCGAGGCGCCCTCCTCGTCGACGGCGGCGACCAGGGTCACCCGTGGTCCCTCCCGCGGCAGTCGTGACACCCCTGCCAGCGCCGCCGCCAGCGGCCCCTTGGCGTCGACGGTGCCGCGCCCGTGCAACCGTGCGCCCGCCAGGCGCACAGGGGGGCCGCCCGGGACGGTGTCGAGGTGCCCGAGCAGCACCACCGCGCCCGCGATCGGCGGCCCGGCGTCGCCCCAGGTCATCACCACGCTGCCGGCGAGGTCGGTGCCGGTGGCGAATCCGGCGTCGTGCGCCAGGCCCGCCAGCGCCTCTGCCGCCGCCTCCACGGACCCGGTGGGAGAGGGATGGCGCAGCAATTCCTCGAGGAGTGCTGCGGGGTCCAGCGCCACCGCGCCGCTGACAGGCACGCTCACGCGCTCACCGCGACAGGGGCGGCTCGCCCCACCGAGTGGAGCGCGTGGTCGACGATGCGCGCGGCGATGTCGACCCCGGTGACCGAGATCGAGTTGCGGAACTCCATGCTGTGATTGACCTCGCTGACCAGCAGGCGATCGCCGTCCTCGAGCAGGTCCACCGCGAGAACCCCGCCACCGACGGCGCCTGCGGCGCGCAGGGCGAGGTCGGCGAGCGCCGAGGTCACCGCGCGGTTCGAGGCCACCGCCCCGCGGGCGGTGTTGGTGACCCAATGCTCGGAGCTGCGCTCGATGGCGCAGACCACCTCGCCGCCGACCACGAAGGCACGGATGTCGCGGCCCGGCTTGGCGATGTGCTCCTGAACGTAGTACACGTGGTGCGCGACCGACCCCAGCGTCGCCTTGTGGTCGAGCACCGCCTCGGCGGCGTCGCGGTCGTTGACCCGGGCCAGCAGCCGGCCCCACGAGCCCACCGGCGGCTTGATCACGGCCGGGTATCCGAGCTCCTCGACCGCGCGCAGCGCGCCGTCGGGCGAGAAGGCCACCAGCGTGCGGGGCTGCGCCACCCCGGCGGCCGCCAGCAGGGAGCTCGTCGACACCTTGTCGGCACAGGCCGTGACCACGTCCGCCGAATTGACGGTGATGACGCCACGGCCGGCGAGGAGACGGAGCGCGGCGATGGCGTGAGAGGCCTGCAGGCAGCGGTCGAGAACCAGGTCCCACCGCGAGGTCCAGGTGGCCACGTCGAGCACCAGGCGGCGAACGTCGACCAGCTCGACGTCGACATCGCGCGCCGCGAAGGCGTTGACGAGCAGCTTCTCCTCGACGCGCATGCGCGAGACGAGCATGCCGACGCGCGGCTCACTCACCCCAATCCTCCTCCTCGGGAGGCGCAAGCACCACCAGCGCCGGCTGCAACGAGGTCACCTCCAGCTCGGCGCCGCAGTCCGCGCAGGGCACCACCTCTCCGATCACGGTCGCGCTCTCGAACGCCACCGCGGCCTCGCACTCCGGGCAGATCGCGGTCATGCCCGCATCTCCTCGACGGCCGCCCATCCCTGGGTCCGGATCAGCTCCACCAGTGACCCCGCCTGCGCGATCCGCAGAGCCAGCGCCGAGGGCGCCTCGCCCTCGAACGTCCGGCCGCCGGAATGGATCAGCCCGCGCTCGACGTCGACGGAGAGCTCGTCGCCGTCGGTGATGGCCGCCGCGGCCTCGGGGCAGCGGATCACCGGCAGGCCGATGTTGACGGCGTTGCGGGCGAAGATCCGGCTGAAGCTGGCCGCAACCACAGCGGCCACGCCGGAAGCGCGAATGCTCAGCGGCGCGTGCTCGCGCGATGAGCCGCATCCGAAGTTCCGTCCCGCGACGAGCACGTCGCCGGGCCGCACGCCCACCGCGAAGTCGGGGCGGGCCTCGCAGAGGCAGGCGCGCGCCAGCGCCTCGGGGTCGGTGGTGAGGTTGTAGCGACCCGGCATGATGGTGTCGGTGGAGACCCCGTCTCCCAGCTTCCAGGCTCGTCCCATCAGTGCGCCCTCCGTGGATCGGCGATCCGGCCCGCCACCGCGCTGGCCGCCGCCACCGCCGGGCTGGTGAGATAGATCTCGGCGTCGGGGCTGCCCATGCGCCCCGGGTAGTTGCGGTTGCTGGTGGAGACCACCCGCTCGCCGGCGGCGACGACACCGTGCTGACGCCCCAGGCACGGCCCGCAGCCGGGATTCATGACCAGGGCGCCGGCCTCGACGATGGTCTCGATCCAACCGCGCCGCAGCGCCTCCATGTAGATCCGCCGCGAGGCGGGGACGACGACGGTGCGCGTCTGGGGGTGCACCTGGCGGCCGGCGAGGTGGGCGGCGACGATCTCCATGTCCTCGAGCCGGCCGTTGGTGCAGCTGCCGATGAACACCTCGTCGATGCGCGTGCCCGCCATCTCGGTGACGCCGCGGACCTGGTCGGCAGCGGGCGGCACGGCCACCTGGGGCTCGAGAGCGCTGACGTCGATGTGCAGCACCTCCGTGTAGCGCGGGTTGCGCAGGCGGGGCACCTCGGTGCCCTCCCCCGGGCGTGCTGCCGCGAGCGTGACCTCGTCGACCTCGCACAGGCCTGCCTTGCCGCCCATGTCGGCGCTGAGGTTGGCGAGCGTCAGCCGCTGGTCGAGCGACATGGCTCGCACCGTCTCGCCGCCCCACTCGACCGCCAGGTAGTCGGCGCCGTCGGCGCCGATGCGGCCGAGCACGTGGAGGGCGATGTCCTTGGCGGTCAGCGGTGCGGTCAGCGTCCCGCTGAGCTCGATGCGGAGCGTCTCCGGCACCCGGAACCAGGTGCGCCCGGTGGCCAGGACGACTCCCACATCGGTGCTGCCCATGCCGGCCGAGAAGCAGCCCAGCGCGCCGTACGTGGTGCTGTGCGAGTCGGCACCGACGACGATGCCCCCGGGCCTCGCGAAGCCCTTCTCGACCATGACGATGTGGCAGATGCCCTCGGCGAACAGGTTGCGCACCCGGTGATCGGCCGCGAAACGGCGGACGCGCTGATGGAGCTCCGCCGCGGCCACCGTGGCAGCGGGCATGACGTGATCGAACACGAGCACCACATGCTCGGGGTCGTGCAGCGGCATCTCCATGCGTTCAAAGGCCTCGATGGCCAGGGGGGCGGTGACGTCGTGCGCCATGGCGCAGTCCACCGGAGCCACCACCGTGTCGCCGGCGGTGACGGTGCGACCGAGCCGGCCGCCGATGATCTCTTCGACAAGCGTGCCCATGGTTCAGACCTCCGCGGTGGCGCGCAGCAGGGCATCGACGTCCTCGTCGCGGAGGACGCGCTCGGTCGCCTGCAGCTTCACCTCCGCCGTGGCGCGCCGCAACCAGGCGTCGTCACCGACGATCCCGAGCACGGTGGCGCGGTGGCGCAGCGCGTGCCGCCCCACCAGCGGGTGGTTGACGAGCAGGCGCCGCTCGATGCCGAACTGCTCGGGCGCGAAGGCCTCGTACGAGCGCGGGTTCCCGAGCACCGCCTTGGTGTGCATGCCCGCCTTGTGGTGGAAGGCAAAGGGGGCTGTGATCGGGGCGGTGAACGGGATGTCCACCCCCAGCATGGCGGCGACCATGCCGTCGAGCGCCGCCAGCCGGTCGAGCCGGTAGCCGTCCAGCAGGTCGGGCTGGACGGTGAGGACGCGAGCCACCAGCGAGGAGAGCGGGACGATGCCGTTGCGCTCCCCGATGCCGAGCACGGTGGTGTCGATGTGGGTGGCGCCCGCCTCCAGCGCCGCCAGCGCGTTGGCGACGGCGCAGCCGGTGTCGTTGTGGGCGTGGAACTCGATGTCGCAGCTCACCGCGGCACGCAGCCGGCCCACCAGGTCGCTGACGTCGGCGGGGGTGGCGACGCCGACGGTGTCGGCGAGGCCGACGCGGTCGACACCGAGCGCGGCGATGGCGCGGTGGATGCGGAGGAGGTCGTCGGCGTCGGTGCGGAAGGAGTCCTCGCAGCTGAAGCGCACCTCCAGCCCGGCATTGCGAACCAGCTCGATGCATTCGGCAGCGGCCTCGATGATCTCGTCGAGGTCGAGGCCGTGCGAATGGGTCCGCAGCCACGCCGAGGTGCCGAAGAGGAGGTCGACGCCGCCCACGCCGCAGTCGATGGCCAGGCGCACGTCCGCGGCCACGCAGCGTGTGTGGGTGAGCACCGTGGCGCGCAGCGGGAGCGCGGCGATCTGGCGGCACGATCGCTCCGCCGCCGCCGAGGCGATCGGGGTGGTCACCTCGATGTACTCGACCCCGAAATCGTCGAGGCCGTGCGCGATGGCGTGTCGGTGAGCGGCGGTGAAGCGGCTCAGGGCGAACTGCTCGCCCTCTCGAAGGGTGGAGTCGATGATGGACAGACGGGAGATTGGCATGGAGTGGTGTCCCGGTGATGTGAGTGGCAAAAACGAAGAGGACCCCCGCGGGGGTCCTCTTCGTGCTCGGTGTCGCGGCGGCGCCGGTTTAGCGCGCAGCGTTCTCGCAGGGCACGTTCGGTTTCCCGGCGGGGAACGAGCATGCCGTGGATTTGAGGGTGGCGAGGCGCGACACGTGCATCACAGTGGCGCAGCCTAGGGGACGAAGGGCGATCGAGTCAACATCACGATCGATGGGGGAGGTCCGTGTCCGGCGCGGAGATGCCTACGCGGTGGGCCTGGCGGGGGCCGCCACCCAGCAGCGCCAGCCCTCCACGGTGCGGAATCCCAGGCGCTCGTACACGGCGAACCCGGCGCGACTGCTCTGCAACCAGGCCCACGTGGCGCCCGCCGCGAGGCCGTCAGACACGGCACGGGCGGTGACCGCCGCGCCGTAGCCGTGCCGGCGATGAGCTGGCGGGGTGGCGATGTTGAAGATCCCCACCGAACCTCCCAGGGTCACCCCCAGCCCCGTGGTCACAGGCACGCTGTCGACCTCACCCATGTAGCACCGCACTCCCGAGGCGGCGACCAGGGTCGGCGTCATCAGTTGCAGGAATGGCCCCGCCGGCGCCTCGAAGCCCCTGGCCGCCACCGTGGCATGGAGGTGCGACTCATCGGGCTCCAACTCCCTGATGACCAGCCCGTCCAGAGCGGTGGCGGCGGGCAGGGTGCTGGGCTTCTCGAGGGCCATGAGCGGAATGATCTCGTCGCGGCGCATGCCTCGCGCCACCGCCAGGGCATTGGCCGGTCCGGCGGCGTCCGCGCGGGACTGCAGGCAATGGGGCAGCCCGGTTGCGGCAACATCCTGGAGCAGGCCCGCGACGGTCTCCGCGTCGGCGTCGACACGGCCCACCCACACCCCGTTGAGCGCCGCCATCTCCACGCCGGTCACTGCGGCGAGAACGCCGTCCTCATGCCGCGACCATCCGCCGGGCACAGCAGCCACCATGTGTCTCCATGCCTCGATCAGCGCCGCGGCGGCCACGTCGGCGTGGATGGACAATTCGGGATGAGCCTACCAACCACGCCCGCCCGCGGTGGCGGCCGGCGCTGCGCTTGCCTCGAGCGGAATCGTGGCCTGGTAATGGAGGAGCTCGATTCCGCTGCGGGTGTGACGGACTCCGTCGCGCCGGAATCCGAGGCTCGCGTAGAGCGCCTGGGCGAATGCCATCTGGGCGGTGGTGTCGAGCGTGAGACGTGTCCTGCCGCGCTGCGCCGCAAGCTCGGCGCTGGCGACGACGAGACGGCGAGCGATGCCGAGCCCGCGGTGTTCAGGGGCGACGCCGAGCATGCGCATGTGGGCCTCATCCGGGGCGAGTGGCTCGGTGGAGTCGTGCTCGAAGCGATGATCGATCTCGAGCGTGACGCTGCCGGCGACGATCCCACGGTGCAGAGCGACGAGGACGACCGCCCGCTCGGAGCGCGCCGCGATGTCGGCGATACGGAGGAGGTACTCGTCGAACTGCGACGGTCCCGGCGGTGCGAACTCGCGGTACGCGCGGGAGGTCGCGTCACCCGCCGCCGCCCGCTCGGTGTCGCGCACCTCGCGGATCTCGACGCCGTCGCCGAAGACCGTCTCGAGCACGGGTGGCATCGTCCAACCATAGAGCGGCAGGCCCATGTCGCGGCCGCGCAGCGAGGCGGAATGGGATGGGGCGCCGGCATCGCGACGTGGCACCATCTCCCAGATGACAAGCAGACCCGCCGCGCCGCAGCACCTCCGCGACCTCGCGCGACTGCGCCGCGTCCGCGACCGGATCGACCGGGACTACGAGCAGCCGCTGGACGTGGAGGCGCTCGCCCGCGGCGCCCACATGTCGGCCGGACACCTCAGCCGCGAGTTCAAGCTCGCCTACGGCGAGTCGCCGTACGGCTACCTGATGACGCGGCGCATCGAGCGCGCCATGGCGATGCTGCGTCGTGGCGACATGAGCGTCACCGAGGTCTGCTTCGCGGTCGGCTGCTCGTCTCTGGGCACCTTCAGCACTCGCTTCACCGAGCTGGTCGGCGTGCCGCCCAGCAGCTACCGGCGCCATGCGGCGCGCGCGACGGTGGGGATGCCGTCGTGCGTCGCCAAACAGGTGACCAGACCGATCAGGAATCGAGAAGCGCCGGCCACAGGCCGCAGCTAGAGTGACCGCCGTTGACATCACCACCGCGACAGCAGGAGCGACCATGACCGGCTCTTCCACCCAGGGGATCAAGACCGTGCTCCATCCCGTGTCCGACCTGGCCAGGTCCAGGGCGGTGTACGCGGCCCTGCTCGGCGTGCAGCCGCAGGCCGACTCGCCCTACTACGTCGGCTTCGAGGCCGAGGGCCAGCAGATCGGGCTGGTGCCGGGCGGTGGACCGCAGGGCATGACCTCACCGGTGGCCTACTGG
>DASZKZ010000022.1:0-8707 GCA_035552595.1 Candidatus Dormiibacterota bacterium
TCAAAGATCCGCGCATGCTCACGCCGGTACACCTGCTCATCGAAATAAATCGCCGGAGAGATCTGGCCACGCTCCCACCCGACCAGGCCACCCAGCTCACCTAGAACCGACACCCGACCCCACCTCCAAACCCCCAGCTTCCATCCGGCGACACCCTCTCGGCACCGCTGCTACCGGCCTAGCTGCAGGCCGAGGCGCCCGTCGGGCCCTACCCTCCGGTGGCCCCAGCTGCTCATGAGCCCGGTGCCACCCGCCTCCCCCCGGCTCCACCGCTCGGGAGCGACCCTCCGGCCGCCGAAGCCGTACTCAATGTCAAACCCCGACGGCGTCCTCAGGTAGAACGAGACCATCTCGTCGTTCCAGTGCCTGCCCAGCGAGACGCTCATCGGGGCCAGGCCGTCCAGACACCGGTCCATGGCCCTCCCGACGGCATCGAAGTCGCTCACCTCGATGAGCACGTGACCGAGCGTGCTCGCTCCGTCCGTCCCGATGAGGGCCAGGCTGTGCTCGCGCTGGCTCGGGCTCAGGAAGGCCGCTCGCAGCGTCCCATCGTCGGCCGATTTCGCCTCGCGGACCTGGAAGCCGAGTGTGCGGGAGTAGAAGTCCAGCGACTTCGCGGGTGCGTTGGCACGGACCAGCACGTGTCCCATGCCTTGCTCCCCGGTGATGAAGCTGACGCCTCTCGGCGAGACAAACTGCGAGGCTGGGTCCCGTTTGCCGCCATAGAAGAACTCGCACCGGAAACCGCTTGGATCTGTGCATGTGAACCAGTCGCGGCACCAGGCGGTCGGCCCGTTCCCGTCCTCTGTGTGGACACCGGCGTCGTCGATGGCGCGCCGTGCGCTCGCCCAGGCCTCCTCGCCCGTGCATTCCCAGCCGATGGCCACGTTTGTCACGAGTGAGCCGGAGTCCTGAGCAAAGCTCGCCTGGCCCTCTTCGACGATGAAGCGGCCGACCCAGTCGTCCATGCGGACAAGCAGACGGCCGTCTCCGTCACGTTCGCCCATCATGCCGAGCACGCCCTCGGTGAATTGCTGCCACTGCGTCAGATCTGCCTCCCAGATCCGTACGTAACCGAGGCCGAAGACTGGTGACGCATCCATTTGTGAACTCCTCTCGCTCGCGGCGACGCGGACGGGCCTAGGTCGTCTTCTCCGCCGTGGACCGTTCCACGAAGGCTCCGAAGACCCGGGCGAAGGCCGCCGCCTGGTTCTGGGCAGCCGAGAAGGCGGTCCCGGGGGCGATCCACAGCCACGACGAGGGGCGGGCGGCATGCCACTCGATCGCATGCGAAAGCGGGTGAACGTCGTCGTCGATGTCGCCGCGCGTGATCAGGGTCGGCAGGGTGATCGAGGACAGATGGGGCCGCAGCGTCAAGTGTTCCTGCAGCGCTGTGTCGTTTCTCGCCCGGAAGTAGAAGGAGACGGCCTCCCGCCAGTCGGCCCCGTGGAAGTTCTGCCAGCGGCGCCGGTCGGTCGGGGTCGGGTTGTCGAGGTTGCTGAAGCGGGTGTTCAGCTGGGAGTTCGCGGCCTTGGCCACCGCCACGAGCGGCGCGTCGACGGTCAAAGTCTCGAATCGCTCGGGATAGTCGAGCACCAGCCGGCCGCCGATTCGCGCCCCGAGCGAGCAGCCGAGCAGGTGAGCCTTGTCGATCCCGAGATGGTCCATCAGCGCCATGGTGTCGTCGCACCAAGCGGTGGGAGAGACGGCATCGACCCGGTCGCTCCGGCCCAGACCGCGCAGGTCCAGCCTGATGCTGCGGAACTGGGCCACCATGCGCGAGGTGAGCCCGTCGTAGACCTTGCTGGAGGTCGCGGCGCCGTGGATCATGACAACGGGCATTCCCGAGCCAACGTCGTCGTAATAGATCTGGACCTTCTCCTCTGCGGTGAAGTACATCCGCTCTCCCTCCGCTAGCCCGGCCTTCTAGTCGTCTCGCCAAGGAACAGGCGTCCGATGTCTGCCCGCTCCAGGAGCGCGCTCGGCGACCCGGAGACCTCGATGCGCCCTGCGCTCATCACGCAGGCGTGATGAGCGATCTGCAGTGCCTCCTTCGCCCGCTGTTCCACGAGCAGGACACCAGTTCCCGCCTCTGCCACCCGGGTCACGTACTCGGTGAGCACCGAGCGCGCGTTGCCCGGCGAGAGGTTGGCCGTCGGCTCGTCGAGGAGCAGCACCTCGGGGGACAATACGAGCGCCCTCCCGATGGCGACGAGCCGCCGCTCCCCGCCCGAGAGCTGGTTCACCTTCCGGCGGATGAGCGGCCTCAGCGGCGGGAACTGCCCGAGGATCGCCTCGATCTTCTCTCTCACCCGCCGCCGTGGGGCGAGGAAGGCGCCCATTTCCAGGTTCTCGAGCACGGTGAGGGAGGGAAAGACGTTCTCGTTCTGGGGGACGTAGCCGAGACCCTTCTTGGCGAGGCGCTCGGGGGACAAGCCGGTGACATCGTCTCCCCGCAGCAGGACCGAGCCCGAGAAAACCCTCGCCTCGCTCATGAGGGCCTTCAAAAGCGTGGACTTGCCGGCGCCGTTCGGCCCCAGGAGGGCGACAATTTCGGCCTTGCTCACCGAGAGGGAGATCTCCCTGGTGACCGGGATGTCGTTGTAGCCGGCCGTCACGGACTGGAACTCGAGAAGGTCCACCGCGAGCGCACCCCCTCTATCCGGTGAGATAGGCGTCGAGGACGGCGGCTTGCTCGCGCAGGGCGCTCATCTTCCCTTCGCCTATCACCGTTCCTTGGGCGAGCACGAGGACGTGCCCGCAGACTTGTTCGACGAACTGCAGCTCATGCTCAACGAGCACGATGGCGATGCCGCTGTCCGCCACGTCCCGCAGGTGCTCGGCGAGGCGGTCGCGCAGCGTCGGGCTCACCCCCGCCATGGGCTCGTCCAGCAGCAGCAGTCTTGGTTTGGCCATGAGCGCCCTCGCGAGCTCCATCAACCGGCGCTGGCCGCCGCTCAGCTCCGCGGCGTACACGTTCTGGTGGCTCAGGATCCCGAATTGGTCGAGGAGTCCCCGCGCCTGGTCCACCAGCTCACGCTGCTGTCGTCGCCACGTCCTTCTGATCGAGTAGATGTTGCGGATCTTCTCCCCCAGCTGCCCCGGGGCGGCGACAAGAAGGTTCTCGAGGACGGTGAGCCGATCGAACTCGCCCCGCATCTGGAAGGTCCGGACCATCCCGAGCCGGGCACGCCGGTAACTCGGCAGTTTGGTGACGTCTCGGCCGGCGAACTGAATGCTGCCCGCCGTCGGCCTGATGGCGCCGGCCACGATGCCGAGCGTCGTGGACTTGCCGGCGCCGTTCGGCCCGATCAGCCCAGTGATCTGCCCGATCGGCGCCGAGAGGCTGATGTCAACGACGGCACGGACCCCTCCGAACGTGCGGGAGATGCCGTGCACCGACAGCAGCGGCGCGTCCGGCGCGAGGCGAAGGCCGTCGGCGCTCACTGGCTCGGCCCTCCTTCCCGCTCGAGGTCCCTCACCACAGGGCCGCGCGCTCGTTGCGGCGTGGGTGGCCGGGACACAGCCGCCGGCGGGAAGATGCGCCTCGGCTCGGGCACTATGCCGCGGGGCCAGAACCAGAGGAAGGCGAGGAGGACCACCCCGATCGCGATCCACTCCAGTGAGGGCACGAGGGTCGGAGGGCCGAACTGCGGGAGGTAGCGACTGCCCTCCGCGAGCACGACGGGGACGAGCACCGCGCCGACGATGGGACCGAGGTTGCTGCCGGTCCCCCCGACGATGAGGGCGGTGAAGAGCACGAATGTCTCTGTGTACACCCAGGACGAGGGCGACCACGCCTGTGTGAAGGAGACCAGCAGCGAGCCGCTGATGCCGGCTATGGCTCCGCCGAGGCCGAAGACCAAGAGCCTGAGCGCGGTGACGTTCTTGCCGAGCGCAGCCGCGGCGTTCTCGTTCTCCCGGACAGCCCGCAGACTCCTGCCGAGCGGTGACTCGATCATCATGCGCACAGCGAGCAGGACCAGCGCACAGATAACGCCGGCGACGGCGGCGTAAATCCAGTCGTAGCCGACCGAGCTGCTGGTGAGGCTGGAGAAAGGCTGCGGGATCAGCGCGAGGCCGGCGGCTCCGTTGAACAGGCCCTGGTAGTCGGTGACGACTCCGGTGGCGATCAGCGAGATGACCAGCATGACGATGGCGAGGTAGTCGGCCCGGAGCCGCCGGACCGTGAGGGCGCCGAGCCCGACCCCGAGGACACCCGCCACCACTGCACTCGCGAGGAGCGGCACCGGGAAGGGGAGATGGAGACCGAGGATGTATCTTTGGAAACCCCCGAGAGCCCCCGGAGAACCAAGCGAAAGCACGGCCGTGCAGTAGGCCCCGGCGGCCTGGAAGATGATGAAGGCAAAGTTGTACACGCCCGTGAGACCGAACTGCAGGTTGAGCCCGGCGGCAGCGGTGATGTAGACGAAGCTGTAGATGATCAGCGTCGCGATGTAGAACTGCCACGCGGCACTCACCGGGCCATCTCCTTGGCGGAGGCGATCGAGCTGATGACGCCGTTCGGCCGCAGCAACAGCACGGCCGCCAGGATGATGAAGGCCGAGATGTCCTTGAACTGCGGGTTGATGAAGCCCGCCGTGAGCTCGGCTACCACGCCGATGATGACGGAGCCCACCATCGCGCCGTAAGCCGAGCCGATCCCACCCAGAACCGTCGCCGCCACGATGAGGATGAGGAAGTCGTCCCCGCTACTGCTGTTGAGCACCTGCACGTCCATGACGAGGGCGACGCCCGTCAGCCCGCAGAGCGCTCCCGAAATGAGCCAGGTGCTGTCGATCACCGCTCTGACGGGGATGCCGCAATTCCGGGCGAGGCGCTCGTTCACCGCGACTGCCCGCATCGCCTTGCCGAGACGGGTGTAGCGAAGAAGGATGTGCACCAAGGTGGCGGCCACCGCCGCTATCACGATCACGGTCAGCTGCGTCGTCGTGAACAGCATGTCGGCGACGTGCACGGCCCGCCCTGTAGCCATGTTGTAGGAAAAGTTGTCCGCCCCCCAAATGGCCTCGATCCCGTACTGAATGATGATTCCGACGCCCAGCGTCACCATGATCATCGTGAACATGCTCGTGGCCCGGCGTTTGAAGGGGGTATAGATGCCCCGGTTCAGCAGGAACGAGAGCAGCGAGGCGGCCAGGCTGCCGAAGACGAGCGACACCCAGATGTTGAGGCCGGCTGCGTTGCAGACGTAGGCGACGAATGCCGCTGCCGTCAGCGTCGCTCCGAACGCCAGGTTGAACAGGTTGCTGATGCCGAACTGCAGCGTGAAGCTGACGGCCCCGATGCACAGGATCGACGCCGTGACGAGGCCGAAGCCGATGTAGAGAGCCAGGGATTGCATCGCGGACTCCTCCTCAGGCACCACGTCGCGCGGTGCCGCCAGTTACAGCCCGGCTAGCTCCTCTTCGACCCGTCGGCCCATTTTTTGGCCAGCGAGCCGGCCGTCCTCGTGCCACCGGATGGTTCCACGTGGCCGGTGCCGCGGTCAGGCGGCTCACTCAGCTCCCCTCTTCAACAGTGATCGCCTCCAGACAAGTGGGGAAGTGGCGCTCATCGGCGCCTCAACCGCCCTGTGCGGCGGCCAGCTGTGCGGCCGAGATGGTGCCGGCAAGCTTCAACTTGCCGTTCACGTACTGGTACACGCCATACTCGCCGGCGGCGTTGTGCCAGCGGTTGAAGATCGTGGGCCCGCCTGCCCCGACGTACTGGATCTTCTTACCGGCCTTGAGGGCTGCCACGCCAGCGCTGTAGGAGTAGACGACCGTCTTGCCCGGGCCGGGTGCGGTCACGGTGAGGATGTCCTTGTTGAAGACGGCCGGGTTGGTGGAGTGCGCCTCGGTCATCGCGAGTGCGGAGATGATCAGTCCGTCGAAGGGCGCGGTCGAGTATTCCTGCCCGAGCCACTGGGAGGGCTGCGGCACCTGCTTGGCGTCGGCCAGGAGTGCCTGGTTGAAGTAGTGCGTGCCGGGGAAGTTCGGCTCGTACGGCTCGACGCCGCGGTAGTACGTGGCCATGGTCGCGTTCCCGATGGACTTGTTGACCGCCTTTAGCCACTGCGGGATCACCGTGGCGTTCGTGCCGAAGATCGGGATATGCGCGCCGGACACGCTCAGATTGCCGAAGGCCGTCGCATCGGTCTGGGGATCCGACTCGGTGAAGATGACCTGGGGCTTGGCCTGGATGAGCCGGTGGATCTCCGACCCGTACGAGGTGTCGCCGGGGGGGACGGACAGGTTGACGACGACCTTGCCCCCAAGCCGCTGGTAGGTGCGGAGCAGATCGGGCACGCTGCCCTGCGCGGCGACCGAGTTGTCGAAGAACATCGCCGCTCGGTTGTAACCGAGGTGGTGCGCCCAATAGGCAAGCGCCACGCCGCCGACGTCATCGGCCGGATAGTTCCGCCAGAAGTAGGGATTGGTGTTGTGGTCGAAAAGCGAGAGACCGTTCTGGCTGATCATGGGGATGTGGGCCTTGCTGAGGATCGGGACGAGCGCGGCCGCGGTGTTCGATTCCGGCCCTGCGACACCCACCAAGCCACTGGTCGTGGCGAGGAGCTTCTCCACGGCCGGGATGGCGTCCGTGGGGTCGCCCCGGGTGTCGACGGGGACGCACTGGATCTTGTCGCCGAGGACTCCGCCGGACTGGTTGACCACCCGTGCCGCCGGGTAGCAGCCGGCCGCGGCCGCGATCCCGTCGATCGAGTTCGGCCCCGTAAAGGCCTCGACCATGGCCACGGTCAGCGTCTTCCCGCCTGCGGAACTCCCACCTGTGCTGCTCGAGCTGCACGCGGCCGCAGTCAGCGTGAGCGTAACTCCTAGCACCATTGCGCTGGCCCGACGGCGAGCCCGGCGCCCTGTCGCAGGTGTGGATCCGCGGCGACGCCCGGGCGCGACCGCCCTACATTTACTCGCCATGCGGCACTCCCTCGTCCACGACCTGTTAAAAACTGCTGTCTTCTCGGCTGTGAAGAGATGTGGACTTTCTGGTTCCGGCAACCACGCAATTCGACCTGGACCGGAGGACTAGCTCCCTATCGATGTGCAGGACAGTAGGGGTTCAGCGGAGCCTCTGCAAGAGATGCGTTCCAATGGGCGAAACAGCGCTCCGGCGCAGCGCATCCTGGCATCGTCTTCCCTTCCTTCCTCCCCTCCCGGGGCAGCTGGTCTCCCGGCGGGCCGGGCGAATCCGTCAAGAAGGCCGCCTGGTCGCGGGTAACCAGGCCGCCCGGGCTCATCGGCTGGCAGGCCTGACTGCTGGCCGGAATCGCTCGTCAGGGTCACTCACCCGCTGCCGGGGCGGCGACTGCGGGCGCTCGCGAGGTGATCGGCACCGGCCCGGGCCCCGTTTCGGGCGCAGCGCCAGGCGCCGGGAGGGGCTCGATCAACCGGCCGCCCGGGTGTGCGCGGGCCAGGTGCGGTGGTGTTGGCCGAGGAGCCCGGAGCCGGTCCGTTCACCGGAACGGTCTTCTTGCCGCCATTCCGGCGCGAACACATACTCGACACAGTCGCCGCCGACAAGGTGGAGGCCAGGTTCGCCGGCCAGCCCAGTGAGGCTGAGGAACGCCGGGGCCGGAGCCGGGTCCTCCCGCAAACCAGTCACGTGGAGGAAGCAGTGACGCTAGCCGAGGACGTAGCCCGGTGGACCTGGCACAAGAGCAGGTTCGAGGAGATCTTCGGGGAGCGCTCGGAGGGCCGCTTCGGCAAGTCCTGGCCCCAGGGCAAATCGCTCGCGATCCTCCTCTCCTTCGACATGCAGGCGGACGTGGACGCCGCCGCAGCCTGGTCGAGCCACCCCAACGCGTTCTGGGAGAACGGGGCCGTCAACTTCTGCGATGCGACGATGCGCCTCTACGACGCGCGCGAAGGCCTCCCGAGGGTGCTGCGGATCCTCGACAAATACCACGCGCCCGCTACGTTCATGTTCTGCGGGCTTACGGCCGAGTGGTACCCGGAGCTGGCACATGAGGTTCTGGAAGCCGGCCACGAGATCGGAGTGCACGGCTACCGTCACGTCAAGCTGTGCACCCTCGATCCAGATGAGGAGCTCGAAGAGGTAACCCTCGCCACGAGCGCCATCAGAAAGTTCGTAGGTGACCGGCCGCTCGGCTGGCGCTCTCCTATTTACTCGGTCACCGAGCGCACCCTCGACCTCCTGAGAGACCTGGGATACGCGTGGCACAGTGACTTCCACGACCAGGACTTTCCCTACGTCCTCACCAAGGACCGCAAACCCATCGTGGAGATCCCCCCGGGCAACGACGACTGGGGCCAGTACAACCTGTTCACCGGGCAGGGATCGCCGCTCATGGGAGGGACCCGTTACGGGACCGTCGAGGGCGTCTTGAGCAGCATGAAGGGAGAGTTCGACGTGCTCTACGAGGAGTCGCGGTCCGCGCCCCGGATTCTGCACTGGGCGATGCACCCGAAGATCTCGGGGCGGCCGTATCCTGCAGCGGTTCTCGACCGGCTCCTGGCATACGCCGTCGCCCACCAAGGGGTCTGGATCGCGACCGCGAATGAGGTCGCGTCGCTGGCCTAGCGGAGAAGCTGGGGGTTTGGAGGTGGGGTCGGGTGTCGGTTCTAGGTGAGCTGGGTGGCCTGGTCGGGTGGGAGCGTGGCCAGATCTCTCCGGCGATTTATTTCGATGAGCAGGTGTACCGGCGTGAGCATGCGCGGATCTTTGA
>DASZKZ010000023.1:0-55009 GCA_035552595.1 Candidatus Dormiibacterota bacterium
GCGGCGTGGAGCAGTGGCAGCTCGTCGGGCTCATAACCCGAAGGTCGCCGGTTCGAGTCCGGCCGCCGCAAAATAGTTCCCACTGCGGCAGGTTGCGTGGGAACTATTTTGCTTTTCACAGGGGCGGGCAGGTCCCGCCCCTCGCATGGTCGACATGACGTCGCCCATGCACGCCCCACGCGGCGGAGCCGCGCGGGGACCCCTTCGTTCTTATAGAGGGGCGATGCGCCCCTCTCGCCGCGCCGGCAGAGCCGTCGCAGCTCACTCCCCACTCGGCGCGATGAATCGCACCGGAAAAACCTCCGTCTGCGCAGGCGACTTCACGTCGCCGGAGCAGACACATCTGGATGGGGGGTGACCGAGGGGGGATCCTGACCCCCCCTCGCTGGGTAGGGATCCTGATCCCCCCTCGCTTACACTCCGGCTCTACTCGGCGGCATAGCTCAGCTGGTAGAGCACCCGGCTCATACCCGGTATGTCCCTGGTTCGAATCCAGGTGCCGCCACCAACGCCGCACCGCGGGTGGGTCATGAGCGCTCACGGGTCATCGCTGGAGCCGCGGCAGCGAGGCGCTGCGGTGGGACGGCTGCGCCGTGCCGTGGCGGTGGCCATCGACTCACGCGGTGTGCTGAGGCGGGGCGAGACGGTGGTGGTCGCCTGCAGCGGCGGTCCCGACTCGACGGCGATGCTGGACGCGCTGGCACGCCTGGCGCCACCGCGCGGGCTGACCCTCCACGTGGCCCACGTCGATCACGGCCTGCGCGACGGCTCCGACGCCGAGGCGGCACCAGTCGCCGCCGCGTCTGCGCAACGCCGTCTTCCCTTCACCGCCCTGACGGTTGCCGTAGCGCCGCTCGGCTCCTCCCTCCAGGCCCGTGCGCGCGACGCCCGGCTCGGTGCGCTGCGCCAGCTCGCGGTGGCCGTCGGCGCCAGCTCGATCGCACTGGCCCACACCGCCGACGATCAGGCGGAGACGGTGCTGATGCGCGCCCTGGCCGGCGCCACGCCTCGGTCTCTGGCAGCGATGGCCGAGCGCAGCGGGGCCCTGGCGCGGCCGCTGCTGCGCGTGTGGCGGGTCGACGTCGCCGCCTACTGCGCCGCGCTGGGGCTGGTCACGGCGGAGGACCCGAGCAATGCCGACCCTCGCTTCCTTCGCAGCCGGGTGCGCCACGAGCTCATCCCCGCCCTCGAGGCGGTCTTCCCGGCGGCGCGACGGCGGCTGTGCGTTCTCGCCGAGCATCAGCGCCGTCTGGTGGACGGCTGAACACCCCCCGGGACGGCGCTGCCGGCAGGGGGCGGCAGCGCTTCGAAAACAGCTTGCAACGCCTCGTCGCAAAGGGGGTTCAAACGAGACCCTCTGGTAGACTGCGAGCCAATGCGCACCCCTCGTCGCGGCATCACCTATGGCGGCCTCGCGGTCGTTTTCATCCTCATCGTGTACGTGCTGATCCACGGAGCGCAGGGCACTTCCGCGCAGAGTCGCGACTCCGGCCAGCTCGCCCAGGCGGCAATCAACTTCAAGGATCACAGCAGTGACAAGGGCAACACCCTGTCCAGCGACCCCAACCAGCGGGCAGTCATCAGTGGTGATGGCACAGCGGTCACCTGGTACGCAGCGGACGGCAGCCAGTACCAGACCACCGTCGGCTCCAGTGCCGAAGTGCTCAAGATCTTCACTGATAATGGCTACACCAACTTTCGCAACGACTCCAGCACCGGGAGCAACTTCCTCTTGAGCATCCTCCTGCCCAACCTGGTCCTCTTCGGGTTGATGGCGCTCTTCCTGCTGTGGATCTTCCGGCAGACCCAGAGCGGCAACAACCAGGCCATGTCGTTCGGGCGCAGCCGCGCCCGCCTCCTCACCGGTGACAAGCCGGCCATCACCTTCGCCGACGTGGCCGGCGTCGAGGAGGCCAAGCAGGAGCTGTCGGAGATCGTCGAGTTCCTCAAGTACCCGGACAAGTTCACCGCCGTCGGCGCGCGGATCCCCAAAGGGGTGCTCCTGGTGGGTCCTCCGGGGACCGGCAAGACGCTGCTCAGCAAGGCGGTCGCCGGAGAGGCGGGAGTGCCGTTCTTCAGCATCAGCGGCTCCGAGTTCGTGGAGATGTTCGTCGGAGTCGGCGCCAGCCGCGTGCGGGACCTCTTCGACCAGGCCAAGAAGAACTCGCCGTGCATCGTCTTCGTCGACGAGATCGACGCCGTCGGCCGGCAGCGCGGCGCCGGCCTCGGCGGCGGCCACGACGAGCGCGAGCAGACGCTCAACCAGCTGCTCGTCGAGATGGACGGATTCGAGACCGCCACCCACGTGATCGTGATCGCGGCCACCAACCGTCCCGACGTGCTCGACCCGGCGCTGCTCAGGCCCGGCCGTTTCGACCGTCACGTGATGCTCGACCGCGCCGACATCAGAGGGCGGCGCGCCATCCTCGAGGTGCACGCGCGCAACAAGCCGCTCGACCCCTCGGTGGAGCTCGAGGTGCTCGCCAAGCAGACCCCGGGATTCTCCGGCGCGGACCTGGCCAACCTCATCAACGAGGGCGCCATCCTGGCGGCGCGAAACAATCGCAAGGTCATCACCATGCCCGACCTCGAGGAGGCGATCGCGCGGGTCATCGCCGGCCCCGAGCGCAAGAGCCGGATGATCGGGGAGAGCGAGAAGCGCACCATCGCCTTCCATGAGATGGGCCACGCCATGGTGGGGATGCTCCTCGAGCACACCGACCCGGTCCACAAGATCTCGGTGGTCAGCCGCGGTATGGCCCTGGGCTGGACGCTCAGCCTGCCCAGCGAGGACAAGTACCTGGTCAGCAAGGCGGAGCTCGAGGATCAGCTCGCCCAGATCCTCGGGGGCCGATGCGCCGAGGAGCTCATCCTCGGGGAGAGCAACATCACCACCGGTGCCTCCGACGACATCCGCAAGGCCACCCAGCTGGCCCGCAAGATGGTCACGGAATGGGGGATGAGCGACAAGCTGGGGCCGCTCACATTCGGAACCAAGGAGGAGCTGGTGTTCCTCGGCCGGGATCTGGGAGAGCAGCGCAACTACTCCGAGGACATCGCCAGCGAGATCGACCAGGAGGTGCACCACCTCGTGGAGACCGCCTTCCAGAAGGCCAAGGAGGTGCTCCGCCCGCGCGAGCACATCCTTCGCGCCCTGGCCACGCGCCTCATCGAGGTCGAGACCATGGAGGCGGCGGAGATGAAGAGGATGATCGCCGACCTGGAGAGCGCGCCGCCCGCCGCCGGCGGTGGTCCTCCGGCCGAGGCAGCCGCCTCGGCCTGACCGGCGCGACGCCCACCGGGGCAAACGCCGGAAACGAAGCGTCCGCCAGGGTACACTTCCCCCAAGACGGCGACGGCACCAACCGGTCAGGCCCGTGGACGCGCAGCGCCGCGAGGCCAGTGGGACCGGGTGCCGGCGCTGCCGCAGCGACAGACGCTTGGATCACGAGGTGACCGAGACGGTGGAGAACGGGACCCGCCCAGACCGGCCCGCGCTTGCCTTCATCGGGGCGGGCCGAGCCGGCTCCGCTCTCGCCGCGGCCATGACCGCCGCCGGCTATGCGGTGGTCGCCGTGCACAGCCGCACGCCGGCACATGCCGCCGAGCTGGCGGCGGCGGCCGGAGCCGCGGTGGTGGAGAGTGCGTCGGAGGCGGTCGGCTGCGCGGACATCACCTTCGCGACGGTCCCTGACGAGGAGATCCCCAGGGTGGCCGCCACGGTGGCCGCCGCCGGATTCGCCCTCCACGGACGCGCCCTGGTGCACTGCAGCGCCACCCGTGGGGCGGGGCTGCTCGCCGCCGCCGCGCCCTCGGGTATCGTGGCCGGCGCCTTCCACCCCCTCCAGGCGCTCGCCGGCGCCTCCAGCGCCCATCTGCTCCGCGGATCCAGCTTCGTGCTCGACGCGCCGGATCGCCTGCTCAGCCAGCTCACGGCCCTGGTCGGCGCGCTCGGCGGGTACATCGTCGATCTCCCGGAGAGCGGCCGGGCCCTCTACCACGCCGCCGCCGTGCTCGTGGGCAACGCGCCACTGGCGCTGCTGGCCCGGGCCACCAGCCTGCTCGAGGAGGCGGGTGTGGACCGCGCCGAGGCGCACCGTGCCCTCGTCGCCCTGCTCAGCGGGGCGGCGAGCAACGCCGCGGCCGCGGGCGCCGCATCGGCGCTGACGGGGCCGGTGGTGCGTGGCGACGCGGCCACCGTGGCGCGCCACCTCGATGTCCTGGCCGCAGATCCCAGCACTCTCGAGCTCTACCGGCGGCTGGCCCTGGAGACCCTGGCGCTCGCCGGCCCGGAAGGCCGTGAGGCCGTGGCCGATGCCCTCGCCGGCGCCGCGCCCAGCAGCGCTCGGCAGTCGAGGGTGGTCGCCCACCCGCGCGTCGCCTGACGCCGATGCCGGTCACCATCCACGACCTCCGCGCTCACAAGGACCGCGGCGACCGCTTCGTGATGGTCACCGCCTACGACACCGCCGTGGCCCGGCTGCTCGCCGCGGCCGAGGTTCCCGCGCTCCTGGTCGGGGACAGCGTCGGCAACAACCACCTGGGATACCCGACGACGCTGCCCGTGACCATGGAGGAGATGCTCCACCACGCCCGGGCGGTGGCCCGGGGCGCCCCCGACCAGCTGCTTGTCGGCGACATGCCCTTCGGCTCCTACCAGCAATCCAGCGGGCAGGCGGTGGCCAACGCCGTCGACCTCATCAAGGCGGGGATGCACGCCGTCAAGCTGGAGGGTGGTGGCTGGGTGGCGCCGGTGACGGCGCGACTGGTCGAGTGCGGCATCCCCGTGATGGGACACCTGGGGCTCACCCCTCAGTCCATCAACGCCTTCGGCGGCCACCGTGTACAGGGACGCAGCCCGTCCGCCGCCCAGCGGATTCTCCAGGACGCCACCGCCCTCGAGGAGGCCGGCGCCTTCAGCGTGGTGCTCGAGGGTGTGCCCCGCAGCCTCGCCTCCGAGGTCACCGCCGCCCTGTCCATCCCCACCATCGGGATCGGCGCGGGCCCCGACTGCGACGGCCAGGTGCTGGTCGTGTATGACCTCCTGGGCATGACCTGCGGACCGGTGCCCAAGTTCGTCAAGTCGTACGCCGACGTGGGTGGAACGATCGTGGCAGCCGCCCGCGCGTTCGCCAGCGAGGTGGCGGCGGGCAGCTACCCCGACGATGCCCACAGCTACCACTGACGCGCGGGCCGCCGAGCCGCCGCGCCGGCTCGACACCCCCGAGGAGTTGCGCCGCTGGTCGGAGCGCTGCCGGGCCGCCGGCCTGCTGGTCGGCCTGGTGCCCACCATGGGCGCTCTTCATGCAGGCCACCGCAGCCTGATCAGGCGGGCGCGCGCCGACTGCGACCGTGTGGTGGTGAGCATCTTCGTCAATCCCCTGCAGTTCGGCCCTGGTGAGGATCTCGACACGTACCCGCGACCGCTCGACGCGGATCTCGCCGCTCTCACCGAGGAGCGTGTGGACGCGGTCTTCGCGCCCACCGTGGAGGCGATGTACGGGAGGTCGGCCGCCACCACGGTCCGGGTCGACCCCTCCATCACCGCGGTTCTCGAGGGCGTCCATCGCCCCGGCCATTTCGACGGCGTGGCCACGGTGGTGGCCAAGCTGCTCATCGCCTGCCGGCCCCACCGTGCCTACTTCGGTCAGAAGGATGCGCAGCAGTGCGCCGTGGTGCGTCACCTCGCGCGCGACCTCGACACCGGCGTGGAGATCGCCGTCTGTCCGGTGGTCCGTGATCCCGACGGGCTGGCGCTGAGCAGCCGCAACCTGTACCTCGGCGCCGATCAGCGCCGCCGTGCGCTGGCCATCCCCACCGGGCTCTCCGCTGCCGCGATCGCCTTCGAGGCGGGCGAGCGCAGTGCGGCGGCCCTGTGCGAGCTGGTCCGCCGCCCCCTGGAGGAGGCGGGTCTCGCCGTTGATTACGTGGCCGCGGTCGACGCTGTGAGCTTCGCCGCCGTCGACGTGGCCGGTGCAGGATGCCAAATTCTGGTCGCTGGTAGAATGGGTGCCACTCGGTTGATTGACGTGATCCGGCTGGGGATCGACCAGGCTCCGCTGGATGCCGGCGGTGCCCAAGGTTCACAGGTCCCGGGGATCATCGGCCTTCAGGGGAGAGAGTGATGCGGGTCGTGCTCCGATCCGGCGAGGCCGGCCTCGAGGTGACCCTCTCCTGAACAGCGAGCTCGGCACTGCGAGAGAGGTCTACGACGTCGTCGTCGTGGGGAGTGGCGTCGCTGGCCTGACCGCCGCGCTCACCGCGTCGCCGCGCGCCCGCGTCGCCGTCATCACCAAGGGCGCCGTCGATGACGGGGCCACCCGATGGGCCCAGGGCGGGATCGCCGCCGCTGTCGCCGCCGACGACTCCCCGGCCGTCCACTTCGAGGACACGGTGGCCGCCGGCCGCGGTCTCTGCGATGAGCAGGCGGTGCGCATCCTCGTCGAGGAGGGGCCCGCGCGGGTGCGCGAGCTGGCCGCGTGGGGGGCCGCGTTCGACCAGCGCGAGGGCAGTCTCGCGGTGGGGCGCGAGGCGGCACACAGCCGCAACCGCATCATTCATGCGGGCGGTGACGCGACCGGCCGTGAGATCGAGGCCGCCCTGGTCCGTCGCCTCCGCGATGCCGGGGCCGCCGTCCTGGAGAACCACTGTGCGGTGGCGCTGGTCTTCGACCGCGACTCGCGGTGCGCGGGTGTCGAGCTGCGCCGCAGCGACGGCTCCGGCGGCGCACGCGTCCTCGGTGCCGGCGCCGTGATCCTCGCCACCGGCGGCGCCGGGCAGCTCTGGCGCAACACCACCAACCCCGGCGGGGCCACCGGCGACGGGGTCGCCCTGGCCTGGGACGCCGGGGCCGAGGTGGTGAGCATGGAGTTCATGCAGTTCCATCCCACCGCGCTGGCGCTCAGCTCCGCCCCTCGCTTCCTGATCAGCGAGGCGATGCGCGGCGAGGGTGCTCAGGTCATCGACACCCGGGGCCGGCGCTTCCTCTTCGACAGCGACCCGCGGGGCGAGCTCGCCGGCCGCGACGTGGTCTCTCGCGCCATCTGGGAGCACCTCCTGCGCGAGGGGACCGACCACGTGCTGCTCGACTGCCGTCCTCTCGGCGAGAGCGCCAGGGAGCGGTTTCCGACCATCACAGCGATGTGCCGCGAGCACGGCCTCGACATCACCTCGGAGCCGATCCCCATCGCCCCGGCCGCGCATTACCTGATCGGCGGGGTGCGCACCGACGCCGACGGGGCCACCACCGTCGCTGGGCTCTTCGCCTGTGGTGAGGTGGCGGGCACCGGCGTGCACGGCGCCAACCGCCTGGCCAGCAACAGCCTTCTCGAGGGCGCGGTGTTCGGTCACCGCGCCGCTCTTCGCGCCCTCGAGGACATCGCCGAGCGACCGGCGTCGCCACCCCGCCCTCGCGCCCCAGCCGAGGCCGGCGGCCTCGACGGGCCGTCGCAGCAGGTCGCCTTCGAGCGACTCCGCGCCGCCATGTGGGACGGCTGTGGCCTGGTCCGGGATGCGCCCGGGCTCAGTCGAGCCCTGGCCACGGCCGAGGTGATCGCCACCTCCACGGCCGGGAGCGGATCCCTCGACGACGCGCGCCTCCACCAAGCGGCCACCACGGCGAGCCTGGTGTGCCGGTCGGCACTGCTCCGCGAGGAGAGCCGTGGCTCCCACATCCGCAGCGATTTCCCATCCACCCGTGACAGCTGGCATGGCGTTCTCGTCATGCAGAAAGAGAGGGGGCACCGACTTGACCGCAACGCTTGATCCCATCACCGAGGCACTCACACCCGAGACCCTTGACGAGCTGATCGAGTCAGCCCTCGCCGAGGACATCGGGGCAGGCGACGTCACCACCGACGCGGTGATCCCGTCCGACATGACCTGCCGAGGCAAGATCGTGTGCAAGGAGGACGGCATCATCGCCGGCCTCAGCGTGGCGGCGCGCGTCTTCGCCCTGGTCGACGAGCGCATCAGCTTCGACGCCAAGACCAAGGACGGTGAGAAGGTGCAGGAGGACCAGATCGTGGCCCGCATCGCCGGTCCCGCACGCGGCATGCTCAAAGCGGAGCGCGTGGCGCTGAACTTCCTGCAGCATCTCAGCGGTGTCGCCACCATGACGGCGCGCTACGTGAAGGCGGTCGACGGCACCAAGGCCAAGATTCTCGACACCCGCAAGACCACCCCGGGGCTGCGCGGCCTGGAGAAGTACGCGACCAGGATCGGGGGAGCGATCAATCACCGCATGGGCCTCTACGACGCGGTGCTCATCAAGGACACCCATCTGGCGCTGGTGGGGGGCATCACCCCCGCGCTGCGCGCGGTGCGCAAGGCGTACACGGACACCGACATCAACGTCGAGGTGAGCAACATCCAGGAGCTTGAGCAGGCCCTCGCCGACAAGGCGCCGCGCATCCTGCTCGACAACTTCGCCCCCGGACAGGTGCGCGAGGCCATGCAGATCATCCGCGGCCGCGCCGAGGTGGAGATCAGCGGAGGCGTGCAGGTGAGCAACGCGCGCGCCTACGCGCTCGCCGGGGCGGCGTACATCTCGGTGGGAGCGCTGACCCACTCGGCCACCGCGCTCGACTTCTCCATGAAGGTGACGCGGTATTAGGTCTCGTCGCGAAGCGACAGCGGCGCGCGAGGCGTGCCGAGGAGTGGGGTGAGCGTGGTCGGGTTCACTCCGACCACATGAGGGGCGGTATGTGCCCCGCCCCCGTTGATCACGTCTCCAGGGCCGCGAGCAGCTCCTCTTGGAGGAAGCCGAGGGCCATGAGCATGCCGAACTCCGGTCGCTCGCGCAGCGCATCGCCCGCGGTGGTCTCCCAGCCGTCCTCGGTGATGCCGAGCAGAGAGCCGGCCGCGAGGCGGAGCTGGTTGAAGCCGCGCAGCCATGCGTACACCTGCGCCTCGGTGAGCACGAGCAGCTCGTCGCCGGCGCTGAGCGCGTCGCGGATGACGTCGAGGTCGGCCTCATAGCCGCGCTCGATCTCGGGGCGGACCCAGCGGTCGTACTCAGCCTGCTTGGCCTCATCCTCGTATGCGCGCGGCGTCGTCGCCAGCGCCCGGGTGATGTGCACCTGCAGGCGCGCGATGATGTCGAGCAACGCCGTTCGCTCCCGTTCATCGAGGCGCACCTGGATGCGCCCGCGCCGTTTCAGCACCGACGCCACGTGGCCCAGCTCCGCTAGAGCCGCGCCAGCGTGGCCTGGAGACCGAAGGCGTGCAACCGGGCGACAGAGACCTCGGCCTGCTCGCGAGGTTGGGTCGCGACCACCGCCTTGCCCTCCTCGTGCACCTGGAGCATCAGGGTGGTGGCGGTGACGTGGTCGTAGCCGAAGAGCTTGCGCAGCACCAGCACGACGTAGGTCATCAGGGTGACCGGGTCGTTCCAGACGATCACGATCCAGCCGGGCTCACGGACGGTCCGTTCCTTCCTGACCGGAGCCTCGACGGGGACCGGGGTTGCCGTGGCCACCCCCCTAGCGTAGCGCGGCCGGTGTCGCCGTGCCCGGGGCCTCCGGCGCCGGGTGGCCCGCCGCCGCGTACACCGCCAGCACGCGCTCCGCGTTGCGTGACATGGCGTAGGTGTCCACGGCGCGCCGCCGCGCCGCCGCACCCAGCTCGGCGCGGCGACGGGGTTGCGAGATGAGCTGCCGCATGGCCTCGTCCAGAGCCGGTCGCAGAGGATGGACGGGGATCACCACCCCGGCCCCCTCGAGGGCGCGGCCGTTGTCGCCGGCCCCGGTCGCCACGATGGCGCAACCCGCGGCCATCGCCTCGAGGAGGGAGAGCGCCAGCCCCTCCGCGGTGGAGGGCAGCACGAAGAGGTCACAGCCACGCAGCAGCTCGAGAGCCCGGTCGGCAGCGACCAGCCCGACCACGCGTACGTTGCGGCGCCCCACCGCGAGGCGGTCGAGGAGATGGCGCTGGATCCCATCGCCGGCGATGCAGAGCACGTGGTCGTCGGGGAGGCGCAGCGACAGGAAGCTCGCGACCAGAGCCGGGACCCGCTTCTCGGGGTCGAGCCGTCCCATGTAGAGGACGACGACGCGCGCGCCGAGCTCGTCCCGCACCGCCGACGGACCGGGGCTGACGGCATCGGTGTCGACTCCGTTGGGGATCACGGTGATCTGCTCGATCGGGTACCCGGCACGCACCAGCAGGTCGCGCTGGTCGGTGCTCAGCGCGATGCAGTGGTCGACGTGGTCCATGCGCGTCCGCTGAAACCGATAGAGGCCGTGCAGGACCCGACCACGCGCTGTGCCCGCCGGGCCATGGGGGAGGTGGAAGGTGGCCACGACGACGGCTCCGATGCGATGGGCAGCCCGGGCGATGCTTCCGTCCTGGAGGGAGAAGCTCCAGGAGATGTGCACCACGTCGGGGGCGAACTCGGTGAGGGCGGCGCCCACGGTGGCGATGGATCCCGGCCGCGGGAGCGTCACCGTCTTGAAACGCCAGGCGCGCAGCATCACGGCGTCGGCGGGGTCGACGGGAAGCTGGTCCCCGTCCTCACGATGTGCGAAAAAGCGTACCTCCGCCCCCGCGGAGCGCAGCGCGCCGACCAGTTCGCGGCTGTAGGTGGAGAGCCCGTCACCGCGGCGTCCGGCAGCGTGGCCGAACAGGGCCACTCGCAGCGGGCGGCCGTCAGCCGTCATCAGCCAGCGCCGGTTGCCGGCGCGCCGTCTCGGTGTCGCGGAGATCGAACAGCGAGACGCCGTGCAGCCGGCGGTGGGCGCGCACCCACAGGAACAGCGACAGCCCGAGCACCGCGCTCAAGCCCTTGTCGGCGAGCCGGTGCACCACCGCCGCGGCGGTGGCCACCCCGAACGGCAGCCCCGCCGCGGCCACGAGCAGGCCGGCGGTGGTGGCCTCGAAGGCACCCAGGCTTCCCGGTGACAGCGTGATCGCCGATGCCACGTTGCTGATGGCGTAGACGAAGGCGGCGGTGACCCAGTCGACCCGACCCGGGGCGATGGCGCTGACCACAACGTAGAAGAGGCTGACGGCCATCACCGCCTGCAAGGCGCTGATCCACAGCCAGACGTACGTCCTCCAGTTCTCGAAGAGGACCACGGTGTCCGCCTGGAGCTGGTCGACCGAGTCCATCATGTGGCTCAACACCGGAAGACGGGCGATCACGCTGCGCACCCTGCGGAACACCGGCCGGACGGTGAGCAGGACCACCACCAGCACCGTGCCCCCGAGCGCGGCCGCGACGCCGGCGCGCGCGAAGTAGTACCTGCTCGAGCCGGGGAGGGCGGCAGCGATGAGGAGCGCGGAGTAGAGCAGCTCCTGGACCGTCACCGCGGCCACCGCCGAGCCCACGGCGATGTTGCGGACCCGGGCCAGCAGGATGGCCCGGGTCAGCTCACCGAGGGGGAGCAGCGCGGTGGACTGGCCGGTCAGGGTCATCAGCACCGTCTCACCCAGGGGCGGATCCGGGGTGACGATGCGCAGCAGCGTCCACCAGCGGACCCCCTGGAGCACGTAGTAGCCGATCGACAGCCCCACGATGATGGGGATGTCCTGGACGTGGAAGCGCTCGATGGCGCGGCCCACCTGAGCGGGGTTGCTGGCCACGATCAGGGAGCCGACCACCAGCAGCGCCAGCAGCACGGGGATGCGGCGCCGGCTGAAGACGCGCTGACGGAGCGTGCGCCGCGGGTGCGCCAGGGGGACCGCGTGGGCGCTCACGACATCCGCTCGCCAAACGGCTGTGCGTCCACGCTGCCCAGTGTATGGGCCGGCCCCATGCTCCTCGTGGATCGGCGAGCCTCGATCAGGGGCGCGGCTTGGCCGGCACCGAGTCCTCGCGAGGCCCGACCAGCACCTGCCCGGGACGCTCGTCGAGGAACAGCCTGCGGAGCAGGATCCCCCGCTCGCCATCGGCGCCGGCGCGGCGCAGATCGGCGGTGAGACCCTCCAGCCGGCGGAGCACCACCGCGGCGAGCAGGGCGCAGCAGGTCAGCGCCAGTTCGCGGCCGCCGATCCACGCCGCGGCGATGGGCAGGATCGCGAAGCCGGCGAGCACGCCGACGGCGATGGCGCGGCCGAGCGCGCCGGCGGCGAAGCAGATGAGCAGCACCACGAGAAGCGCCGGGTTGACCGCCGCCGCCGCACCGGTGGCGACGGCGATGCAGCGCTGTCCATTGAACTTCAGCCAGATCGGCCAGCCGTTGCCCACCACCGCGCAGATGGCGGCGATCTCGATGAAGCCGCCGTCTCCGCCCACGGCTCGGGCGATGATCACCGGGACCACCCCTTGGGCGAACTGCAGAGGTCCGGAGAGCACCGCCGCGCCGACCCCGGCGTTGCGGAAGAGGTTGCTGGTGCCGGGGTTGCCCGAGCCGACCTCGCGGAGCTCGAGCCGGCGCCACCGGCCCAGCAGCCAGGCGACCGGCAGCGAGCCGATCAGGTAGGCGGCCAGCAGCACCACCACGGCGACCGCCGTGGCCGGCTGGCTCACCCGCGCGCCGGCGGAGGATCGCCCTCGCGCATGGGCAGGGCCGCGAAACCCACCGCTCCCGGGCCGGTGTGCACGCCGATGACGGCGGCGAGGGCGACGGTCTCGTCCCGATCGACCTCGCAGGCAACGACCAGCCGGTCCCGCAGCCGCCCCGCGGTCTGGGCGGCGTCGGCGTGGAAGAGCATCAGCCAGTGGGGCCGGCCCACCTCGAGGCGTTCCCTGGCGACCCGCTCCAGGGCCCGCAGGACGCCGCCCTCGGTGCGCGCCAGCCCCACCCTCCCGGTGCCCCCGCCGTGCATCTCGAACACCGGCCGGACGCGGAGCGCATCGGAGACGCCGGCGACCAGGGCGGGAACCCGCCCGCTTCGCGCCACGTACTCGAGCGTCTCCAGCGCGCCGTACATGCGCACCTCCTCGCCCGCGCGCCGGACTCGCGCCAGCACGGCCTCCCGGTCGGCGCCGGCCTCGCAGATGGCGTCGGCGATGCGGGCGAGCAGACCGTACGCCACGGCCGCGGTCGGGGTCTCCACGATGTCCAGAGTGGACGCCCGTCCGGCGCCGGAGAACAGCTCGGCCGCGACGCTCGCGCTGGCGAACGTGCCGCTCCACCGCGCCGGGATGGTCAGGCAGATGATGGCCTCGAACCGTCCCGCGAGCCCCTCGAAGGCGGCGAGGTAGTCGCCCGGGCTCGGCGTCGACGTGGTCGCCCTCTCTCCGCGGCGGAGGCGGACGTAGACCTCACCGTCGGCATTGCCGTCGAGCGTGGCGTCGCCGATCACGACGTGCATCGGCACCACGGCGAGGCCGGTGTCGACCCGATCCGCGAGCGCGGCTCCACTGTCGACGACCAGCGCCACGCGCCGTCCGGTCACGACGACAGCCGGGAGCGCGTCGGGTGCATGGAGCGCCGATGCTAGCACCGGGGCCGCGACCGCCCCACTGTGCCCGCGGGCAACGTCGACCTGGCCGGAGTGACCGGTCGGAGCCGCCGGGCGGTCAGGCCGCGGGGCGGACGCCGGGGCTCAGGTCGAGGATGTCCGACCAGACCGCGTGGGTCTGGGTCGGCGCCGGGGCCGGTCCGTCGAGCACAGCCTGGAGCGGAAGCTCGCACGCGTGGCAGACGATCCAGATCGGTCCCGGCTCGGAGATCTGCCGTTCCAGGCGGTGGCGTTCTCCGCAATCTTCACAGGTGATGGTGACTCGCATCGCTCCTGCAGGGTGGCACCTGGGCTGCGACGGACCATGCCCCCGCCGGTCGCCACCCGGATACCGCACGGCAACGAATCGCCGACATCCGGGTCCCGCGGCGCTTCCCGGGACGGGAGGAGCAGGGAGGGCCGTGTCCTCAGCAAGTCCTGGAGCAGGCGAAGGAGCGAAGAACTCGCCGGTGGCGAGCTGGCAGCGACGCAGGCGCCTGCGAAGCCTGTTTGCAGATGAGGGTACGGCCCTCCCCGCTCGTCCCCCTCCCAGCCCTGGACTCGCGGGTCCGCTACACTTGGCGTGATCGCATTCGGTACGGGCGCTCGCGCCCGTCAGAGCCACCCCCGCGATCGTTCCGCGGGTCCGCCCCGCACCGTTCCCATCACTGGACCGAGAAACCGCCGGCCGGCAGCCTCCTGCCGCCGCAGCACCAGAGAGGGAGAGAGCAAAGGAGAATCTTGACCGCGACCCTGGCCCCAGACGAAGAGATCACCATGGAGCAGCTCCTCGCCGAGGAGGAGCACGTCATCCGCGCCCTCGCCCACGGCGACATCGTCGACGGCACGGTGGTGCGAGTCGACCCCGACGAGGTGCTGGTCGACATCGGAGCCAAGTCCGAGGGCGTGATCTCCAACCGTGAGCTGTCCGCCCGCGGTGAGGCCCAGGTGGTGCTCAACCCGGGCGACCAGGTCAAGGTGTACGTCGTCCAGCCCGAGAACGAGGACGGCAACGTCGTGCTCTCCCTGCGCAAGGCGCGTGCCGAGGGCATCTGGCAGGCCGTTGCCCAGAAGGAGTCGGAGGGCGAGATCCTCGACGCCGAGGTCCGCGAGCAGAACAAGGGCGGCCTGATCGTCAACATCATGGGGCTGCGCGGGTTCCTGCCCAGCAGCCAGGTGGCCCGCCAGTTCAGCGGCAACCTCATGGAGCTGGTCGGCACCAAGATCCCGGTGAAGATCCTCGAGGTCAACCGCAAGCGCAATCGCCTCATCGTCTCGCAACGCGCGGCCCAGGATGAGGATCGCGCCCGCCAGCGCGAGGAGCTCTTCGAGAAGCTCCAGATCGGTGACGTGGTCACCGGGAAGGTGAGCGGACTCACGTCCTACGGCGCGTTCGTCAACCTCGGCGGTGCCGACGGGCTCATCCACATCAGTGAGCTCTCCTGGGACCGGATCAACAACGTCAGCGACATGCTCAACGTCGGCGACGAGGTGCGCGTCAAGGTGATCAAGCTCGATCCCGAGCTGTCCCGCATCAGCCTGTCGCTGCGGCAGATGAGCGACGACCCCTGGGACACCATCGAGGATCGCTTCCCCGCCGGCAAGGCGGTCACCGGCGAGGTCACCAAGACCAAGAAATACGGCGCCTTCCTGCAGATCGCCGACGGGGTCGAGGGATTGCTGCACATCAGCGAGCTCTCCTGGGATCACGTCGAGCGCACCGAGGACGTCCTCAAGGTGGGCGAGGTCGTCGAGGTCATGGTGCTCAGCGCCGACAAGGTGCGGCGCCGCATCAGTCTCTCCCTGCGCCAGCTCCATGGCGGAGGCCCCGCCGAGGGCACGGATGGCGGGGAGACATACGAGCCACCCGCCTACCAGATTCCCGACGACGAAGAGGACGAGGACCTCGAGGCTGTGGTGGTGGACGCCGCGCCGGCGAGGACGACCGCCGAGGCGCCTGCGGGCGGCGAGTCAGTCGACCCGGCCGCGGCCGGGGCGAGCGAGGAGGAGGGGTAACCTCCCCACCCGTCTGGTCGTCGCATTTCACGGGAACGCTTGAACTCCGAGTGGGCCGGGCATAATGGCACGAGATTCCAGGTTGCCCGTCACTGACCTCCGCCGCCTCAGGGGGGGCTGGTCCCGGGTACGGAGGCAACAGGCACTTGTACCCATTTGAGCGATTCACCGAGAGAGCCAAGAAGGTGCTCACCCTCGCGCAGGAGGAGGCGGAGCGCTCGCATCACTCGTACATCGGCACCGAGCACCTCCTCCTCGGCCTGCTCCGCGAAGGCGAGGGCCTCGCCGCCAAGGTGCTCAACAACCTCGGTGTCGAGATCAACAAGGTGCGCTCGACGATCGAGTCCGTGCTCGGCCGCAACGAGCGGATCATCATCCAGCAGATCATCCCCACGTCGCGCGTCAAGAAGGTCATCGAGATCTCCTTCGAGGAGGCGCGCCGCATGGGCAACAACTACGTCGGCACCGAGCATCTGCTGCTCGGCCTGCTCATCGAGGGGGAGGGCATCGCCGCCCACGTCCTCGAGGACCTCGGCGCCAACCTCGAGAAGGTGCGCGGCGAGATCGACCGCCTGCTCCACGAGTCGGGTCTGGAGGAGGAGGCCAAGGAGGCGCAGAAGAAGCCGAGCAAGACCCCGCTCCTCGACCAGTTCTGCCGCGACCTCACCGAGCTCGCCCAGAAGAACGCGCTCGACCCGGTCATCGGCCGGGCCATGGAGATCGAGCGGGTGGTGCAGATCCTCAGCCGGCGCACCAAGAACAACCCCGCGCTCATCGGCGAGCCGGGTGTGGGCAAGACCGCCATCGCCGAGGGCCTGGCCCAGGCCATCATCCTCGGCAACATCCCCGAGTCGCTGATGGGCAAGCGCGTGCTCACCCTCGACATGGGCGCGCTGGTGGCCGGTACCAAGTATCGCGGCGAGTTCGAGGAGCGCCTCAAGAAGATCCTCGACGAGATCCGCCAGTCCCGCGAGGTGGTGCTCTTCATCGACGAGCTGCACACCCTGGTCGGTGCCGGGGCGGCCGAGGGGGCCATCGACGCCGCCAACATCCTCAAGCCCGCGCTCGCCCGCGGCGAGATCCAGTGCATCGGCGCCACCACTCTCAACGAGTACCGCAAGTACATCGAGAAGGACGCAGCGTTGGAGCGGCGCTTCCAGCCGGTGTTCGTCGACGAGCCCAGCCTGCAGGAGACGATCGAGATCCTCCACGGCATCCGCCCGCTGTATGACAAGCACCACCGCGTCTCGATCACCGACGACGCCCTCAAGGCGGCGGCCGAGTTGAGCGTGCGCTACGTCACCGACAGGTCGTTGCCGGACAAGGCGATCGACCTCATCGACGAGGCCAGCGCCCGGGTGCGCATGAAGCTGACCACCACCCCCGAGAACCTCCGCGAGATGCAGAAGGAGATCCGCGAGCTCCAGGCGCAGAAGGAGGAGGCCATCGCCGGCCAGGACTACGAGACGGCCGCGAGCTTCCGTGACAAGGAGAAGAAGCTCAAGGAGAAGTACGTCACCCTGGAGATGACCTGGCGCGATGAGCTGGGCGCCACCGTGCCCGAGGTCACCGAGGAGCACATCGCCGAGATCATCAGCTCCTGGACGGGCGTGCCCGTGTCGCGGCTGGTGGAGGAGGAGACCTCACGCCTGCTGCGCATGGAGGACGAGATCCACAAGCGCCTCATCGGTCAGGACGACGCCGTCAAAGTGATCTCTCAAGCGGTGCGGCGAGCGCGTGCCGGCCTCAAGGACGCCAAGCGGCCGATCGGCTCGTTCATGTTCCTGGGGCCCACCGGCGTGGGCAAGACCGAGCTGGCGCGAGCCCTCGCCTCGTTCCTCTTCGACAACGAGGACGCCATCATCCGGCTCGATATGAGCGAGTTCATGGAGCGTCATTCCACCGCGCGGCTGGTGGGGTCACCTCCCGGCTACGTCGGCTATGACGACGGCGGCCAGCTCACCGAGGCGGTGCGCCGCCGGCCCTACAGCGTGGTGCTCTTCGACGAGATCGAGAAGGCGCATCCCGAGGTCTTCAACATGCTGTTGCAGATCCTCGAGGACGGGCGCCTCTCCGACGCCAAGGGCAAGGCGGTGAACTTCGCCAACTGCATCGTGATCATGACCAGCAACATCGGCATCTCCAACCTCAAGGCGAACATGTCGATGGGGTTCCAGCCGTCGATTCCCGATGAGCGGACCGCCTCCTCCGACCACGGCAAGATGCGTGACCAGATCATGGAGGAGCTGAAGCGAGCGTTCCGGCCGGAGTTCCTCAACCGCGTCGACGCGGTGGTGGTGTTCCACCGTCTGGACCACGTCCAGATGCGCAGCATCGTCGACCTCATGCTCGCCAAGGTGGCCGTGCACCTCGCCGCCCAGGAGCTGAACTTCAACGTCACCGACGCGGCCAAGGACAAGATCGTCACCGAGGGGTTCGACAAGGTGTACGGGGCCCGGCCCCTGCGCCGGGTCATCCAGCGAGTCATCGAGGACCCCCTGTCCGAGGAGCTTCTGCGCCTCAAGCACGGCCCCGGCGACACCGTCATCGTCGACCTCATCGACGGTGAGGTGAACATGACGCTCCTGCCCAAGGGCAGCAAGGAGAAGCGCGAGCGCAAGGAGAAGGCGGAGAAGGCGGAGGCTGCAGCTGCAGTCAGCCCGCCGGAATAGGCCGACGAGGCGGATCGCAGGATCTCGCCAAGGTCCCGGGTCGGATCCCGGGGCCTTTCCTTTGCCGTTGGGCACGTGTGGTAGGTTGCTCGGCCGTGACCAGGGCGTGGATTCCCGAGGGGTGGGACGAGGGCGTCATCGCGCTGGGGGGGCATTTCCTGCAGAGCACGGCGTGGGCGCGGGTGCAGGAGCGGATCGGCAACCGTGTCGTGGTCGGAGCCGATCGCGACTGGTGCTGGCTCGGGATCGTGCGCCGCGCCGGGCCGTTTCGCTACCTCTACCTGCCCTTCGGCCCGTCCCTCCGGGCCCCGGCCGCGCTCGAGGACGCGCTGGCCTCGGCGCGCCGACGCGCGCAGCGGCTGGGATGCGTGCTGCTGCGCTTCGAGCCAGCGCGCGCCGGCGTACTCGGCATCGCTGCCACCGGCGCCGCCCGGGTGCGCCCCCGCCAGTACGAGCACACGCTGGTGCTGCGCCTCGACGGCGACGAGGAGAGCCTGCGCCGCGGGCTCAACAGCGGGCACCGGTCGCGCATCAGGACTGCGGAGAAGCGCGGCCTGCGCATCGAGCGCTCCAGCGATCCCGGGCGAATGCCCGAATTCGTGCGCCTGCTCCGGGAGACGGAACGGCGCGGCAAGTTCTTCTCCTACGAGGATGCGTATTTCGCCACCATCGCCGAGGAGCTGCTCGCCGGTGGGGAGGCATCGCTCTACTTCGCCAGGGCCGGCGAGGTCGACGCCGCCGCGGCGCTGGTGTTCGATTTTGGCCCCACCCGCTATTACGCCTTCGCCGCCACGCGCACGGACTCACGCAAGCTCATGCCCGCCGCCCCGCTGGTGTGGCAGGCGATCGTCGACGCCCGCCGCGACGGCCGGACGCGCTTCGACTTCTGGGGCGCGGCGCCGCCCGAGGCGGGGCCCGAGCATCCCTGGGCCGGGATCACCGACTTCAAGCGCGGCTTCGGCGGCGAGCGCGAGGACTACGCGGGCACCTGGGAGCTCCCCGTGCGTCCCCTCGCGGCGCGGCTCTTCGCCCTGGCCCACGCCGTGCGCCACTAGCCGAGCAGCCTCAGGAGCCGCTCACCCCGGTGCCGATCGGACAGCTCACGCCGGTTCCCTGCAGCCCGCAGTAGCCGCCCGGGTTGGCCTGGAGATACTGCTGGTGATAGGGCTCGGCGAAGTAGAAGGCGGGGGAGTCGACGATCTCGGTGGAGATCTGGCCCTTGCCGGCGGCGCTCAGGCGTCGCTGGTACTCGGCGCGCGAGCGCTCGGCCGCTGCCGCCTGCACGAAGTCGGAGGTCCCGATCAGGCTGCGGTACTGGGTGCCGACGTCGTTGCCCTGGCGCATCCCCTGGGTGGGGTCGTGCTCCTCCCAGAAGGTGCTCAGCAGCCGGTCGTAGGACACCACGGCGGGGTCGTAGACCACCAGCACCGCCTCAGCGTGGCCGGTGCGAGCCGAGCACACCTCGTCATAGGTCGGGTTCGGTGTCAAGCCACCCGCGTACCCGACGGCTGTCACCCAGACCCCGTCGAGCCTCCAGAAGAGCCGCTCGGCGCCCCAGAAACAGCCCATGCCGAAGATCGCCGTCTCCAGGCCCTCCGGGTACGGAGGGGTCAGCGGCCGTCCGCTGACGCGGTGGGTCGCCGTCACCGGCATCGCCTCCTGCCTCCCTGGCAGCGCCTCCGCCGCGGTGACCGGTCGGGTCTTGTGGGAAGTCATGAAACCGAACATGTTGTGATCTCCTCGACGGCTGTGATCTCCTCGACGACAGTGTGCCCCCCGGAGTCCCGTTCCACACCCGCTCACGGCGCGCGCCCTCGCCGAGGGGGAGAACCCCCAGGGCGACGGGAACACATGTGCGATTACGCTTGAGGGTCCATGCCCCACGACACCATCGACATCCGCGGAGCTCGCGAGCACAACCTCAAGGGCATCGATCTCAGCCTTCCCCGTGATCGCCTCATCGTCATCACCGGGCTGTCGGGCAGCGGCAAGTCGAGCCTCGCCTTCGACACCATCTACGCGGAGGGGCAGCGCCGCTACGTCGAATCGCTGAGCGCCTACGCCCGTCAGTTCCTCGGTCAGATGGAGAAGCCGGACGTCGACCACATCGACGGTCTCAGCCCGGCCATCTCGATCGACCAGAAGGGCACCAGCAAGAATCCGCGATCCACGGTGGGCACGGTCACCGAGATCTACGACTACCTGCGCCTGCTCTATGCGCGCATCGGCCATCCTCACTGTCCCAACTGCGGGCGGGAGATCAGCAAGCAGTCCATCGAGCAGATCACCGACCAGGTGCTGGCGCTCCCCGAGGGAACGCGGCTCATGGTCACTGCCCCGATGGTGCAGGCGCGCAAGGGCGAGCATCGGGATGTCTTCGCCGAGGCCAAGCGAAGTGGGTTCGTGCGGGCGCGCATCGACGGCGAGCTCCGCGACCTCAGCGATCCCATCGCACTCGACAAGAAGTTCAAGCACGACATCGAGATCGTCGTCGACCGCGTGGTCGTCAACCCCGAGCTGCGCAGCCGCCTCCACGAATCCCTCGAGCAGGCCGCCAAGCTCACCGACGGGCTCATCCTGCTGATCCCGGTTGCGGCACCCGATGCGGTCGCGGCGGAGTCGCCGCGAGTGGGGGCTGAGGCCGATCCGGCTGAGCCGGGCGGCCGAGGGGGGAGCATCGCCCCCCTGTCGAAAGAAGCGGGGTCCCCAAGTGGGCCGCCACTCGGGGAGATGTTGTTTTCCAAGGACTTTGCGTGCGTCTACTGCGGCATCTCCATGGAGGAGCCGGCGCCCCGCAACTTCTCCTTCAACAGCCCGCACGGCGCCTGCCCGGTGTGCACCGGGCTGGGCATGCGCATGGAGGTGGATCCCGAGGCGGTGGTCCCCGATCCGTCGTTGAGCATCAACCAGGGGGCGCTGTCGGGGTGGACGCGCGGGCCCTCGATGACCTGGCTCATGGATGTCCTCGAGACCGTCGCCAGGAAGTTCAAGGTGTCGCTGAGCACGCCCTGGAAGGACCTCTCCGCCAAGGAGCAGCGGCTCATCCTCTACGGGCTTCCCAAGGACGAGACGGTGCGCATCCGCTATGTCAGCCACAGCGGCTATTCGCGCAGCTACGACGCCGGCTTCGAGGGCGTGGTCAACAACCTCGAGCGCCGCTACCGCGAGACCGAATCGGAGTGGGTCAAGCAGGAGATCGAGCGGTTGATGATGCAGAAGCCCTGTCCGGCGTGCAAGGGCGGACGGCTCAAGCCCGAGTACCTGGCCGTCACCGTCGACGGCATGAACATCATGGACCTCTGCCGCCACAGCGTCATGGCAGCCCTTGGTCGCATCGAGCACCTCAAGCTCAGCGAGCGCGAGACCCTGATCGCCCGCCAGGTGCTCAAGGAGATCCGCGAGAGGCTCGGCTTCCTCCACGACGTCGGTCTCGACTACCTCACCCTCGATCGCGGAGCCGCCACGCTGAGCGGTGGCGAGGCCCAGCGCATCCGCCTCGCCACCCAGATCGGCAGCCGGCTCATGGGCGTCCTCTACATCCTCGATGAACCGTCCATCGGGTTGCACCAGCGCGACAACCACAAGCTCATCCGCACCCTGGAGAAGCTGCGCGACATCGGCAACACGCTCATCGTCGTGGAGCACGACGAGGACACCATCCGCGCCGCCGACTATGTGGTGGACGTCGGGCCCGGCGCCGGCGAGCACGGTGGCTACGTGGTCGCCGCCGGCACCATCGACGAGGTGCTGGCCACACCGGAGAGCATCACCGCGCAGTTCCTCAACGGCGAGAGGTCGGTTCCGGTGCCGCTCATCCGCCGCAGCGGCAACGGCAAGGAGCTGGTGGTGCGCGGGCCAACCGAGAACAACCTCAAGGGCGCTGACGTGGTCTTCCCGATGGGCACGTTCATCTGCGTGACCGGGGTGAGCGGCAGCGGCAAGAGCACCCTGGTCAACGACATCCTCTACCGGCGACTCGCGCAATTCCTGTACCGCGCCAAGCAGCGACCGGGACGGCACCAGGGCGTCGACGGCCTCAACCTGGTCGACAAGGTGATCGACGTCGACCAGTCGCCGATCGGACGCACCCCGCGCAGCAACCCGGCCACCTACGTCGGCGTGTTCACGGACATTCGCGAGCTCTTCGCCAAGCTGCCGGAGGCGCGGGTGCGGGGCTACAAGCCGGGGCGCTTCTCCTTCAACGTCGCCGGCGGTCGCTGCGAAGCGTGCGCGGGTGACGGGATGATCAAGATCGAGATGCACTTCCTCCCCGACATCTACGTGCCCTGTGAGGTGTGCAAGGGCAGGCGCTACAACCGTGAGGCGCTGCAGGTGCTGTTCCGGGACAGGAACATCGCCGACGTCCTCGCCATGACGGTCGACGAGGCGGTGCAGCTCTTCGAGAACCAGCCGCGCATCGTGCGCAAGCTGCGCACCCTGCAGGACGTCGGCCTCGGCTACATACGCCTCGGTCAGCCCGCCACCCAGCTGAGCGGCGGAGAGGCGCAGCGGGTCAAGCTCAGCACCGAGCTGAGCAGGCGGGGGACGGGCAGCACCGTGTACATCCTCGACGAGCCCACCACGGGCCTGCACTTCGCTGATGTCGAGAAGCTCCTGACCGTCCTCCACCGCCTCGTCGACGCGGGCAACACGGTCATCGTGATCGAGCACAACCTCGACGTCATCAAGACCGCCGATCACGTCATCGACCTCGGTCCCGCCGGCGGGGACGCGGGTGGGGAGGTGATCGCGGTGGGAAGCCCCGACGAGATCGCCGAGACCCCCAGCAGCGCAACCGGCGAGTACCTGCGCCCTCTCCTGCGACGCCGCGACCCCGTCCCGTCGGCCGCGGCGCTGGCTCCGGGGCCGCGCCCCTCGGCCAGCGGCCGCCGCAAGAGGACAGCGGCCGCGGTCTGACCAGGCGCCCGGCTCACACCAAACGCGCGCATGCAGTACCGTCCGTGATCATGGTCCAGCTGGACAGCGGGGGAGAGGAGCGGCGCGTCCGCCTGCGCCGCCTCGACGACTGCCTGACCATCCTCGAGCAGGCCCACGAGCTCGACCACACCACCGTGACCGCCGGCATGGTCGAGGCGCTCAGCGAGAGGGTGCCCACCATCCGCGAGGGGATGGTGATCGCGGACGCCATCGAGGAGGTGCTCCGCCAGCAGGAGCCGTACATGATCCAGGTGCGCCCCGAGGTCACCCGCCGGGTGCGGCGGCGCCGCGATCCCTTCGATGTGAGGCTGCTCCTGCAGCGGCGCTGAGCGCATGAGGGCGGCGTATGGCAAGCCGCCTCGGGCTACACTCCGCGCCAAGTGAGCGCATTCGGCTTCGATCCCGAGGAGATCCTCCGTCGCCGGCGCGGTCCGCGTGTGGTGCGCAGCGGGGGCGGCCCGCCCGAGCGCCACATCGGCCGCCGCGTGGTGGCCATCGTGGTGGTGGCGATCCTGATCGTGGTGGCCCTGGGCCGCTGGCTCCTCGGCCTGCGCGCCAGCTATCTCTACTACGCCAGCCTCAACCACTCCAACGTCTTCTGGACCCCCTTCCTGGCCCAGGTGGTGCTCTTCCTGATCGGCGCGCTGATCACCGGCGGGGGAGTGGCGCTGAGCGTGTACGGGTGGGTGCGGGCCGCCCGCAACCTGGACCGCCAGGGCGGCCGGATCGCGCTCTGGGCGGGAATCGCCGTGGCCGTGATCGCCGCCCTCGCGGGCGGAGGCTTCCTTGCCGGCCAGTGGCAGGACGTGCTCCTCTGGCTCCACGGGCAGCCGTTCGGTGCCCAGGACCCGGTGTTCCACCAGGACTACTCGTTCTTCATCTTCACCCTGCCTGTGCTCGACGCCATCCAGGGGCTGCTCTGGGCCGCTGTCCTGGTGGGCCTGCTCGGCGCCGTCGGGCTGGCCGCCTTCGCGTTCTCGCTGGCCAACGCGCCGGCGGAGGTGACCCTGCCGGTCAAGGCCCCGGAGGGACGCAGCTTCGAGGAGGGCTTCCGGTCCGCGGTGACCCATGCCGGCATCGCCCTGGCCGGGGTCTTCGTGCTGGCGGCCCTGGGCGCCCACTTCGGCGTCTACCACCTGGCCACCTCCCAGCACGACAACTTCGTCGGCCTCGACGCCACCCAGCGCAACGTCATCCGTCCCGTGCTCGGTGTGCTGCAGTGGGTGGCACTGGTGCTCGCCCTGCTCACCCTGGCGCTGGTGATGGTGCGCCGCAATCGCGGCACCACCGCCAGCGCGGGCATCTTCGCCGGCACCCTGGTGGGCTGGCTGGTGCTCGCCGGGGTCGTCCAGGGAGTGCCGTCGTTGATCTATCAGGGAGCATCGGTCAACCCCAATCTGCAGGTGGCGCAGACGCCGTCGATCAACGACTACCTGGCCACCAGCCGGTACGCGTGGGGGCTGCAGCCGTCCAACGTCGAGGTGCGCACGTTCGGGACGGTGGCCGCGCCCACCCTGGCCGATGTCGCCGCCGATCCCGGGACCCTGAACAACGTTCGTATCCAGGACGTCAGCCAGCTCCCCGACACCTTTGCCCAGATCGACCGCAGCCGCAGCTACCAGACCTATCCGACCATCACCGTCGATCGCTACCCGGCGGCGGGAGGCGCCGGCGACACCGAGGTGATGCTCGGTCCGCGCGAGATCGCCGAGAACGATGTCCCCAACGCCTCCTTCATCAACACCGCGCTCAACTACACCCACGGGTACGGGGTGACGGCGGTGTCGGTCAACGCCGTCGCCGCCGAGGGCAAGCCCCAGGTCCTGGTGGGACAGCAGCCCATGAAGCAGGTGTCGGCGACAGCCCCTCCCGGGCTCAGCTTCAACGGTGCGGCCGGCGACCCCCGCATCTACTGCGGCCTGTCCACCACCCAGCCGGTGGTGACCGGCACCCTGCAGAACGAGTTCGACTACCCCTCCGGCGGGGGCGACGCCACCTTCCACGCGGGCAGTGAGATGCAGGGCATCGCCGTCGGCAACATCTTCGACAAGCTGGCCGTGTCGGTGGACTCCTTCGGCACCCTCGACCTCTTCCTCAACAACTCGCTGACGGCGAACAGCCGCGTTCTCGTCCACCGCCAGATCCAGGACCGCATCACCAGCATCGCCCCCTTCCTCCATGTCGACGGCGATCCGTACGTGGTCGTCGACGACAGCACCGGCCACCTCGACTACGTCGCCGATGCCTACGTGCAGACCGATCGCTTCCCCGAGTCGGCGGTGCAGAACGGCTCGTCCTACATGCGCAACGCGGTCAAGGCGGTGATCGACGCCCGCACCTGCGCGGTCACGCTGTACGCGGTCGATCTCAACGAGCCCATCACCGCGGCGTGGAACGGCATCTACCCCGGCCTGCTCAAGCCGCTGAGCGCCATGTCCTCGACGCTGCGGGCCCATCTCCGCTATCCCGAGGACCTGTTCACCGCGCAGTCACAGGTGTACGCCAACGTGCACGTCAGCGGCGCCTCGGTGTTCTTCAACGGCAGCGACCGCTACCGGGTCGCGCAGCAGCAGATCAACGGCCAGACCCAGGACACGGCGCCGTATTACGTCGAGGTCACCCTGCCCGGCGACAGCAAGCCCAGCTTCGTCCTCTTTCAGGCCTTCTCGCCCGCGAGTGCCAGCGGCGGCGGGGCCAACAACATGACGGCGTGGCTGGCGGCCCAGTCCGACTACACCACCACCAACCATCCCAAGCTGGTGGCGGTGCCGCTCAACAACTCCGTCAACGTGCTTGGCCCCCTGCAGTTCGACAACAACATCAACACCGATCCCATCATCAGCCCCGAGGTCAGCCTGCTCAGCCAGCACGGGTCCTCGGTCATCCTCGGCAACGTCATCGTGCTGCCCTTCAACAACGATTCGTTCCTGTACGTGCGCCCGCTCTACGTTCTCGCCCAGGGAGGAGCGGGAGGGACGGCGTTCCCGCAGCTCCACGAGGTCATCGTGGGCACCCAGAACGCCGTCGCCCAGGGGGGCTCGTTCGCCCAGGCGCTGCAGACTCTGTTCAACACCACCCAGCCGATCCCGGGGCTGGTCAGCCCGGCCACGACCACCACGCCGGGCACCACGACCCCGCCGCCGACCACCACCACCCCGCCGTCGACGGCGAACTTCACCGCCCAGGAGCTGCAGCTCCTCAACGACCTCATCACCCATCAGCAGGCCGCCCAGGCAGCTCTCCAGAAGAACGACTTCACCACCTTCGGCAAGGAGGAGGACATCGTGAAGTCGGACACCACCCAGCTGAGCGCGCTCCTCCAGCAGAGCCAGGCGGCGTCGCCGAGCGCGTCGCCGTCGGCGAGGCCAAGCGCGAGTCCCAGCGCCACTCCCTGAGCAGCGAGCGCGGCGGGGCCCTGACGGACAGCGGGTTGTATAGGCTGAGCGCGTGGAGTTGATCGCGCCCGGGATTCACCAGATCGACACCCTGCTCGGCGGCATGGATCGGATGACCGCCGGCTTCCTCGTCGACGGGACTCAGCCGGCGCTGGTCGAGACCGGCTCGCAGACCAGCGTGGCCGCGGTTCGGGACGCTTTGGGTGACGCGGGCCTGGGGCCCGAGGACCTGCGCTGGATCATCGTCACCCACATCCACCTCGACCACGCCGGCGGCGTCGGCGACATGGCCGCCGCCTTCCCCAATGCCACCGTGGTGGTCCACGAGCGGGGGGCGCGCCACCTCGTCGATCCCACCCGCCTCATCGACAGTGCCGCGCGCGTCTACGGCCCCCTCCTCGACGGCCTCTACGGGCGCATGCTGCCCGTGCCCGAGCACCGGCTGGTGGCGGCCGCCGACGGCCATCGCGTCGACCTCGGCGACGGCCACCACCTCACCATGGTCGACTCGCCGGGCCATGCCAAGCACCACCATGCGGTGCTCGACGACCACACCGGCACCCTCCTGGTCGGCGACGCCGTGGGCGTCAAGCTCCCCGACTTCGGGGTCCTCCGCCCGGCCACGCCACCCCCGGACTTCGACCTCGAGCAGGCCACCACCAGCTTGCGGCGATTCGCCGAGCTGCGCCCCCAGATGGTGGTGCTGACCCACTATGGCCCCGTCGAGGATCCTCTGGCGACCCTCAGCGACGCCGAGGACATGCTCCGCCGCTGGGTGGAGGTGGCGGAGCGCACCATGCTGGAGAGCGAGGAGGCTGGGATCGGCGACGTGGCCGCCGCTCTCGCGGAGGCCTTCGCCGAGGCTCCCGCAGACCTGCCCGACGCGGTGCGCGAGAAGTTCGAGGTTCTCAACGGCGTGCACAGCAATGCCGCCGGGATCGTCCGCTACCTCGCAACCCGCCGGCCCGCCGCCGCCGAGTGAGGGTCGCCGGCGCGCGCGCCTCCGGTACCCGGCTGCTCGCCGCGGTGGTGCTGAGCGCCTGTGTCGGCATGATCGCCGGCGGGCTCGGCGCCTGGGGCGTGTACAGCCACTTCGGGCCGGTCGAGCGCGTCATCACCGAGACCAAGACCGGTGGTGGGGCCGTCTCCGTCGGCGACATCGCCACCGCGGCGCTCCCCTCCCTGGTCACCGTGAGCACGCAACCGGTCACCCCGGCCGCGCTGGCGGCGGGCTCGCCCACCGGGCTCACCGAGGGCTTCGCCGTCAGCGGTGACGGGCTCATCGTCACCTCGGCGCACGCGGTGCGCGGAGCCACCCGCCTGCGGGTGGCCACCAGCGACGGCAAGGGCTACGACGCCACCATCGCGGCCAGCGACGTCGCCGACGGCATCGTGGTGCTGCGCGCCGCGGGGGCGGTGGGCCTGACGCCGCTGCGCTTCGCGGCCGCGGACCCTCACGTCGGTGACCTGGCGGTGGCGGTGTTCCGCCCCGCGCTCGGCACCGTCACCACCCGCAGCGGAGTTGTTGCCGCCATCGGCATGAATGCCAACGACGGCGAGGCGGACCTGGGAGACCTGCTCGCCGTGGACGCCACCGCTGCCCCGCAGGCGGACGGAGCGCCGCTGGTCGACGGCACCGGGGCGGTGACCGGGGTGGTGACCACCGTGCCCTCGGCGCAGGGGGTGATCGCGGCCTCCGGTCGCGACGCGGCGGCGCTGGTCAGCGGCGTGCAGCGTGGCGCGCCGGCAGCGGCCGCATCCTTCGGGGTGACCAGCGTCCTGGTCGACGCCTCGGTGTCGGCGGCCACCGGGGTCCCTCGGGGAGCGCTGATCCGCTCCGTCGACGCCACCGGCCCTGCCGCCGGTGTGCTCCAGCCCGGCGACATCGTCACCTCTGTCAACGGCACCACCGTGCTCTCCGCCGGAGCCTTCCAGCCGGGCGACTTCGGTCTGCTCGCCGGCGACCGCGCCGTCCTGGCGGTGACCGGGGCGGGAGGCGCGGCGCGCTCCGTCACCGTCACCGTGACCGTCCCCGCCGGCTGATCCCGGCCGGCAGCGGCGCTCCCGGCAGCGCGGCTACCATGCCCCGAGATGGAGATCACCTATCTCGGCCTGTCCTGCGTCCGTCTCCGCGGCCGCGAGGCCCAGGTCGTCGTCGACCCCCCTGACGGTCAGCTGCCCGGTCTGGGCCGGCTCACCCCGGACCTGATCGTCCGGACCGAGGGCCGCACCGACCCCGACAAGCTCCGCCCCCGCGAGGGGCAGAGCCAGGAGGTGGCAGGTGCCGGGGAGTTCGAGGTGCGCGGTGTCACCGTTCGCGGCGTGGACCTGGGCAACGGCCGCACCGTCATGCGGGTCGAGATCGACGACGTCCGTGTGGTCAGCGTCGGGCGGCTCGACCGCCAGCTCGACGAGGAGGAGATCGACGCCCTCGGGCACATCGATGTTCTCGTCGCCCCGGTCGGGGGAGGCGACGCCCTGGCGCCCTCGGCGGCCACCAAGCTGGTCAACGCTCTGACGCCTGCCATCGTGATCCCGGTGAGGTATCGATCGCCGGCGTCGCCCGGAAGCGGCGAGTACGAACCGGTCGACACCTTCGCCAAGGAGATGGGACTCGCGGACGACGCCTACCAGGCGCTCCCCAAGCTCAGCCTCAACGGGGCCATGACGGGCTCGGACGACTCCCGCGTCGTGGTTCTGGAGCCGCGCGGCGTCGGCTGACCGGGACCGAACATCGGTTCACCCCGCGGCCGGGCCGGCTGGTAGACTGGCGAAAACCTCTAGGAGGCTCCCCCATGGCCAAGTTCGTGTTTGTCACCGGGGGAGTGGTCTCCTCGCTGGGCAAGGGCATCACCGCCGCCTCGCTCGGCACCATCCTCAAAGCCCGCGGCCTGCACGTGGGCATGCAGAAGCTCGACCCCTACCTCAACGTGGATCCGGGCACCATGTCGCCCTATCAGCATGGCGAGGTATTCGTCACCGACGACGGTGCCGAGACCGACCTCGATCTGGGCCATTACGAGCGCTTTGTCGACGTGGCCCTGAGCAAGGCGAGCAACGTCACCACCGGCAAGATCTACTCCAGCGTGATCGCCAAGGAGCGCCGCGGCGACTACCTCGGCGGCACCGTGCAGGTGATCCCCCACATCACCAACGAGATCAAGCAGCGCATCCTGCGCGTCGCCGAGAACGAGCTGCCCGAGCCCGACGTGGTCATCGTCGAGGTCGGTGGCACCGTGGGGGACATCGAGTCGCTGCCCTTCCTCGAGGCCATCCGCCAGCTCAAGAACGACGTGGGCCGCACCAACGTCTGCTACGTGCACCTCACCCTGGTGCCCTACGTGGGGGCCAGCGAGGAGTTCAAGAGCAAGCCCACCCAGCACAGCGTCAACACCCTGCGCAGCATCGGCATCCAGCCCGACGTCATCGTGGCGCGCAGTGAGCAGCCCATCGGGGAGAACCTCAAGGACAAGATCGCGCTCTTCGGCGATGTCGAGCGCCGCGCCGTCATCAACGTGCCCGACGCCCGCTCCATCTACGAGGTGCCGCTGCTGCTCGAGGACACCGGCCTCGGCGACTACATCGTCGAGACCCTCGGCATCGAATCCTCTCCCCCCGACCTCGCCGGCTGGCGCGACATGGTGGCCCGCATCGCCGCCTCCAAGCCCGGGGTCAGGATCGCGGTGGTCGGCAAGTACGTCGAGATGCCCGACGCCTACATCAGCGTCACCGAGTCGCTGCGCCACGCCGCGGTCCACTGCGGCGTGGAGCTGACCATCCTCTGGGTCAACAGCGAGCACCTCGAGGAGGACGCGACCGAGCTCCAAGGAGTCGACGGCATCGTGGTGCCCGGCGGGTTCGGGCACCGCGGCATCGAGGGCAAGGTGCTCGCCTCGCGCTTCGCCCGCCACCATGGGGTGCCCTACCTGGGGCTCTGCCTGGGCATGCAGTGCGCCGTCGTCGACATCGGCCGCCAGGTTCTGGACGCGCCGGACGCGAACTCAACGGAGTTCAACGCCTTCACCTCGACCCCGGTCATCGACCTGCTTCCTGAGCAGCGCGACATCGAGAACAAGGGCGGCACCATGCGGCTGGGCGTGTATCCCTGCAAGCTCCTGCCCGGGAGCCGGGCGGCGGCGGCGTACGGAGAGGCGCTCATCTATGAGCGCCATCGCCACCGCTTCGAGTTCAACAACCACTACCGCGACCGTCTCGGAGAGGCCGGGGTGGTGTTCAGCGGGACCTCACCCAACGGGCGGCTGGTGGAGATCATCGAGCTGCTCGATCACCCCTTCTTCGTGGGAACGCAGTTCCATCCCGAGTTCCGCTCCCGCCCCAACCGTCCCCATCCCCTGTTCCGCGAGTTCATGCGGGCCGCCGCGGAGCGCGGCGATGCCGTCGGCGAGCCGGCCATCATCCGTGGGTTGGAGCTGGGGGTCGCCGAAGAGCCGGCCGGCGCCGGCTGAGGCCGTCCCGCCGCCGATAATCGCGGCCATGGCCGACACCGCTGTTCCCGACATCGCCGCCCTCCCAGCGCGGGTGGGGCGGGACCGGCACCGTGGCCTCGAGCTGCTCCGGGCGACCGAGGCGGCCGCACTCTCGGTGGGCCGCTGGCTGGGGCGCGGCGACAAGTCGGGCACACGCGATGCCGGCCAGGCGGTGATGGAGGAGGGCCTCATCGGCATGCCCTTCGACGGTCGCGTGGTCATCGGTCCGGAGGGGGGCAACAGCAATCTCGCGCCCGGACGGCGCATCGGCGTGGGTCGCGATCGCATCGACCTGGCGATCATCCCTGTGGACGGGGTCAGCCTGGTGGCGCGCGGCCTCAGCCAGGCGCTCAGCATCGCCGCCGCCGCCGAGCCCGGCGGGATCCTCTCGCCGCCGCCGGTGGCGTACATGCACAAGATCGCGGTGGGGCCCGCCGCCAAGGGCGCGGTCGACATCACCGACACCCCGGAGAACAATCTGCGCCGCATCGCCTTCGCCATGGAGGTACAGGTTCAGGACCTCACCGTGATGATGCTCGACCGCCCCCGCCACCAGGCGCTGCTGGAGCGCGTGCGCGCTTTGGGGGCTCGCGTGGCGCTGATCTCCGACGGCGACGTGGGTGCGGCGATGATGGCGGCCTGGCCGGGCAGCGGCGTCGACGTCATGATCGGCTCCGGCGGCACCCAGGAGGCGATCGTGGCCGCCTGCGTGATGCGCTGCCTCGGCGGTGAGCTGCACTGCCGCCCCTGGGTTCGGCATGAGGAGGAGGCCGCGGCCATGCGCGACGCCGGGTTCGATCCCGAGGATCCGATCAGCATGGAGCGCCTCGTCCCCGGTCGCCAGGTCAGCATCGCCGCCACCGGCATCAGCGGCGGAGGCATCCTTCGCGGCGTCCAGTACCACGACTGGTGGGCGGAGACCCACAGCCTGGTGATGCGCGCCCAGAGCGGAACGGTGCGCGAGATCCTCACCAAGCACCACGTCGCCCTGCCTCCCGAGGGGGCACGCCGGGTGCGCTGAGCGCGGATCCCGCACGCCGCCCGCAGCGGCTGTTGCACCTGCCGTGTGTTTGTGTAATCATGTAATCTATGAAAACACAGCGTGAGGCGCAGGCCTCCTACAGCGACGACGAGCTCGCCGGCTGGTTCGCGGGGCGCATCCCCGACGACCTCTTCGCCGGCCCCCCGACCATCACCGGCGACCGCGACGAGATCCTCATCGTGGGTTCGATTGCGGAGCCCGAGCTGGCCGCCGACGCCAACGAGACGGCTCGCACCGCGGCGCGATCGGCTCGGATCGCGCGGTTCCGAGAGGAGACCCGCGAGAAGCGCATCGGCGTGGCGTCCGAGGCCGAGCGTCTCTTCGGCCGCAAGGTGTCGTGGGGCGCCCGCTGCGGAGACGTCGAGGAGCACTTCACCACCCTGGGCGTGCCGGTGATGACCCGCCTGCGGCTCAGCGACCGGGCCGTGCTGGACACCCTCATCGATGCCGGCGTGGCGCGCAGCCGCAGCGAGGCCCTGGCCTGGTGCGTGCGCCTGGTCAGCCGCCATCAGGATGACTGGATCAAGAGCCTTCGCGAGGCTCTCACCGCTGTCGAGAAGGTTCGCGCCGAGGGGCCCAGCGCCGGCTGAGGTGGCCGTGGAGATGGCGCCCGACCCCGACGTGGAGGCACCCATGGACGCGTACTCGCGCGCGGTCAGCGGGGTGGCCGCGACCCTGGCGCCGTCCGTGCTCAGCCTCGAGGTGGAACGCCGCACCCCGAGAGGCCGCGCCCCGGCGGGGAGCGGCTCCGCCTGGGTGCTCACCCCCGACGGCTACCTGGTCACCTCCGCACACGTCGTCCACGGGGGCGCCGGAGGAGCAGCCCACACCTCCGACGGCCGCCAGCTGCCCTTCGTGGTGGTCGGTGAGGATCCCCTCTCTGACCTGGCCGTGGTGCGGGCCAGCGCCGGCGACTTGGCGCCGGCGGCGCTCGGCGACGCCGACCGGTTGCGGGTGGGCGAGCTGGTCGTCGCCATCGGCAACCCTCACGGGCTGGCGGGCTCGGTGACCGCCGGCGTGGTCAGCGCGCTGGGACGCTCGCTGCCCACCCACTCCGGCGGCCACATGCGCGTCGTCGAGAACGTCATCCAGACAGACGCCGCGCTCAACCCCGGCAACTCCGGTGGTGCCCTGGCGGACAGCCGCGCTCGGGTGGTCGGCGTCAACACCGCTCTGGCCGGGTACGGCCTCGGCCTGGCGGTACCCGTCAACGCCACCACCCTGGCCATCGTCGCCGCCCTGATGCGCCAGGGCAGGGTCCGCCGCGGCTTCCTCGGCGTGGCCGGCCGGTCCCAGCCCCTGTCGGCCCGGCTGACCGCGCAGCTGGGCCGCGGCCGCGGGCTGCGGGTGGTCGAGGTGGTGCCCGGCAGCGCCGCCGCCACCGCCGGGCTCCGGCCTGGGGATGTCATCGTCGAGCTCGACTCCAACCCGGTCCAGACGGCCGGCGATGTGCAGCGTCTGATGATGGCCGAGGTCGTCGACCGCTTCATGGTGCTGCGGGTGGTCCGTGACGGCGAGGTGCGCACCGTCACGGCCATCCCGGCCGAGCTCAGCGCCGCCTGACCGCAGCGCCGCGGCGGGGCGAAAAAGAGCGGCACCCATAATCGGCACATGCGTCTTGTCGCCGGCCGTCCCGACGGGTCCATCGAGCTCCTCGACGGCTACCGTGCGGCGGCACGGAGCGGGCGCAGCCTGGTGGAGCTGACCCCCGAGCAGCTCATCCCCCTGCCCGAGGAGGCCACCCTGGCTCATCTGCCCGGACGCCGTCCCGTGGCGATGGCCGCGGACGGGTCGGAGGTCGACGTGGACGGGGAGTGGCTGGCGGTGGCCGCTGTCCTCCCGGTGGGTCATCTCCGCACCCTCCTCCCGGCGACCGTCCGCGATCGGGAGGCGCGGCGGCTGCCTCTGTACGGGTACACCGCCGTCGTCGAGCACGGGGGCGACCTGATGTGCGCGGCGCTGCGCACCGACAGCTTCGCGTGGTGGCAGCCGGAGAGGTACGGCCGTGCCGACCTCGCGGCGGCGGTGGGATCGGCTCGGGCCGCCCTGCCCGGCAACCGCCTCGTCGACCACCTCGCCCACTGCGCCCAGGAGAATCGCTGCTACACCGCCCAGAACACGTTCCATCGCCGCTATGAGGGCGCTCTCCCCGCCTCGCCCGCCTGCAACGCCGACTGCCTGGGCTGCATCTCCCTGCAGAGCGACGGAGAGGTGCCGGCCCCGCAGGAGCGGATGCGCTTCGCCCCCACCGCGGACGAGCTGGTGGCCATGGCCGACTGGCATCTCAGCGGCGCCGAGGCGGCCATCGTGGCCTTCGGCCAGGGGTGCGAGGGCGAGGCGCTGACCCGCGACGACGCCCTGGTCGAGGCGACCCGCCGGATCCGCCGCCTGCATCCCGGCGCGACCATCCACATCAACACCAACGGCAGCAAGCCGCACGTCCTGGAGCGCCTCATCGACGCCGGCCTCAACAGCGTGCGGATCAGCGCCATCTCCTTCAACGACGCCATCTTCCGGCCCTACTACCGCCCCATCGGCTACCAGCTCGACGACGTGATCGGGTGCGGTCGCCTCATGCACGACAGGGGCGGGCAGGTGTGTCTCAACCTGCTCACCTTCCCCGGGGTCACCGACGTCAGCACGGAGATCGAGGCCACGGTGCGCGCCTGTGAGGCGATGCACGTCGACCAGGTGCAGTGGCGCTCCCTGAACGTCGACCACGACTGGCTCCTCGAGGTGCTGCCCGCGCTGGCCTCCGGCCTGGGCATGGGCGCCGCCTACGAGCGCGTCCGCAGCCTCCTCCCCGGCGTCGAGCACGGCAACTTCACCCGCCCGGTGGCCGCGGCCGTGTGACCGGTCGGGTTCGAATTCGGGGCCCGTGGTATGCTCAAGCTCATTCCCCATCCGTCTGTTTCCGAGTGCCATGAAGACCGAGATCCATCCCCAGTACCACACCGACGCCGTCGTCACCTGCCTCTGCGGCAACACCTTCACCACCGGTTCGACGCTGCCCGAGCTGAAGACCGAGGTGTGCTCGGTCTGCCACCCCTTCTTCACCGGCACCCAGCGCATCATCGACACCGGTGGCCAGGTCGAGCGCTTCCGCCGTCGCGCCGCCGCCAAGACCGGCAAGCAGCCCGCCGACGCCGGCTGACCTGCGCCGCGCCGCGCGCCGACCGCATCGGGGCCTCCAATCGGCTCAGTCGCGCGTAGAGTGAGGGTGATGCGACGTCCCCGTGTCCGCGACATCCTCCTCACCGCGGCCCTGAGCGCGGCCACCGCGCCGCCGCAGATGTTCTTCTACGGCGGCCAGGCGGTCATCGAGGGGGTCCTGATGCGCGGCCGCGACCACTACGCGGTGGCCGCACGCCGGCCCGACGGCAGCATCACCGTCAGGTCGGAGATGCTCACCTCGCGGGTGTTCACCAACCCGCTGTGGGCCCGGCCGTTCTTGCGCGGGGTGGGCGGCCTCTACGAGATGCTCGCCCTGGGGATGGGAGCGCTGCAGTGGTCGGCGAACGTCCAGCTCGGTGAGGAGGCGGAGATCACCGGCAGCACGCTGCGCGTCACCATCGGGGTGTCCGTCATCTTCGCCCTCGGCCTCTTCATCGGGCTGCCTCTCCTGCTCGCCTCGGTGCTCCACCGGGGCACGCAGCGCAGCGTGGTGGGCGTGCTCATCGAGGGTGGCCTGCGCGCCCTCATCCTGCTCGGCTACCTGGCGGTGATCGGGCAGGTGCGCAGCGTGCGCCGTCTCTTCGAGTACCACGGCGCCGAGCACAAGGCGATCAACTGCCTGGAGTCCGGCGCTCTCCTGGGCGTCGCCGAGGTGCGCCGCAGCAGCCGCCTCCATCCCCGCTGCGGCACCGGCTTCCTGGTGGTGGTGGCGCTGGTCAGCGTGATCGTCTTCGCTCCCCTGGGGGTGCTTCCCATCCCGGTGCGCCTCGCCCTCCAGGTGGTCCTGGTTCCGGTGGTGGCGGGGATCTCCTATGAGGCCATCCGCTACCTCGCCAAGGTGCGCCACACCACCGCGGGGCGGGTCGCGCTGGTCCCCGTGCTGGCCACCCAGCGCCTCTCCACCCGTGAGCCCGACGATCGCCAGATCGAGGTGGCCATCACCGCGCTCAACGCGGCCCGCTCCGGCGACGACTCCATCAGCGAGCTGCACGACGCCACCGCGACTCCGCGTCGCTAACCTTCCGCTCCATGGCCGCCATCGACGATCGCTTGCGCGCGCTCGAGGAGCGCTTCGACGAGATCGGCGCTCAGCTCGCCGAGCCTGACGCCTACAGCGACCGCGACCGCGTCCAGCGCCTCTCCCAGGAGCAGGCCAGGCTCCGCGAGGTGGTCGAGACCGGCCGCGCCTGGCGCGCCGCCCACCAGGCGGTCGCCGAGTCCCAGGAGCTGCAGCGCAACGAGAGCGATGCCGGGATCGTCGCCCTGGCCGCCGAGGAGGAGGCCAGCCAGCGTGACCTCGAAGAGCGGGCCAGCCTCCGCCTGCGCGCTCTGCTCGTGCCCAGCGACCCCAACGACGAGCGCGACGTGGTCGTCGAGATCCGGGCCGGGAGCGGTGGCGACGAGGCGGCCATCTTCGCGGCCGACCTCTTCCGCATGTACAGCCGCTACGCGGAGCGGCAGCGCTGGCGGCTGGAGCTGCTCGAGGCCAGCGAGTCGGGAACCCACGGGTTCAAGGAGGTCATCTTCGAGGTGCACGGTCGCGACGCCTACTCCAAGCTGAAGTTCGAGTCGGGCGTCCATCGCGTGCAGCGCGTCCCGGAGACGGAGTCACAGGGCCGCATCCACACCTCGGCGGCGTCGGTGGTGGTGCTCCCCGAGGCCGACGAGGTGGAGGTGAACATCGCCGAGAACGCGCTCAAGATCGACGTCTACCGCAGCACCGGCCCGGGCGGCCAGAGCGTCAACACCACCGACTCGGCGGTGCGCATCACCCATCTGCCCACCGGCCTGGTGGTGACCTGCCAGGACGAGAAGTCGCAGATCAAGAACCGTGCCAAGGCGATGCGGGTGCTCCGCGCCCGGCTCTACGACCTGGCCCAGGCGGAGCGGGACGCCGAGCTCAAGGCGACGCGGCGCTCCGCGGTGGGCAGCGGCGATCGCAGCGAGAAGATCCGCACCTACAACTACCCGCAGTCGCGCATCACCGACCATCGCATTCACCTCGACATCTTCCAGCTGCCCAAGGTGCTCGACGGCGAGCTCGAGCTGCTCGTCGAGCCCCTCGTCCAGGAGGACCAGGCGCGCCGCCTCCTCGATGAGGACGGCGATGGCTGAGGTCGCATCGCCGCGGCCGTCGCCACGGTGAGCGCGGTGCGCACGCTGATGGAGGTGGTCCGGCTCAGCACCGGCTATCTCGAGAGCCACGGGAGCAGCTCGCCTCGTCTCGACGCCGAGCTGCTCGCCGCCACCGCGCTGCGCCTGCGCCGCCTCGACCTCTACCTGCAGTTCGACCGCCCTCTCGAGGAGGCGCAGCTCTCGGCCATCAGGGAGCTGGTGCGCCGCCGCGGCGACGGCGAGCCCGTCGCCCACATCACCGGCGAGCGCGAGTTCTACTCCAGGCCGTTCGCGGTCTCGGGCGCCGTGCTCATCCCCCGCCCGGAGACGGAGAGGCTGGTGGAGCTGACGCTGCGCCGCGCCCATTCCCTCCAGCGAGCCGGCGAGGGCGTGCGCATCGCCGACCTGGGCACCGGGAGCGGCTGCATCGCCGTCACGCTGGCAGCCGAGCTGCCGGGGACGCGGGTCACGGCCACCGACGTCAGCCAGGAGGCGCTCGAGGTGGCCGCCGCCAACGTCGACCGGCATGGGGTCGGCGACCGGGTCGAGCTCCTCCGCGGCTCCTGGTGCGAACCGCTCCACGGCCGTGAGTTCGACATCGTCGTCGCCAACCCGCCCTACATCCCGTCGGCGGAGATCGCCGCCCTGGCTCGTGACGTGCGCGACCGCGAACCCGCCCTGGCCCTCGACGGCGGCGGCGACGGGCTCGACCCCTACCGCCTGCTGCTGCCCGGGCTCGCCGGTGTGCTCATCCCCGGCGGCTGGGCGGCGGTGGAGGTCGACATCCGCGCCGCCGCCGATGTGGTGGGGCTGGCGCGCGAGGCCCTCGGTGCCGATCTCCGGCCGGAGGTCCACGACGATCTCAGCGGGCGTCCTCGAGTGGTGTCCTTCGAGCGTCCGTCCGCGTCCCGGTGAGGCGACTCGTGCCCAGGTCCGCCGGCGGATCCCTCGACGACGCGGTGGCCGCGCTGGGCCGCGGCGAGGTGGTGGCGGTGGCCACCGACACCGTCTACGGGCTGGTGTGCGACCCCGCCAACGCGGAGGCGGTGGATCGGGTCTTCGCGATCAAGCGCAGGCCCGCGGACCTGGAGCTGACCCTGCTCGCGGCCGCCGCCACGGACCTCGAGGACCTGGTGGGCTGGAACGATGCCGCCCGCGGCCTCGCCACCGCGTTCTGGCCGGGCCCGCTCTCCCTGGTGCTGCCGCGGGGCGTGCGCCGCCTCGCCATCCCTCGCCACGGCGGCACCCTGTCGGTGCGCGTCCCCGGCCACGCGGCGATCACCGACCTGCTGCGGCGGAGCGGTCCACTGGCCAGCACCAGCGCCAACCGCCATGGCGCCCCTCCGGCGCTCAGCGCGGCCGCGGTCCGGCGCGCCTTCGGGGCTGAGGTCGCCGCGGTCGTGGAGGGCGGCCGCCCTGGCGGTATGGCCTCCACTATCATCGACTGCAGCGTGACGCCACCGCGCATCCTGCGCGACGGGCCGATCGACAGCCGCAGGCTCCGCGGATTGGTGCAGGGCTGAGGGGTGGGGCCATCGCTTTCCGCCGCGCCAGGAGGTCGACCACACCATGGCAGTCCAGCAGCAGGCCGGCACCGGGGTCAGCGACCGGTTCACCGCCAAGCCGGAGCTTCGCGCCACCGACCCCGCCGTGGCGGCTCTCCTGGACGAGGAGCTCACCAGGCAGGAGGAGACGCTCGAGCTCATCCCCTCCGAGAATCTCGCGTCCATGGCCGTTCTCGAGGCGCTGGGATCGTGGCTCAACAACAAGTACGCCGAGGGCGTCCCCGGCAAGCGCTACTACGGCGGCTGCCAGGTGGTCGACAAGGTCGAGAACCTGGCGCGCGACCGCTGCAAGCAGCTCTTCTCGGCCGACCATGCCAACGTGCAGCCGCACTCCGGCTCCCAGGCCAACATGGCCGCGTACGCCAGCGTTCTCAAGCCGGGCGACACGGTGCTTGGCATGGCGCTCGACCAGGGCGGCCACCTCACCCACGGCTCGGCGGTCAACTTCAGCGGACGCCTCTACAACTTCGAGGCGTATACGGTGAGCGAGGCCAACGGCCGCATCGACTACGACGAGGTGCGCGCCCGGGCCCATGAGGTGGCCCCGGCCATGATCGTGGCCGGGTACAGCTCCTACCCGCGCTTCCTCGACTTCGCCGCGTTCGAGGACATCGCGCGCGACGTCGGCGCGGTGCTGCTCGTCGACATGGCGCACTTCGCGGGGCTCGTGGCCGGCGGCGCGCACCCGTCCCCGGTGCCACACGCCGACTTCGTCACGTTCACCACGCACAAGACCATGCGCGGTCCGTGGGGCGGTGTCATCCTGTGCCGCGCGGAGCACGCCGAGGCGCTCGACAAGTCCGTCTTTCCCGGGACGCAGGGTGGACCCCAGATGCACGCCATCGCCGCCAAGGCGGTGATGTTCCTGCAGTGCATGCAGCCGGAGTTCCGCGCCTACGCGCACGAGGTGGTCGGCAACGCCGCCGCTCTGGCCCGGGGGCTCACCCGGCGTGGGGTGGTCCTCACCACCGGGGGCACCGACAACCACCTCATGGTCATCGACCTTCGTCCCTTCGGGGTGCGCGGCAGGGCCGCGCAGACCGCGTTCGACGAGATCGGCATCACGGTCAACGCCAACGCCTTCCCCGGCCACGGGGCGACGCCCTACAACCCCAACGGGATCCGTCTGGGCTCGCCCGCGGTGACCTCGCGGGGCATGGGGGAGGGGGAGATGGACGAGATCGCCGACCTGGTGGCCACCATGCTCGGCAACTTCGACGACGAGTCGGTGCGCGCCCAGGTGCGCGAGCGCAGCCTCGCCCTCTGCCGCCGCTTCCCGCTGCCCTATCGCAGGTGATCGCCTCCGCCGCCTGGCTGCCCGCGCTGCCCCCGTTTCTGCTGGCCAGCATCGTCACCATGATCCTGGTGCCGGCCACCATGCTGGCGGCGAGGCGGTGGGGGGCCGTCGCCGAGCCCGACGCGGCACGTCATCTGCACAGCGCGCCCACCCCGCGTCTGGGCGGGCTCGCCCTCTTCGGGGGATTCACGGTGGCGCTGCTGGTCTTCGGCGGTCCTGTGGCCGACCGCTGGCAGGTGATCGCCGTGACCGCGGCCATCACCGTGGCCATGCTCGTCGACGACATCCTCGACCTTCCCTGGAACGCCAAGCTGGCGGTCGAGCTCGGTGCCGGCGCCCTGGCGGCCGGGCTGGGAATCACCATCAACTTCTTCGCCATCCCCGGCGGGCACGGGCCGTCGCTGGTCGAGCTGGGCTGGCTGGCGGCGCCGCTCACCGCCGTGTTCGTCCTCGGCATGCAGGTGTCGATCAACTTCCTCGACGGCTCGGACGGGGTGGCCGCCGGGGTGGTCGCCATCGTGGCCGCGGTCCTGCTGCTCGCCGCCGTCAACCGCGTCCAGGGACCGGGCAACGTGCAGAACGGGGTCATCGTCATGAGCGGAGCCCTGATGGGATGCTGCTGCGGGTTCCTGGTCTTCAACCTGCCGCCGGCCCGCGTCTTCATGGGTGACACCGGCAGCCATTTCCTGGGCGTGGCGCTGGCGGTGCTCAGCGTGCTCGGGGTCGCCAAGATCGCCGTGGCGCTGGCGCTCTTCGTGCCCCTGATCGCGCTGGGACTGCCCATCGGCGACACCGCGTTCGCCATCGTGCGCCGCCGCCGGGCCGGGCGCAGCCCCACCCAGCCGGACGCCGGGCATCTCCATCACCGCATGCTGGCCACCGGGATGAGCCCGCTGGAGACGGCGCTCACCTTCTATCTCCTCACCGCCATCCTGGGCTGCGTGGCGCTCTTCGTCTTCGGCCATCGGCGCATCCTCGACGTGGCGCTGGCACTGCTGGTGGTTGCGCTTCTGGCTCTGCTGTGGCGCAGCCGGCGACACCGGCCCCAGCTCGACCCCGACGGGTTCCTTGTGGTCCGCGGCCGGCGCCAGCAACCCGCGCGGGTCCGCCGCGGTGGCGAGGCCGACTGAGCCGCGGTGCCCGGCCCGGCGCATGATCGGCGGCCGCCGGGTGCCGGCGTCAGCAACGCGGAGATGCTCGGGCTGGGCCTCTATCTGGCCATCGCGATAACGGTTCCGCTGCTGGTCGGCTGGCAGCTGGGGACGCTCGCGGGGGCGCCCACAGCAGGGGTCGTGGTGGGGCTCGTCCTTGGTATCGTTGCGGCCGGCTCAATTGTCTATCTGAGGCTGAGGCGGTATTGGTGATCTCGAAGAGCGTGTCCGCGCGGCCTGCGCACGTCGTCCGTTCGGCGGCGATCGCGTGCGTGGTGGCCGCCGCCGGGTGCGCCCTCTTCGCGTCCGTCCTCGGTCATCCGGCGGTGGGCCTGGGGCTGGCGGTGGGCCTCGCCGCCGGAGCCGGCAACGGCTACTTCGCCGACCGTCTTCTCCTCAGCGGCGTGCCCTTCGTGGCCACGAGCATGCTGCGCATCATCGTGCTCACCCTGGTGGCTCTCGTCGCCGGGCTGGTGTTCGGCTTCAGCCGGGCCGTGCCGGTGGTCGCGGGCATCGGGGCGGCCCAGCTCATCCTCGCCCTCAGCGCCGTGGCCGAGGCGGTGCGGCGGTGATCGGAGCCCTGCTCGCGGCCACCGGTCCGACGGTCACCCAGTCGACCACGGTCATCTGCAACGCCAAGCCGCTCCTCCAGAACCCCATCACCATCACCTACTGCGACGTCAATCAGGACACGCTGATCAGCAGCGCCCTGGCCATCGCCGTCACCCTGGCCATCGCCTTCGCCGTGGTGCGGCGTCTCCGGGCGGGCCGTCCCGGCAAGCTCCAGATGGTGCTCGAGTTCTTCCTCGGCTACATCAAGGACCTGGTCCACGAGTCGGTCGACGAGGGCGCCGACTTCATCATCCCCATCGCCGCCACCATCGGCATCTACATCCTGGTCGCCAACTGGCTCGCCTTCCTGCCGCTGGCGCGCCCGCTGCAACCCGCGGCCTCGGATCTCAACCAGACCCTGGCCATGGCCATCGTGGTCATCGTCGTGGTGCAGGCGTACAGCCTCAAGGTCCTGGGCATCCGCGGCTACCTGCGCCGGTTCACCAAGCCGTTCGAGTTCAACTGGGTGATCCGGGCGGTCTTCGTCCCGCTCAACCTCATCGAGGAGGTGGTCAAGCCGATCACTCTCTCGCTGCGACTGTTCGGCAACATCTTCGCCGGCCTGGTCATGGTCGAGCTGCTCAGCCAGCTGCCCGTGTTCCTCGCCTGGGTTCCGGTCACCGCCTGGAAGCTGTTCGATGTCTTCTTCATCGGCACCATCCAGGCCTTCATCTTCATGCTCCTCACGGTCATCTACTTCGGCATGGCCCGGGAAGGATTGGAAGAAGAAGGGCACCACGGCGCTCAGGCCGGGGCCCACCCATAGCCACTAGGGAGGCACCATGAACCACGCTATCGCCCTGGCGGGGGCGCTGATCGGCGCCGGCATCGCACTTGGCGGAGGCGCCATCGGCGCCGCCATCGGAGATGGGCTCGCCGGCAACGCCGCCATCCAGGGCCAGGCCCGCCAGCCGGAGGCGGCCGGCGCTCTCCGGGTCACCATGTTCCTGATCATCGGGCTCGTCGAAGCCATGTACTTCATCAACCTGGTCTTCGTCTTCATCCTCATCGGCGACGCCAACATCCCCGGCTGATCGGATGAGAGCGATGCTCGCGGACGCCAGCCTGCTGGAGATCAACGTCACCTTCGTGGTCGAGGTGATCGCCTTCGTGGCGATGCTGCTGATCCTCCGGCGCTGGGTGTACCCGAGAGTGATGGCGGCGGCGGAATCGCGCCAGAACCAGATCGCTCGCGCCCTCGAGGAGGCCGAGCGCAGCAGGCAGGAGGCGGCGGCCGCGCTCGAGGCGGTCAGCAAGCAGATCGAGGACGCGCGCGCACAGGCGCGGGACATCGTCGACCGCGCCCACAAGGCCGCGGTGCTGGAGACGGAGGAGCAGGTGCGCAAGGCCCGGCGAGACGCGGAGGCACTGCTCGAGCGGGCGCGATCGGAGATCGCCGCCGAGCGAGACAAGGCGATCCAGGAGATCCGGGCTCAGGTGGGCACGCTGGTGGTGGCCGCGGCGGCCCGGGTGCTCGGCCAGGCCATCGATCGCAGCGCCCACCAGCGCCTCATCGACGAAGCTCTGGCCCAGGTCGACTCCGGCAACGGCCGCGGGGGCCGTTGAGTGGCCTCGTCGATCGGCCGTCGCTACGCCCAAGCGTATTTCGACCTGGCCCGCCAGGAGGGCAGGATCCCGGAGCGCCATGACGACCTGGCGCGGGCTGTCGAGATCCTCTCCAACGCCGAGGTTGCCGATGCGCTGGCCAACCCACGCCTGGGGATGAGCGATCGCACCCGCCTGGCGACGGCCGTTCTCGAGGGCGTCGCCGAGCCGGCGCGCAACCTGATCCGGCTGCTCATCGAGCGCAATCGCCTCGGTGTGCTCGGCGAGCTGGTCGAGACCTACGACATCCTCAGCGACCGCGAGAGCGGGGTGGTGCGCGCCGACGTGACCACCGCCATCCCGGTCGACGAGGGACTCAAGACCCAGATCACCCGGGCTCTCGGCGAGAAGCTGGGCGTTGCCGTGGAGACAGAGGTTCGCCAGGACCCCGCCATCCTCGGCGGGTTGATCATCCGCATCGGCGATCGGGTCATCGACGGCAGCATCGCCACCCGGCTTCAGCAGCTCAGGACTGCGCTCGTCTGATGCGCGTCCCCCCGCCCCATCCCACCGCGGCTCCCGCCGCATAACGGCAGAGGAACCAGACCACCATGGCCATACGCAGTGACGAGATCGGCGACATCCTGAAGCAGCGCATCGCCAGCTTCGACGCCCCGGTCGTCGACGCCCACGAGGGTGTGATCACCTCCGTCGGGGACGGCATCGCGCGCATCTACGGGTTGGAGCAGGCGATGGCGGGAGAGCTGCTCGAGTTCCCCGCTCCACCCGACGGACAGCCCGTCCTCGGGCTCGCGCTCGACCTCCGCGAGGACGGCGTCGGCGCAGTCATCATGGGTGAGTACCAGCACCTTCAGGAGGGTGACACCGTCCGCACCACCGGACGGATCGCGGAGGTGCCGGTCGGCGACGAGCTCATCGGGCGCATCGTCAACGCCCTCGGCGAACCGCTCGACGGCAAGGGCCCGGTGGAGACGGCCCAGAACCTGCCCATCGAGCATGTCGCCCCCGGCGTCATCTTCCGGCAGGCGGTGACCACCCCCATGCAGACCGGCATCAAGGCGATCGACGCCATGTTCGCCATCGGCCGGGGCCAGCGCGAGCTCATCATCGGCGATCGCCAGACGGGCAAGACCCAGGTGGCGCTCGACGCCATCATCAACCAGCGCGACAGCGGCATCGTCTGCATCTATGTCGCCATCGGCCAGCGCCGTCAGACGGTCGCCCAGGTGGCGGCACGCCTGGAGGAGGCGGGCGCGCTGCAGAACACCATCATCGTCGCCGCCACCGCCAGCGACCCGGCACCGATGCAGTTCATGGCTCCGTACGCCGGCTGTGCGATGGGCGAGTACTTCATGCAGAAGGGCAAGCACGCGCTCATCGTCTACGACGATCTCAGCAAGCACGCCCAGGCGTACCGCCAGCTCTCCCTGCTGCTGCGCCGCCCACCGTCGCGCGAGGCCTACCCTGGTGACGTCTTCTACCTGCACTCGCGCCTGCTCGAGCGCGCCGCGCGGATGAGCGACAAGGAGGGCGGCGGCACGCTGACCGCTCTGCCGATCATCGAGACACAGGCCAACGACGTGTCGGCGTACATCCCCACCAACGTCATCTCCATCACCGACGGCCAGATCTTCCTGGAGACCGACCTCTTCAACGCCGGCATCCGGCCGGCCATCAACGTGGGCATCTCCGTGTCGCGCGTCGGTTCCGCGGCCCAGACCAAGGCGATGAAGCAGGTCGCGGGACAGCTCAAGCTGGATCTGGCTCAGTACAACGAGCTCAAGGCCTTCGCGCAGTTCGCCGCCGATCTCGACAGGCGCACCCGCGCCACCCTGGACCGCGGCCAGCGCATGACCGAGCTGCTCAAGCAGCCCGCCAACTCGCCGGTCCCCTTCGCCCAGCAGGTGATCGCCATCTTCGCGGGGACGCGCGGCTACATCGACGACGTGGCCGTCGACCGCGTCGGTGAGTTCGAGAGAGGGCTGGTCCGGTTTCTCAGCAGCGATCACCCCGAGCTCGAGAAGGACATCAACGAGAAGCAGGAGCTCACCGCCGAGACCGAGAAGGCACTGGCCGCCGCGGTCGACGAGTTCAAGAAGAGCTTCGCCGGCTAGATGGCATCCCTCCGCGACCTGCGCCGGCGGATCAGAAGCGTCAAGAACACGCAGAAGATCACCAAGGCGATGGAGCTCGTCGCCGCCGCCAAGATGCGCCGCGCCCAGGAGCGCGTGGAGGCGGCGCGCCCCTATGCCGAGGAGATCAACAACGTCATCGCCGATCTCTTCAAGCGCGAGCCGGAGTACAAGCACCCCTACCTGGAGGTGCGCGAGGTGCGCAAGCGCCTGGTGGTGCTGGTCACCTCGGATCGCGGGCTGGTCGGCGCGCTCAACAGCAACAACATCCGCCTGGCGCTCCGCGAGATGAACCAGTCGCCGTCCTCGGCGGCAGTGGTCACCATCGGGCGCAAGGGCCGCGATGCCATGAGCCGGCTGCGCAGGGACCTGGTCGCCGACCGCAGCAACCTCGGCGACCGCCCCTCCATGGGCGACATCCTGCCCGCCATCCGCGTCGCCATGGAACAGTACGAGAACGGCGACGCCGACCAGGTGGACCTGGTCTTCGCTCACTTCATCAGCCCGGGCCGCCAGCAGGCGGAGGTGCGCCGGCTGCTGCCCGTGGCCGTTCCCGAGGCAACCGAGCACCTCGCTGCCGACTTCATCTACGAGCCCGAGCCCAAGGAGGTGCTCGACGCGCTGCTGCCGCGCTACGTCGAGTCGCAGATCTACCAGGCGGTGCTCGAGAACCTGGCCAGCCAGATGGCGGCCCAGATGGTGGCCATGCGCAACGCGTCCGACAACGCCGGCGACCTGATCCTGGACCTCACGCTCACCGCCAACACGGTGCGGCAGAGCACGATCACGACCGAACTGATGGAAATCGTCGGCGGCGCGGCCGCGCTGTCGGGCTGAGGCCCACCCCAAGCCGCAAGGAGTAGAGAGAGATGGCAGTCGCCGAGAAGAAGAAGGGCAAATCACAGGGAGCCGGCACCGGCACGGTGGTGCAGGTGATCGGCCCCGTGGTCGACGTGGAGTTCGAGGGTGACCGGCTCCCCGACATCCACTACGCGCTCGAGCGCATCCGCGAGGATGGTGGCCGTCTGGTTCTCGAGGTGCAGCAGGACCTCGGCAACAGCACCGTCCGGACCATCGCCATGGACACCACCGACGGGCTGCGCCGCGGCGACACCTTCGAGGACACCGGCGGCCCCATCGAGGTTGCGGTGGGCCGCAAGACGCTGGGGCGGATGTTCAACGTCATCGGTCAGCCCATCGACGGCAAGCCGGCGCTCACCGACGCCCCCATGGCGCCGATCCACCGCCTCGCGCCTCCCATCGACGAGCAGTCCACCGAGGAGGAGGTTCTCGAGACCGGCATCAAGGTCATCGACCTGATCTGCACCTTCAGCAAGGGCTCGAAGATCGGGCTCTTCGGCGGAGCCGGTGTCGGCAAGACGGTCATCGTCCAGGAGATGATCAACAACATCGCCAAGGAGCACGGCGGTTTCTCGGTGTTCGCCGGCGTCGGCGAGCGCACCCGCGAGGGTCGTGATCTCTATGGCGAGATGGAGGAGTCGGGCGTCCTCGACAAGACCGCGCTGGTCTTCGGCCAGATGAACGAGCCCCCCGGAGCGCGCGCCCGGGTGGCGCTCACCGGTCTCACCATCGCCGAGCACTTCCGCGACGAGGAGGGCTCCGACGTGCTCCTCTTCATCGACAACATCTTCCGCTACACGCTGGCCGGCGCGGAGGTGTCCGCGCTGCTCGGCCGCATGCCCAGCGCGGTGGGCTATCAGCCCACCCTGGGCACGGAGATGGGCGACCTCCAGGAGCGCATCACCTCCACCAAGAAGGGCTCGATCACCTCGGTGCAGGCGGTGTACGTGCCGGCTGACGACTTCACCGATCCCGCCGTGGCCACCACGTTTGCCCACCTCGGCTCGACGGTGTCCCTGAGCCGGGCACTCACCGAGATCGGCATCTACCCCGCGGTGGATCCGCTCGACTCCTTCAGCCGGGTGCTCGATCCCACCATCGTCGGCGACGAGCACTACCGCGTCGCGCAGAGCGTCAAGCGGGTTCTCCAGGAGTACAAGGAGCTCCAGGACATCATCGCCATCCTCGGGCAGGAGGAGCTCAGCGATGACCAGAAGGTGACCGTGCAGCGCGCTCGCCGGGTGCAGCGCTTCCTCTCCCAGCCGTTCCACGTGGCCGAGCAGTTCACCGGCCGTTCCGGCAAGTACGTGCCCCTGGGCGAGACCATCCGCGGCTTCGCCGAGATCCTCGACGGCAAGCACGACGACCTGCCCGAGGACGCCTTCTATATGGTCGGCACCATCGATGAGGCGGTCGAGAAGGCCAAGGAGATGGGTGCTGCCGAGGACGAGGCAGCCCCCAAGGTCGAGGCCGCCGGTGCCGGCGCAACCGCGGCCGAGGAGAAGCCGGAGGTCGGGGGGAAGCCGGAGGTCGAGGAGCGGCCGGAGTCCGAGGAGAACCCCGAGGCTGAGGAGCCCGAGCAGGAGCAGGAGCAGGCGGAGGGGCCGCAGGCCGAGTCGAAGCCCGTCGAGGAGAAGGCGCCCGCGCCCCAGGGTGACTCCGAGCCGGCCGCAGCCTCCGCCACGCCGGCGCCGAAGAGCCGCGCCAAGCCCGCGGCCCGGAGGAAGCGCAGCTAGTGGCCAAGCTCAAGGTCGAGTTCGTCACCGCCGAGCGCCGCGTGTTCAGCCAGGAGGCCGACTTCGTGGTGGCGCCGGGCGTCGAGGGCGACCTCGGCGTGCTGCCGCGACACATCCCCCTGCTGACGCCGCTGCGCATCGGCGAGATCATGGTCCGCAACGACGGCAACGAGGAGTTCTTCTTCGTGGGCGGAGGGTTTCTCGAGGTCCTGCCCGACAAGGTCGTGATCCTCGCCGACGTCGCCGAGCGCGCCGAGGACATCGACGAGGCTCGTGCCGACGCGGCTCGCAAGTCGGCCCAGGATGCGCTCGCCCAGGACGCCGGTGACGCCGACGCCGCCGCGCAGCTGGAGCGGGCCATCTTCCGCCTCCGGGTCGCCGAGATCCGTCGCGGCCACCGCCGCGACCATCGCGGCGACTGAGCGTCCGCTCGTCCAACACCCCCACGTCGAGCCGGTAGCCTTGCCACCCATGGACAGCCCGCCGGGTCTCGACCTCACCGCGCTGCGGTCGTTCCTGAGTGCTCACCACATTCCCATCGACGGGCCCCTGCGCGGCACCGTCATCGCCGGGGGGCGTTCCAACCTCACCTACAGCGTCAGCGACGGCGTGCATCGATGGGTGCTGCGGCGACCACCGCTGGCGCACGTGCTCCCCACCGCCCACGACATGGCGCGCGAATGGCGGGTGATCAGCGCCCTGCAGGGCACCGCCATCCCCGTGCCGGGCGCCGTGGTCCTCTGTGAGGACCCGACCGTCATCGGCGCGCCCTTCTACGTGATGGACTTCGTCGACGGCCACGTGGTTCGGGACCAGCTCCCCCAGGCCTGGCCGGAGACGGTGGCCACGCGGGAGGCGATGGCGAGCGCGCTGCTCGATACCCTCCTCGACCTCCACGCGGTGGTCCCCGATGTGGTCGGGCTGGGCGACTTCGGCCGGCCGCAGGGGTTTCTGGAGCGCCAGGTGAGGCGCTGGTGGCAGCAGTGGGAGGCCTCCAAGACCCGCGAGCTGCCCGCCATCGAGGTGCTCCACCGGCGCCTCCTCGACGGCCTTCCCGAGCAATCCAGTCCCGGCATCGTGCACGGCGACTACCGGTTCGACAACGTCATCTACGCAGCCGACGATCCCCATCGCATCGCCGCCGTCGTCGACTGGGAGATGAGCACCGTCGGCGACCCGCTCTGCGACCTCGGCCTGCTCGTGGTGTACTGGATCACCGACGAGTCCGACCCCACCGCGTCAGCTCTGCCCGGCGGGCGGGTCAGCCTCGGCGCGGGCTTCCCGGGCCGCGAGCAGATGGTCGCCGGCTACGCGGCGCGAAGCGACCGCGACCTCAGCCATCTGGAGTGGTACGTCGCCCTCGGTCACTACAAGCTGGCGATCATCGCCGAGGGCATCAACGCGCGCTTCCTCCTCGGCATGACCGTGGGGGAGGGATTCGAGACCCTGGGACCGGCGGTCCCGCTGATCGTCGAACGTGCACTGGCCAGGGCGAGCGCCTCCGGGCTCGCCGGACTTTCAGGAGGAGCCTGATGGATTTCGCGTACTCGCCCCGTGTCGTCGAGCTGCGTGAGCAGCTCGGGGACTTCGTCACCACGCGCGTGCTTCCCGCCGAGCCGCGCTACTTCGCGGAGTTCTCCGCGGCCACCGTGCCCCACCACATCTCGCCGGTCATGGAGGAGCTCAAGAGCGAGGCGCGTTCGCGGGGTCTCTGGAACCTCTTCCTGCCCGATCCGCGCTTCGGCGCCGGTCTCACCAACCTGGAGTACGCGCCCCTGGCCGAGATCACCGGCCACAGCCTGATCGCGCCGGAGGCGATCAACTGCTCGGCTCCGGACACCGGCAACATGGAGGTGCTGGCCCTGTTCGGCTCGGCGGAGCAGCAGGAGACCTGGCTGAAGCCCCTGCTGGCGGGGGAGATCCGCTCCTGCGTGGCCATGACCGAACCCGGCGTGGCCAGCAGCGATCCCACCAACATCAGCTGCCGGATCGAGCAGGATGGCGACGAGCTGGTGATCACCGGTCGCAAGTGGTGGACCAGCGGTGCCGCCCACCCGCTGGCGCGCGTCTCGCTGCTGATGGGGCTCAGCGACCCCGAGGCGGACCCCCACCGGCGCCACTCGTTCGTGCTCGTGCCCATGGACGCGCCGGGGGTCACCGTGGTCCGTCAGCTCCAGGTCTTCGGCTACGACGACCCCGGCAGCCACTGCGAGGTGATGTTCGATGAGGTGCGCGTGCCCGCGGCCAACCTCATCGGCGAGCGTGGCTCGGCATTCGCCATCGCCCAGGCCCGCCTGGGGGCGGGGCGCATCCACCACTGCATGCGCGTCATCGGCACGGCCGAACGAGCGCTGGCTCTGATGTGCGAGCGGGCCCGCACCAGGACGGCATTCGGGAAGCTGCTCGCCGAGCAGGGGGTGGTCCAGGAGGCCATCGCCCGCTCGCGGGTCGAGCTCGAGCAGGTGCGGCTGCTCTGCCACAAGGCGGCCTGGATGATGGACACCCAGGGCACCAAGGCGGCGCGCACCGAGATCGCGGCGATCAAGGTGGCGGCTCCGCAGGTGGCGTGCGCAGTGGTGGACCGCGCCATCCAGGTGCACGGGGGAGCGGGGATGAGCAATGACCTGCCCCTGGCGCGGATGTACGCGTGGACGCGCGCGCTGCGCATCCTCGACGGCCCGGACGAGGTGCACCTCCAGTCCATCGCCCGTCGCGAGCTGCGCGGCGCCTGAGCCCGGCGCACCTCCCCTGAGAGGGCTGCGTCAGGAGGGAATCACTTGCTGACGCAGCTCCCCACCGCCGCCCGGTAGGCGCTCCCGGACGGGTCGGTGGTGCTGTTCTCGCTGAGCTGCGCGTGGATGATGCAGCGCTGCAGCCCGTTGGCGGCGGTGGACTGATCGCGCACCTGGGTGGTGGCGGCGAGCACGAACCACGTCATCACCAGTTGGGCCACGACCACCACGAGCAGGGCGCCGAGGATGATGGCGTTGGTCGGCCTGGCCGTGTTCTTGCTGCGCACCGGGTGCTCGTCGGTGGCGTCCTCGAGGTCATCGCCCTCGCCATGCGCGAGGTCGGTGGCGGCGGAGGGCTCACCCTCCGCGGGGGCAGCGATCTCGCTGTCCCCCTCACCGGCGCCGTGGACATCGGTCATGCCACCGTCACCTCGTCGAGCAGGTACACATCCTGCACCGCATTGAGCAACTCGATTCCCTCCGCTGTGGGGCGCTGGAAGGCCTTGCGCCCGGTGATGAGCCCGGCTCCGCCGGCTCGCTTGTTGACGACCGCCGTGCGCACCGCCTCAGCGAGATCTCCGGCGCCCTTGGACTCGCCGCCGCTGTTGATCAGCGGGGAGCGTCCCGCGAAGCAGTTGAGCAGCTGGTAGCGGGTCAGGTCGATGGGGTTGGCGCTGCTCAGCTTCTCGTACATCTCCGGGACGGACTTGCCGAAGTTGAGCGCCACGAAGCCGCCGTTGTCGGTGGGCAGCTTCTGCTTGATGATATCGGCCTGGATGGTGACGCCGAGGTGGTTGGCCTGGCCGGTCATGTCGGCGGCGGTGTGGTAGTCGACGCCGTCCTTCTTGAAGGCGTTGTTGCGCAGGTAGCACCAGAGAACGGTGGCCAGGCCCAGCTCGTGGGCCTCATGGAAGGCCTCGGTGACCTCCTGGAGCTGGCGCATCCCCTCCTCGGAGCCGAAGTAGATGGTCGCCCCCACCGCCACCGCGCCCATCTCCCACGCCTGCTGGACGTTGCCGAACATGACCTGGTCGAAGCGATTGGGATAGGTGAGCAGCTCGTTGTGGTTGAGCTTGACGATGAACGGGATCCGGTGCGCCCACCGCCGTGCCACCGAGCCCAGCACCCCGATCGTCGAGGCCACCGCATTGCAGCCCCCTTCGACGGCCAGCTCCACGATCCTCTCCCCGTCGAAGTACGCGGGGTTGGCCGCGAAGGAGGCGCCGGCCGAGTGCTCGATGCCCTGGTCGACCGGGAGGATGGAGAGGTAGCCCGTGCCCGCCAGCCGGCCGTGGTCGAAGAGGCTCTCCAGGCTGCGCAGCACCCGTACATTGCGATCGCTCGCCGCCACCACCCGGTCGACGAAGGCGGGCCCCGGGAGGTGGAGCAGCTCCCTGGGAACTGTCTCGCAGCGGTGCTCGAGGAGAGCCTGTGCCTCGCCGCCGAGCAGGCTCTCGATCCTGCCCAGAGAGGTCGCCGTCGCCGTGGCCATGATGGTGTCTCCAAATCTCAGGTCAGCCCACTCAGTGTCGCCGATCGACGCTCCGATCTGCCCCGGCCTCCGCAAAGCCGACCCGTTGTGGGATACGTTTACGCCGCTGATGGACCTTTTGCGCATCTCCGGGCCGAGACCTCTTCATGGCACCGTCTCCATCTCCGGGAGCAAGAACGCCGCTCTTCCGGTGATGGCCGCCGCGCTGCTCACCGATCAGGTCCTCGAGCTCCGCAACGTGCCCGACATCGAGGACATCGACGCCATGGCGGCGATGCTGCGCCATCTGGGGGTCCGGGTCGACCGCCTCACCTCGTCGTCGTGGCGGCTGCACGCGGAGACGGTGCGCTCCGCCGAGGTGGGGGCCGACCTCACCCGGCGCATGCGGGGCTCATTCCTCCTGCTGGGCGCGCTCATCGCTCGCACCGGGGAGGCGGCCATCGCCAAGCCCGGCGGCGACGACATCGGGATGCGCCGGGTCGAGCAGCACCTCGAGGGGCTGCGCCTCATGGGGGCGCAGGTCGAGGAGCGCGCCGACACGTACGCCGCGCACGCGCGCCGGTTGGGAGGCGCGCGCATCGACCTCGACATCCCCACCGTCACGGGGACCGAGAACCTCATCATGGCGGCGGTGCTCGCGGAGGGCATCACGGTCATCTCCAACGCCGCTCGCGAACCACACGTCTTCGACCTGGTGCGCTGCCTGGTCGGGATGGGGGCTCGCATCGCGGGCGCGGGCACCGAGCTGATCGTCATCGAGGGCCAGAACGGACTGCTGCACGGCACCAAGCACAGCGTCACCACCGACTACATCGAGGCGGGAACGTACATGGTGGCGGCGGCCGCCACCGGCGGGGACGTGACCATCGACCGCATGCGCCCCAGCGACGTCCGCTGGTTGATCAACAAGTTGCGCAGCGCCGGCGCCGAGGTGGTCGAGGGTGCCAGCCAGGTGCGCGTGCGTGCCGCCCCGCTGCATGCTGTCGACGTCACCACCTGGCCGCATCCGGGGTTCGCCACGGACCTCCAGCCCCAGTACTGCGCGCTGATGACCCAGGCGACCGGGATCAGCATCGTCAGCGAGGCCCTCTACGAGAACAGGTTCCGCCATGTGCCGGCACTTCTCGACTTCGGCGCCAGGATCAGCGTCGAGGGGCGCAGCGCGATCATCGACGGCCCCGCGGTGCTGCACGCCACGCGCGCCACCGTTCCCGACATCAGATCGGGGGCGGCGCTGGTGATCGCCGCGCTCTGCGCGCACGGCACCAGCGATCTCGACTCGGTGTATCACCTCGATCGAGGCTATGAATCGCTCGAGGAGAAGCTCCGCGGCCTCGGTGCCGATGTGCAGCGCATCTCCGTCGAGGGTGGTACCGGCCCTGCGGTTCGTGATCTCAGCGGCGTGGTCGGCGACTGAGGCGCCCGCGGTGCTCGGCAAGAAGCTCGGAGTCGACCTCGGCACCGCCACCACCCGGGTGATCACGCGCGGCGAGGGCGCCCTGGTCGCGGAGCCCTCCGTTGTCGCCATCCGCGACGGTGAGCCCACCCTCAGCATGTTCGGCCTGGCCGCCCTCGAGGCCGCCGCCGAGGACAGCAGCCTGGAGCTCCGCCGTCCGCTGAGGGGCGGCGACATCACCGACCTCCGGGCGCTCAGCGCGCTGGTGCATCACGCCCTCAACCGCGCGGTGGGCCGGCAGCGCATCTTCAAGCCGGACGTGGTCATCGCGGTCCGGGGTGGGATGAGCGGCGACGACCGCCGCGCCGTGCTCGAGGCGGCGGTGCGGGCGGGCTCACGCACCGTCTACCTCATCGACGCCGCCATCGCGGCGGCGATGGGGGCGGGAGTGGCGGTGACCTCACCCCGGCCCCACCTGGTCATCGACATCGGCGCCGGGAAGATGGACGTCGCGGTCCTCTCGCTGGAGGGCACCGTCGCCAGTCGATCGCTGCCCGTCGGCTCCGCCGATCTCTTCGAGGCGCTTGCGGCGCACGTGGGATCCGTCCACGGGGTGGCTCTGAGCCACGCCGAGCAGCAGTCGGCGGCGCGCCTGCTCGTGGCCGCGTCGCACGAGGAGCGCACCGGTGAGGTCGGCGGCGTCCTGCTCTCCTCGCATGAGCTGACCGGCCTGGTCGGTGACTACCTGCGACCTCTCGACGACGGCCTGCTCCAGGTGCTCGAGGAGACGCCTGCCGGCCTGCGCCGCGACGTCAAGGGGAGCGGCCTGATCCTCACCGGCGGGGGTGCCCGCCTGGAGGGCCTGGAGCGGCACCTCGCCGCGGTCGGCGGCTGCTCGGTCCGGCTGGCCGGCGAGCCCGAGGCCTGCACCGTGCGCGGCACCGCTCTGGCGGTCGACAACCTGGACGTCCTGAAGCGCAACTTCATGTACATCCGCTGAGGGTCCCTGTGGCGCGAGAGCACTTCCTGGGCGCGTCGAGAGAGCTGCTCTCGCGCAGCCCCCAGCCTGAGCTGCGGCGGTGAGCGCCGCAGAGGGGGAGACAGCGGTGCGCGCTAGCGGCCGCTCAGGCGGACGCAGGCGGCGTCGTACTGGGAGACGGTGGCGCTGCTGTTGGAGTGGGCCAGCGAGGCGGTCGCGGGGTTACCGGCGTAGACCAGGCCGGCCTGGCCGCCGCTGTTGAACG
>DASZKZ010000024.1:0-40825 GCA_035552595.1 Candidatus Dormiibacterota bacterium
CGCACCCACGAGATGGCGCCGCGCGTGCTCATCGCCAACTCGCTGCTGGTTCCGCAATGGGCGACCTGGGAGGAGTTCTGGGAGCTCGAGGCCAAGGGGCTGACCATGTACGGGCAGATGACCGCGGGCTCGTGGATCTACATCGGCACCCAGGGGATCCTCCAGGGCACCTACGAGACCTTCGCGGCGGTGGCGCGGCGCCGCTTCGGAGGGAGCCTGGACGGCCGGCTGGTGGTGACCGGGGGACTCGGTGGCATGGGCGGGGCGCAGCCCCTGGCGGTGACCATGAACGGCGGCGTGGCCCTGTGCATCGACGTCGACCCCGAGCGCGTGCGCCGCCGCATGGAGACGCGCTACCTCGACGAGGTGGCCACCGATCTCGACGACGCCGTGCGCCGCTGCGACCTCGCCCGTGAGGAGCGTCGCGCCCTCTCCGTCGGCGTGGTCGGCAACGCCGCCGAGGCGCTGCCCGCGCTGCTCGAGTCGGGGCTGGCCATCGACGTGGTCACGGACCAGACCAGCGCCCACGATCCGCTCAGCTACGTGCCGGCGGGCGTGTCCCTCGAGGAGGCGGCGTTGCTGCGCGACAGCGACCGGGACGGCTACATCCGGGCGGCGCGCGAGTCGATGGCGCGGCACTGCCGGGCGATGGTGGCCTTCCAGGAGCGTGGGGCGGAGGTGTTCGACTACGGCAACTCGCTGCGCGGCGAGGCCGTCAAGGGCGGGTTCGCCGGGGCGTTCGCGTACCCGGGGTTCGTGCCCGCCTACATCCGGTCGCAGTTCTGCGAGGGACGCGGGCCGTTCCGCTGGGTGGCCCTGAGCGGCGACCCCGCCGACATCGCGGTGACCGACGCGGCGCTGCTCGAGCTCTTCGGCGAGCAGGACTCGCTGCGCCGCTGGCTGCAGCTTGCCGGGGAGCGCGTCGCGTTTCAGGGACTGCCGGCTCGAATCTGCTGGCTGGGGGCGGGCGAGCGGCACCGGGCCGGGCTCCGCTTCAACGAGCTGGTGCGCAGCGGTGCGGTGCGCGCCCCCATCGTGATCGGCCGCGATCACCTCGACTCCGGCAGCGTGGCCTCCCCGTATCGCGAGACCGAGGCGATGCGCGACGGCAGCGACGCCATCGCCGACTGGCCGATCCTCAACGCGCTGCTCAACACCGCCAGCGGGGCCACCTGGGTGGCGGTGCACCACGGTGGCGGGGTGGGCATCGGACGGTCCATCCACGCCGGGGCCCAGGTGGTGTGCGACGGGTCGGCGCTGGCCGATCGGCGCATCGAGCTGGTGCTCCGCAACGACCCCGCCACCGGGGTGATGCGGCACGCGGACGCCGGCTACGAGGAGGCGGTGGCCGCGGCTCGCGCCCGCGACGTGCGCATCCCCATGCTCGGCGGCGGCTGAGCGCCGTGACCATGCGCGAGTGGCTCCGCGGGGATGGCGCCGGTCCCGCCGCCGTCGTCCTGCTCGGCGCGCCCATCTCCAAGGCATCGATCAGCCCGTCCGCCGCCTGGTCCACCCCGCCCGCGTTCCGTGAGGCCCTGGCACGCTTTCCCACCTGGGACGCCGCCACCGGAGCGGACATCAGCACCCTGGCGGTCCACGACGGCGGCGACGTGGAGGGTGACCTTGGCGATCCCGACGCCGCGGCGGCGCACCGCCGCATCGAGGAGGCGGTGGCCACGCTGGGATCGCCGGCTCCGCTGGTTGTGGTCATCGGCGGCGACAACTCGCTGACCCGCCCCGCCTTCCTGGGGATGACCCGGCTGCGGCCTGACCGGGCCTGGGGACTGCTCACCCTCGACGCTCATCACGACTGCCGCCCGGTGACCTCGGGGTCCGCCAACGGCACCCCCGTCCGCGAGCTCATCGACGGCGGTCTCGCCGGAACGCGGGTGGCCCAGATCGGCATCCATCCCCTCGGCAACGCCCGCGAGCACGCGGAGTGGGCGGTCGCGCAGGGCATCCATGTCCACCCCGCCGGCGAGGTGCGCGCCACGGGGATGGCGACGGTGGTCGCCGCCGCGCTCGACGAGCTGCGCGGTGCCGGTGCCGACGCCGTCTATGCGGACCTCGATCTCGACGTCGTCGACCGCGCCTTCGCACCCGCCTGTCCGGCCAGCCTGCCCGGCGGGCTGCTCCCCGACGACCTGCTCACCGCGGCGCGCCTGCTGGGCCGCCACCCCGCCGTCGCGGCGGTCGACCTCTGCGAGGTGGACGCGGCCGCGGACGTCGCCGGCATCACCGTGCGCCTCATGGCGGCCACGTTCACAGCGTTCTGCGCGGGGGTGGCGCTGCGCTCCAGGACAGCCGCCGTCTCATGAACGCGCGCCCGACGCTGATCGTCCGCAACATCGGCGCGCTGGTGACCTGCGATCCGCGCGTCGGCGAGCCCCCCGGGGTCGTCCACGACGCGGTGCTGATCGCCGCGGGCGGGCTGCTCACCCACGCCGGCCGCCGCCAGGACGCCTCGTTCCCGGCGCTGTCCGCGGACGTCGTCGACATCGATGCCGGCGGGGCGGCGGTGATCCCCGGGTTCGTCGATGCCCATACCCACCTCGCCTGGCTGGGCGACCGCGCCGACGAGTACGCGGCCCGCGCCGCGGGGGCCAGCTACGAGGAGATCGCGCGCCGCGGAGGGGGGATCCGCAGCACGGTGCGGAGCACGTCGGCGGGCACGGTCGAGGAGATCGTCGAAGCCGCCTCGGCGCGGGCTCGCCGGATGCTGGAGCACGGCACCACCACGGTCGAGGTGAAGAGCGGCTACGGGCTCGCCCATGACGCCGAGATGCGCCAGCTCGACGCCGCCGTCGCGGTGGGCCACCAGGAGGGCCTGCCCGACGTCGTCACCACCTACCTGCCGCTGCACGGTCCCCCCGACGGCGACCGCGAGGCGCTTCTGGCCGGGATCTGCGCCCGGGGAGTTGAGGACGCCGCCACCCGGGCGAGCTTCTGCGATGTGTTCTGCGAGGAGGACGCGTACACCGTCGAGGAGTGCCGGCGCGTGCTCGAGGCCGCGCGACGGGCCGGCCTGGGGGCCAAGGTCCACGCCGAGCAGCGCACTCGCAGCGGCGGCGCCCGACTGGCCGCCGAGCTGGGGGCGGCCAGCGCCGATCACCTCGAGCACGCCGGCGACGACGACCTCCGCGCCCTGGCCGAGGCCGGGGTGGTCGGCGTGCTCCTGCCCGGAGCCGCGCTGGTGCTGGGCGGCCCGCCTCCGCCGGGGCGGCGGTTGCTGGCCGCCGGGGCCACGGTGGCGGTGGCCACCGACTGCAATCCCGGCACCTGCTACAGCGAGTCGATGCCGCTGATGGTGTCCCTGGCGGTGGCCGGCGCGGGGCTGACGCCGGCCCAGGCGCTGCTCGCGGCGACCGCCGGCGGGGCGGCCGCTCTGCGGCTGCGCGACCGGGGCATGCTCCGCGCCGGCCTGCGCTGCGATGCGGTCATCCTCCACTCACCGCACTGGATCGACGTCGCCTACCACCTCGGCGCCAACCCCGCGGCGACGGTGATCCGCGCCGGGCTGGAGGTGGCGGGGGGCAGCGGTCTGGTTGCCGCCGACGAGTCGCGCGCCGCCGAACCGGGGTAGGGTGTGCGAATGATCGGCACCGCCCTCCCCCGCCTCTGCGGCGCCGGCATGACGGTGCCCCTCGCCGACGGCAGCTCGCGCCGCTACGTCAACCTCGACTGCGCCGCCAGCACGCCGGCGCTCGAGGACGTGGTCACGGCCGTCAACGAGGTCCTGCCGTACTACAGCAGCGTGCATCGAGGTGCCGGGCACCTCTCGCAGGTGTCGACCCGCCTCTACGAGGCGGCCCGCCAGGCGGTGGCCACCTTCGTGGGCGCGCGCGACAGCGACTCCGTGGTCTTCGTCCGCAACACCACCGACGCCATCAACCACCTCGCCAGATGCCTGCGGGTGCCTGCAGGGTCCACCGTGCTGGTCACCGAGATCGAGCACCACGCCAACATGCTCCCGTGGCGCCGGCTCGGGCAAGTCGAGCATCTGCCGCCACCGCCGACGCCGGCGGCGCTGCTCGACTCATTGGACACCGCGCTGCGCGCCGCCGGCGGCCGCATCGAGGTGGTGGCGGTCACCGGCGCCAGCAATGTGACGGGCGAGGTCATGCCGGTCGCCGAGATGGCCCGCATCGCCCATGCGCACGGAGCGCTGATCAGCGTCGACGCCGCCCAGCTCGCACCCCACCGCGCCATCGACATGGCCGCCATGGACATCGACTGCCTGGCCTTCAGCGGGCACAAGATGTACGCGCCGTTCGGGGCCGGAGCGCTGGTGGTGCGCACCGACCTCGTCGCCGACGCCGAGCCGCTTCTCGCCGGGGGCGGAGCCGTCGACTTCGTCACCCTCGACGATGTCCTCTGGACGGCGATGCCCGACCGGCTCGAGGCGGGCAGCCCCAACGTGATCGGCGCCATCGCGCTCGGTGTCGCCGCGACCTCGCTCTCCGCGGTGGGCATGGAGCGCATCGCCGAGCACGAGCGCGACCTGCTGGCGCGCATCGACTCCGCTTTCGCGACGCTCCCACGCCTGCGACGGCTGCGGCTCTGGCACGGCGACGCGGTGGATCGGCTCGGGGTGGTGACGTTCACCATCGAGGGGATGCACCACGCGCTCGTGGCCGCCGCGCTGAGCGCCGAACACGCCATCGGGGTGCGGCACGGCTGCTTCTGCGCGCACCCCTACATCACCCACCTGCTCGGCATCGACGCGGTGGCGGCTGACACGGTGCGCAGCTCGCTGCGGCGTGGCGAGCGCGCCGGCATTCCCGGAGCGGTGCGAGCCTCGTTCGGCATCGGCACCAGCGCCGCCGACATCGACGTGTTCGTCGCGGCCATGGCCGAGCTGCTCGAGCACGGTCCCCGGCTCCAGTACCGCCAGGACGAGAACACCGGCGACTTCCTCCCCGACACCGACGGGCGGGCATGGCCGCACTTCGCCGGGCTGCCGTCGCTGGACACCGCCGGACACGCGGCGGGGTGCGGCCAGTTCTGAACGCGACCGGCGGGGCGGCGCCGCCGACCGCGCCGGTGGGACGACGTGCGCTCGCGGCGCTCGTCGACCTGGGGGTCATCGCCGGCGGAGAGATCGTCGCTCTCATCGTCGGCGGCACGCTGACCGCGGCGACGGGCGTGACCTCGACGGACCTCATCGGCAGTCACGTGGGCGTGGCCACGGCGCTGGCGCGCGCCCTCACCCAGACGGTGGCGTTCGTCGGGCCGGGCGTGTACCTCTACGTCTCGTGGTCACGGGGGGCAAGCGTCGGCATGCGCGCGGTGCAGTGCCGTCTGCGCTCGTTCGACGGGGTGTCACCGGCGACGTCGTCGCAGGTGCTGCTGCGGATGTGCGGGCTGTGGTTCTCGCTGGTCTCCGCGGGCATCGGGTTGCTGGTGGGACTGGTTCGCGCCGACCGGCGCGGACTGTCGGATCTCTTCGCCAGGACGCGTGTGGTCCACCTCCCTCCGGTGTGGGCGCCGGCTCCGGCATGGGGCGGGGCTTCGGCGTGGGGGGCGTGGCCGGGGACGGCAGCCCAGCCCCCGCCGGTGTGGACCGCGCCGCCCCCGGCGCCACCACCGCCATCGCCGCCCCCTGCCGCGCCGCCGCCATTGACGGCACCTCCCCCATCATCGGCGGTCGAGCGCACGCCGTGGACATGGTCCGACGTGCTCCCTGTGGTGGTCCTCCTGCTGCCGCTGTCGCTCGGTGTCGAGTACGTCACCGTCGCCGCGCTGAAGTGGCCGCTCCGCGGCGTCGCCCTGAGCACCCGCCGCCCCATCGAGGCGGTGTCGTCAGACATCACCGCGTACGGCGCCGTCTTCCTCCTCGTCCTGCTCTTCGTCAGGGTGCGGCGCCATGCCACGCTCGCGTCGCTGGGCGTGCGTCGCGTGGAGTGGCGCTGGCTGCTCGCCGCCCTGCCGTTCACCTTCGCGGCGTTCCTCTTCGAATCGATCACCGGGCTGCTCAGCCAGAGCCTCTTCCCCCAGGCACCGTCCAACCAGTGCGTCAGCATCCGCGACGCCTACCAGGGAGCGCTGCCGCTGGCCGTCGTGGGAGTGGCGATGATCGCGCCCCTCGTCGAGGAGATCGTCTTCCGGGGCATGGTGTTCGGCTGGCTGCGCGGCCGCACCCCGATCGCCTGGGCGGTGGTGATCTCGGCCGCGCTCTTCTCGCTGGAGCACGTCGGGTTCCTCCAGCTGACCCTCTTCCTGCCCATCTTCGCGGCCGGGCTGGTGCTGGCCACGCTGTACCACCACGCCCGCAGCCTCTGGCCGTCGATGCTGGTGCACGGCACATTCAACCTGGTGGCCACGCTGGTGCTGTTCAACTCAGCGACGTGCTGACGGCAGCGCTGGTCAGGCGGGCGCGGCCACCCCGGCGAGGGCATCGGCGAGCTGGTGCGGCTCGGTGACCGGGCGCTGGCACGCGAAGCTCTCGCACACGTAGGCGGCGGGGGCACCGTCCACCGTGGTGCGACCGGCCAGCAGCGCGTTGTCGGGGTCGCCCCAGGCCAGCACCGAGTCGGGGAGCCACTGCCGGTGCACCACGGCGAGCAGTGCCGCCGTGCGCGGGTCGTTTGGGGGACCGACGACGGCGATCTCGCGCGATCGTGCCTGGGCGCGATCCATGGCACACGCCAGTGAGCTCAGCGCCAGCGGGGAGCGCGCCACCACCGCGGTGAACGGCGCCATGATCGTCTCGGCGTCGTGACGCGCGGCCGGGTCGCCGTCGACGGCGGCGATGCGCAGAAGCGCCGACGCCAGCACCGATTGCCCGGCGGGGATGGGGTTGTCGTCGATGGTGCGCGGTCGCACCAGCAGCGGCTCCGCGTCGGACGCGGTGTCGTAGAGCACACCGCCGTCCTCGAAACGGCGCAGCGCGTCCTCGACCAGCGCGCGCGCCTCGCCCAGGTACCTGCCGTCCCCGCATGCCTCGTAGAGAGTGATCAGCGAGTCGGCGAGGAACGCCGAGTCCTCCAGGAAGCCGGTGATCTTGGCCCTGCCGTCCTTCCAGGTGCGCAGCAGCACGCCGTCGGAGCGCAGCTCGGTGAGCAGGAAATCTGCGCAGCGCCGGGCGGCGTCGACGTAGTCGGGACGCGCCAGCGCGGCGCCGGCCTCGGCGAGCGCGGCCAGCATGAGAGCGTTCCAGGAGGTCAGCACCTTGTCGTCGCGGGCCGGCGCCGGGCGCCGCTGCCGGGCGGCGAGGAGACGCTCGCGGATGCTGTCGATCCGCTCGCCCAGCGCATCCTCGGCGATGCCCAGGCTGCGCGCCACCTGGGTGAGCGGAAACGGCATGGAGAGCACCGTGGTGCGGCCTTCGAAGTTGCCGGCATCGCTGACGCCGAACACGCGCGCGGCCAGCGTGGCGTCGTCATCGCCGAGCACCTCGGTCAGCTGCGACGGTGTCCAGACGAAGTACGACCCCTCGCCTCCCGGGGAGTCCGCATCCTGCGACGAGGCGAAGCCGCCCATCGGCAGGCGGAGCTCGCGGAGCGCGTGGTCGAGGGTGTCCTCGACGACGTCGCGCCAGCGAGGCTCACCGGTGAGCTGATGGGCGTGGAGATACACGGGGGCCAGCTGCGCGTTGTCGTAGAGCATCTTCTCGAAGTGGGGGATGGACCACATGCCGTCGACCGAGTAGCGGTGGAAACCACCACCCACCTGGTCGTGGATGCCACCGCGGGCCATGTGATCGAGCGTGATCAGCGCGGCATCGAGGAGGCGCGAATCGGGAGCGTGGCGCTGGCGGCGGAGGAGGAAGTCCAGGGACGCGGGATGCGGGAACTTGGGGGCGGCGCCGAACCCGCCGTGGCGCATGTCGGTCTGGGCGACCAGCTGCGTGGCGGCGGCGCCGAGATCGGCCGTCGTGCCCGTCCCGGCCGGCAGTGACGGCGGCTCGAGCGCGCGGCGGAGCTGATCGGCCGACCGGATGACCTCGTCACGGCGGTCGCGGTACACGTCGGCGGCGGCGTCGAGGACATGGGGAAAGCCACGCAGTCCCTGGCGATCCTCGGGCGGGAAGTACGTGCCTCCGAAGTACGGCTCGCCGGACGGGGTGAGGAACACCGTCATCGGCCAGCCACCGTGGCCACTGATGGCAACCACCGCCTGCATGTAGATGGAGTCGACGTCGGGGCGCTCCTCACGGTCCACCTTGATGCTGATGAACCTCTGGTTGATGAGCGCGGCGATCTCCGGGTTCTCGAAGCACTCATGGGCCATCACATGGCACCAGTGGCAGGCGCTGTAGCCGACGCTGAGGAGGATGGGACGGTCCTCGGCGCGCGCCCGGGCGAAGGCCTCGTCGCCCCAGGGGTACCAGTCGACGGGATTGTCGGCGTGCTGGAGGAGGTACGGGCTGGTCTCGCCGGCGAGTCGATTGCTCACCAGGCGACGCTAGCAGACAGGAGCGAGCGGGCCACCCCGGCTCCGGAGAAGCCTGGACAGCGCTCAGCATGCCCACAAACGTCCTGGCCCGTGTGAAAGTCTCAGCGAGTCGGCGACAAAGAGAGGAAACAAACATGACCGACAGTCCGCCCCCGGCGAGGCACTTCGTCCATTTCGTCCACGTTCCCCACCCGCGCATCCTGGAGCGGCGCAGGCGCGGCCCCGCCAAGGTGGCCGACCAGGCGCCGCCGAACTTCAACGGGCGGCTCGCACTGATCATCACCGGCATCGTGGGCACGATGTGGTGCGCGTACGCCTTCGCGATCCTCGCGCTGGTGGTGCTGCCCCAGGCGACCAGCTCGCCGCTGCTGCTGGTGCAGTGGATCTCGCAGACCTTCATCCAGCTGGTGATGCTCTCCATCCTCATGGTGGGGCAGAACATCCAGGGCCGAGCCGCCGACCAGCGTGCCGCCGACACCTACAAGGACGCCGAGGCGATCCTGCAGGAGTGCCTGCAGTTGCAAGAGCACCTGCAGGCACAGGACAAGGTCCTCGACGACGTGGTGCAGCACCTTGCCAAGGTGAGCCGCCAGGGGGCCTGACTCAGGCTGCCGGCGTCACCCCCACCTTGGTGCGCTTGCCGGCGCGCTCTCCGTTGCTGCCACCGGGATCGACGTCGCCGGACCCCGCCGCGGGTTCGGCGCGCCCGCCCTCGTCGTGGTGGGGGGCGTCGTCGTCGGTGCGCGGGCGGTCGAGAAGCTTCATCGTCTCGGCGATGATCTCCGTGCTGTGCCGGCGCAGGCCGTCGCCGCCCTCGTACTCGCGCGTGCGCAACCGCCCCTCGATGTAGACGCGGCGTCCCTTGAGGCAGTAGCTGGCGCAGATCTCGCCGAGCTTGCCGAAGGCGACCACGTTGTGGAACTCTGCGCTCTCCTGGCGATTGCCCTCGGCGTCCCGCCACACCGCGTTGGTGGCGATGCGCAAGCGGGCCAGGGTGGTCGACGGTCCGGTGGTGGCTTCGGCGTCGCGGGTGAGGTTACCGAGCAGGATGACTCGGTTGATCATGGCTGTGCTTCCTCCTATGGTCGGTTGCTGGTTGGATGCGAGCGGCTCATCTCTCACGCCGTGCGCCGCGGCGCGTGGTTGTGATGGGCGGGGAGCAGGGCGTGCTTGGCGGAGCGCTCCAGGCTGTGGAGCATGGTGTGCGCCTTGCTCTCCAGATGGGTGGAGGTGTTCATGGCGCCGGGCACCTTGAGAAGCAGCCACAGAGTCGCCAGCGCGTACACGGTGGTGATCAGACCGCCGCTGGAGTCGAACTCCGTGGTGACGGCGACACGCAGGATGATCAGCTGCACCGCCTGCATGAAGACCGTGCCGGTGAAGAGCCGCAGCCAGGTTCGGGCGTGGTTGCGCGTGTCCGGCATGACGGTGAGCAGCGCCGCCAGCGGAGCGGTGACGATGAGGATGTTGAGCAGGGCGGTGCGAATCACATAGGCCAGGACCAGGATGGCCATCGCCGCGACCAGGGCGACGATCAGCAGCACCTGGAAGAGGTCCTGGCCGGTGATCAGGCGCGCGAGCGTCACTGGCGCCAGGCTCGGCGACCAGGGCAGCGTGTCACCATTGAGCGGGCCACCGAGTGAGAGCGCCACACCGTCGAGGGCGTTGTTGAGGTCGATCGCCATCTGCATGAACAGCAGCGACCCGTGGGCGAGCACGATGGCGAGGAGGACGCGCGGGAGGACGACCTTGAGGTCGTACCTCGACCGCATGGAGCGCTCGAAGATGCTGCGCAGCGAGGTCAGCAGGATGACCAGCCCGATCATGGCGTCGACGGCCAGGCTGAGCCCGAGGTTCAGGCTGGCCAGGTTGGGATTGGCGGTGATGGGCCGGTTGCCCGAGACGGTGGGATCGACGGTGCGAAAGAGGAACCGATCGAGCACGCCCATCATGTCGACGCGCGCCACCGAGATCAGGTGGCCGAGGAGCCCCACCAGCGCCTGGACGATGAAGCCCACCGGGTCGGTGATGGCGTGGCCCGCGTTGGTGATGCCGTTGACGATCGACACCTCAGTGAACACCGCCCGGGACGCTGGCGATGATCGCGTGGGTGAGCGTGCCGGCGACCTCCACCCCGATGGTGCCGAACACGATGCGACCGATCCAGCGCTTGGCCTCCATGACGCTGCGCGGGTCGACGGCGACGATCTTGTACATGAAGGCGATCAGGAAGGCCAACGCGCCGATGGAGCCGATCAGACCTTGCGCGAGCAGAATCCAGTTGTCGACAAGACCCTTGAGTGCGGCCACGGGGGCGACCTCCGACACGCGATAGCGGTCGCCCCTCCGGCCGGCCGGTCAGCGACCGGCTCGCCCCGCAGTGTACCTACACTGGTTTGTATATGTCAAGCAAGCCGCCACGGGGTGGCTCCTAGACTGGGCACCAGTGTTCCGTCCTCTGGCGAGACTTGATGCCGCCGATCGACGGCTGTTCGACAGGCTGACGCGGCGCGACGGTCGGCTCGTCGGTCGGGTCCTCACACCTCTCAGCACCGGCGCCAACCAATCCGCCCTCTGGCTGGTGATCGCCGCGGGAATGGCGCTGGGCGGCGGACGGCGCTCCCGCCGCGCTGCGCTGCGCGGCGTACTGTCGATCGCGATCACATCGGCGGTGGTCAACCTTCCGCTGAAATACCTGACGCGCCGTCGGCGTCCACAGCGGCAGCATGGTGATGCGTCGAGGTCAATTCGCGTGCCGAAGAGCTCATCATTTCCGTCCGGCCACGCGGCATCGGCCCTCGCCTTCGCGACCGGCGCCGGGCTCGAACAACCGCTCTGGTTGCTCCCGACGCTTCCACTGGCCATGGGCGTCGCCTACTCCCGGGTCGGGCTCGGGGTGCACTATCCCTTCGACGTGGTCGCGGGCGCGGCGATCGGCGCGGGTATGGGCGTCGCCACCGGTCGGTTGATGCGCGCCGGTGACGAGTGGCTGGGTGCGACGACACATGTCCCTGAATCTGGGTGGCCCGAGCCCGGCGAGCTCGTCCTTGTCGTCAACCCTCACGCCGGTCATGCCAGCCACCTTGGGCGGGCTCGCAGGGCAATGGCCGATATCGGTCTGCAGGTTGTCACGGAGATCCCCGTCCAGGAGCTCGACCGTCTCGACGGCGTGCTCGAGCGCAACCGGTCGACGCCGCCAGTGGTGGTTGCGGTCGGCGGCGATGGAACCGTTGGGCAGGTCGCTGACAGGATCGTGGGCACATCCGCCGTCCTGGGGATTCTTCCCCTCGGCACGTCGAATGACTTCGCCCGCTCGCTCGAGATCCCGATTCACGCCGAGAAGGCGGTCCGACTCCTCTCGCGGGGCCGCGTGATGCGCGTTGACGCGGGACGGTTCACAGGCGACGGACAGCGCCCGCGGCATTTCGTCCATGCCGCCGCAGTCGGAATCAACGTGCACTTCGCACGCTTTGCCACGCGAGCGGATGAGCGGGAGCGCCTGGGCCGGCTGACCTACGCGATCGCGGCCGCGGTGGCGTTGCGGGAGCGTCCGGTGTTCACCTGTGAGATTGAATATGGCGACAGCAAAGAGCGCCTGCAGCTCATGCATCTCGCGGTCATCAACGCGCCGATCTTCGGTGGATTCCTGAGGTTGCGGGTTCCTGGGGCGGGCACGGACGACGGGACCCTCGACGCGATCATGGTGGAGCACCTCCCGCCGCGACGGATCATGTGGTCGGCGCTCTATCCCGCAGTGGGCGCGCACCGGCGCATTCGTGGGATCCGCACTCTGCAGGTCTCGCGTCTCACGGTCCGGCCCGGCGCATCGATGGATGTGACCCTGGACGGCGACATCGCCGGCAGACTCCCGGGGGTGTTCGAGGTGATCCCCCGGGGATTGCGGGTGATCACGCCCGCGCGGCGATCAGGGGCTCGTCGTTGACGGCAACCCCGTTGGTCCAGAGATGGGCGATCACGCCTGACTGGTGGTGCAGAGCCAGGAAGACGTCGTCGTCGGCACCGCTGCGGCGCCGATCACGCGGGCGGGAGGTTGCCATTAGATTTAGGTGTGCTTATTAGCCAATGGCTCGCCATGCACCAGCACGTTGAGGTCCCCGACGGCGGCCTTGGCCTGTGCCATCGCGCTGGCGATCCCACCTGTCACGTACGTCACCAACGGATAGTTCGCGACGGTCGGCCCCTGGGCGGCCGGTGACTGAGCACGAAGATCGGGACCCTGTGATAGGGGCTTCTCTACAGCTAGCTGCTCGGCGTGACCCGCGCTCGCGGGTCGCGTCCCGTAAACGCCACGAAGCGCTCCCAGTCGTTGGCGCCGGGAGGGGGCGGTACCTCGGCGCCGAAGGGGGCACCCGGACGCACCATGTTCCGGAACTCCTGCTTGATGAAGCCGTGCGCCCCACTCAGTGCCGGCGCGGCGAGGGCGGAGGCGAGTCCATCCAGCTGTCCAGTGGCCCGGGCCAGGTCCCACGCGTGGGCCGCCAACTCGAGGAGGTACATGTCGATGAGGGCGGCCCCCGTGTACCGCTCACCCCAGGGCATGGTTGCCGTTATCACCAGGCGGGTATCGTCCGCCCACGCCGCCGCCGCCTCCTGGGCGGCGCCCCGCAGCCGGTTGGGCGCCAGAGGCAGCTCCACGTGCGGGGATGCGTCCCCTGGCGGAGGCGCTTGCCCGCGGCCGAGGGCGGCAGCTCGGTGCCCGGCTTCGACGAGGTGGTCGATCATCCCCGCTACGTCGTAATCGTGGCAAGGCGTGGAGTTGCGCAACTGGTCAGGGCTTATCCCAGAGACGATCACCGCCGCGTTCTCGTAGGCATCGATGAGGATGCTGCGGCGGTCCGGTGTGGCCATGATGTTCGTCCTCGCTCGTTTCGTCGGGCGGCCCATTGTCGTCCAGAGCCGACGCAACGCCGAGCTCTAGGCGGCGAGGCTGGGGCGGCCCCTCGGGTCATCTCCGGCTTGGTGCCAAAGGACCCACGTGGTCAGAGGGGCTGGAGCCGGGTGTGCAGGAGGCAGAATTCGTTGCCTTCTGGGTCTGCCAGGACATGCCAGCTCTCGGTGCCGGTCTGGCCGACGTCGGCGGGCCGGGCGCCGAGAGCGAGCAGCCGCGCCAGCTCGGCGTCCTGGTCGCGGTCGGTGGCGTTGACGTCGATGTGCAGCCGGAGCTTCCCGGTTCGGGCGTCGCTGCTGGGGATGAAGACGAGGGTGGGCTGCGGGCCGCCGAAGCCGGCGTCGCGCGGCCCGATCTCGATGACTCCGTTGTCCTCCCGGCCGAGTTCGACGTAGCCGAGGACCTCGCTCCAGAATGCGGCGAGCCGATCGGCGTCGGCGACGTCGATGACCAGCTCGCTGATGCGGCATGCCATGTCCGTCAGTGTACGGAAGCGTATCGGTCGAACATCTGGTCGCTCTCAACTGCGAACGTCCGGCCGCGGCACAACGCCAGCGAGCACGGGCAGGATCCGAGACCCCGAGGGTGATCAGACTGACTCGCTGTTCCAGCCGTGGATCATGGCAAACCGATCAGCTTTGAAGAAGCCACCGCCAAGGTCGGCGTCCTACAGTGAGCGCTTCCCCAATCAAAGGCGCGAAGAGGAGAACCCAGCAATGGCGACCGTAACGAGATCAGCCACGAAAGCCAACCCGAAGCCGTCCAAGGGATTCACGGCCGAGGAAAAGGCCGCGATGCGCGAGCGCGCCCGGGAGCTCAAAGCGGAAGCCTCCAAGGCGGACGGTGAGAAGGAGTTGCTCGCGGCGATCGCCAAGATGGAGGAGCCGGCACGCGGTATCGCCAAGAAGCTGCACGCCCTCATCAAATCCGCAGCACCGGCGCTCGCGCCGAAAACCTGGTACGGGATGCCCGCGTACGCCAAGGACGGCAACGTGATCTGCTGGTTCCAGAACGCAGGAAAGTTCAAAGCCAGATACCAGACGCTCGGCTTCAGCGACAAGGCGAATCTCGACGACGGCGCCATGTGGCCGAATTCCTACGCGCTCATGAGGTTGACTGCCGCCGAAGAGGCAAAGATAACCGCGCTGGTGAAAAGGTCCGTGCGCTGAGACGAACCTGACGTGCGAAGCGTCCCGGGCGGATCGGGCGGTGGTACCGTGGCCACGATGGGTATGGTCGGCGCCCACAGGACGGCGGATGGCTGAGCTGAGAACCCTGGTGACCGGTCTCGTCTTCGGCGAGCAACCGCGCTGGCACGACGGCCGGCTCTGGTTCTCCGACTGGGGAACGCAGGACGTCCTGGCCGCCGATCTCGCGGGCCACACCGAGGTCATGGCGCACGCCGGGTCGTTCCCGTGCTGTTCCGGCTGGTTGCCCGACGGGCGCCTGCTCGTGGTCTCGGCGGGTGACGGTCGTCTGCTGCGCCAGGAAGCGGACGGAACGCTGGTGACCCATGCCGACCTCGCCGCCACGTCGGACCCGCCCGCAGGGAACGAGCTCGTTGTCGATGGGCGCGGCAACGCGTATGTCAACGGCGGCGGCTTCAACCTGATGACCGGTGAGGCCTTCAAGCCCGGGGTGATCGCAATGGCTACACCTGACGGATCGGTCCGTCAGGTTGCGGACGATCTCGCTTTTCCCAACGGCATGCTCATCAGCGCCGACAACGCCACGCTGATCGTGGGTGAGTCCTATGCCAAGCGGCTCACCGCGTTCGACATTGGCGGCGATGGCGCCTTGTCGAGCCGCCGCGTGTGGGCTGATCTCGGCGATGGAGTCCCCGACGGCATCTGCCTCGATGCCGAGGGTGCTGTCTGGTACGCGGACGTTCCCAACCAGCGGTGCGTGCGGGTCGCGGAGGGTGGCCAGGTGCTGCGGACGGTGGATCTCGACCGCGGCTGCTTTGCGTGCGCGCTCGGCGGGCCCTCGCGGACCACGCTCTTCATGATGGCAACCGAATGGAACGGCCCTGCGGCGATGTTCAACGAGCCGCGCACGGGCCAGGTCGTGGCGCTGGACGTCGCTGCGCCAGGAGTTGGGTGGCCGTAGGACTGGCTCGTGGGTTTCCTGGGCGAGGTGCGCGGGTCGCTGGCCGCGGCTGATATCGTCGCTGCGTGCGGGTCGAGGAGTTGCGCGCCGAAGCCTCCTCCGCGGTGCAGGCGGTGCGCGCCGCACTGCACGTGGTCGCCGAGCGGATCGACAGCGATCAGATCACGTCGAAGGGGCGCTTGGACATCGCCACCGGCACGGACGTCAAGAGTCAGGCGGTGATCAGAGCACTGGTCACGCGGACGCACGGTGACCACGCATTCGTCGGTGAGGAGTCAGGTCAGGACGCTGTGCCGGCGGACGGCAGCTACTGGCTGGTGGATCCTATCTGCGGAACCTGGAACTTCGCCTCGCACCTGCCGCTGTGCTGTGTCAACGTCGCCCTCGTGGAGGAAGGACAGGTCGTGCTCGGGGCGGTCGGCGATGCTGCCTCCGGTGAGATCTGGGTGTCGCAGAGAGGGCGCGGCACCTGGCTCGCTGAGGCGACAGAGCTGGTTCCCACAACGGCGAGTGACGCCAGCTCCATCCTCGTTCTGGAGCCCGGGCTTCGGGGCGGAGCTGAGGCCATGCGCCGAGCCGGCGTGATGGCCGCGGCGGTCGCGGACGGGCAATGGGAGCTGCGCACCCTGGGCAGCACGATCGACCTGGCGTACGTCGCGGCCGGGCGCGTTGCCGGAGCCTGGCATCCCAACACGAGTGCGCCTCTGCACTTCGCGGCGGGAGCGCTGGTGGCTTCAGAGGCCGGCGCCCTGGTCACTGACGAGGACGGCCGACCCTGGACACCGCGTTCACACAGCCTCGTTGCCGCCGCGACGCCCAAGGTGCACACCGCGATGCTCGCGCTGGTCGCTGCGCGACCGCTGGAGCAGAGCGAACCCACGGGTGATACTCAGCGCCACCGGCAGGCTCCAGAGGGATGATCTCCCGGAGCTCGGCTTCGGGGTGGGATTGTGGGCCGTCACGCACCACCCGGTACGTCTTGATTACGGCGCCAGGCGGCGGCCTCGGCGACCCAGATCATCGAACGCCCAACCTCATTGGGCGCCTCAATCTCGTCCTTCTCGATGCGGTCGAGCCGATACCCCAGCCGGCGAGGCACGGCAGCGCTGCGAACATTCGCCTCGTCGCAGTGGATCTCGACACGCGTGACCCCGTCCAGTGCCAGCGCGGTGGCGGTCAGGAGACGGGCGGCCTCGGTGACGATTCCGCGGCCCGTGTGGCGAACGTCCGCCCAGTACCCAATCTCGAGCGCACCCTCTCCGATGCGCGCTTCGAGTCCGCACAGACCCGCGTATTCGCCGGTGCGGCGCAGGGTGATTGCATAGTGGGCGGCAGAATCACCAAAATCTCGTGCAGCAGGTTCGAGGAAGGTGCGCACCGACTGATCGGTCGCCGGTGACTGTGCCCACGGCATCCAGCCTCTGAGATGCTCAAAGCTGGCGTTGATGGCCGCCCGCAGTGGGGTGCAGTCCGCCGGGTAACGGGGCCTGCGCAACACCACCTTCGAGCCGATGATCTCCTCCGGCGGATCGTTGATGCGCACTGCAGAATCTTAAGACCGTGCTCGAGCTACTCCAGGCAGAACTCGTTTCCCTCGGGATCGGCGAGGACCACCCAGCCTCCCGGCGTGAGCTGACGCCGATCGTCGACGACGGTCGCTCCCAATCCCAGCAGCCGGTCGAGCTCGGCGTCCTGGCCACTGTCGGCCGGCAGCATGTCCAGGTGCACTCGGTTCTTGACGAGCTTTCGTTCTGGAACGGTGACGAAAACCAGTCGAGGCCGCGCGCTGTGCGGCGGACTCGCCACCCAGTGGTGGTTGCCGGGATGACGCACCTCCGCGAGGGCGTACCCGGTGACCGCGCCCCAGAACGCAGCGACCAGCCTGGCGTCGTGGCAGTCGAAGGTCACGTTGAGAATCGCTGCGGGCATGGCGCATTGTGGGAGCGCGGTCGGCGCTGCGGCGACGGAGCTGGCAGAAACCGCGCCCCCAATGCTCAACGGGCGGTGGCGGCGACCATGGAACCGGAAGCGTCGAGCAGCTCGAGCCGCTCCACCCCGGGCTCGCCATCCGGCCGGAAGCCGATCTCCTGGAACACGGAGGAGACGGCGGGGTGGATGCGCTCGTCGAACGCTCGAGTGCATGCCTCCTCGGACTCCCAGATGTCCAGGTAACGCAGGCCGCCGTTGGGCTGGCGGACGCAGAGGTGGAGAAGGCAGCCGTCGACAGGGCGATCGCCGATGCGGTCGATGATCCGGCGGTAGACGCCCTCGTCGATGGGAACGTCCTGCACGTACGTGTATCGCGTGTCAGCCATGATGCCGGTACTCCTCACGAGGTATTTGTCCGAGTCCAACTGGATCGAATACTGGTATCCTAGGGTCAACAGTGAACGATGTCAAGCGCGCCTACCGCTCTCCCCTCCGTGCCGAGCAGTCGCGCCAGACCCGGCGGCGCATCCTCGCCGCGTCCCGCGGCCTCTTCCTGGAACGCGGCTACCCGGCGACGAGCGTCGAGGCCATCGCCACGGCGGCGAACGTCTCCGCCGACACGGTCTACGCCGTCTTCGGCAGCAAGCGGAACCTGCTCAAGGAGCTCATCGACACCGTGGTCGGAGGGGACGACGCCGACGTCAAGGTGGTCGACCGGCCGGAGCCGCAGTCGGTGCGGCAGGAGCGCGATCAGCGTGTGCAGCTGGTCGCGTTCGCCACCGGGATCGCCCGCCGCATCGAGGCCACCCGCCCGCTGGACGACATCCTGCGCAGCGCCGCGGAGGTGGACGCCGAGGTGGGCGCCCTTCGCGACGACCTGCAGCTGCGCCAGCGCCGTTCCGCGATGACCACGGTCGCGCAATGGCTGGCGGCCAACGGGCCGCTTCGCAAGGGCGTCGACGTGAGCGAGGCGGGCAGCATCATCTGGACGCTGACCAGCCCCGAGGTGCACAGGCTGCTGCGTGACGGCTGCGGCTGGTCGCAGGAGCGCTTCGCGCGCTGGTTGGAGGACACCCTGGTGCGCACGCTGCTCCCGGACGTACAGGCAGCGCCTGCGCCGGAATCCGGCTAGGAAGAATTCCCCGGCCTCCCAGCTTTCTGGGATGGCGGCCCCTGCGGCGGCGTCGGATCCTCCCCTCCACCACCCGCACCTGTTTGGAGGACGCGCAATGCTGGCGGGGACATCCACGTGGACCGGCCCCCCGGACGCGCTGGCCGCATGGGCCGCGTCCGTGAACGCCACGGTCAGGCCGTTCGTCGAGAGCCGGGAAGCACGAGAGTCCTGCTCGCGAATGTGACTCCGGTCACGCCCAGACCGCCCGCAGCCAGCCCCGATGCCAGCGTTCGCCAGAGCACCGACGCAGGGGGGACCCTCGTGTGACCATGCAGCATGGATACCAACATGCCCACGCAATGGGGCAACGCCGTGGTGTGCGCGGCGTGTGGACGCCGGCTCCTGCCGCTGAGCTACGCGATGTCGCTCGACGACGATCCGAGCGGCGTCGAGTACCACCCCCACCTGCGCTGCGCGGGGTGCGGACAGTGCTACCAATGGCAGTCCGCGTCCGGTTGGGCCTCGGCACCCCCGGTGCGTGGCCGGGCGTAAGCCCGGCAGGACCTCCGCCCGCACGCCCCCAGGCCACACTCAACCAGATGGGTTTTATGATAGGGTGCCTATCAGGTGATAGGGCAGGCAACCTAGCATAAGGAGGGCGCGAAATGTCCACAGGCGCATACGTCGCCATCGCCGTCGTCGTGGTGGTGGTCATCGCCGTTGCTGTCGTGGTGGCCTCGCGGCAGAAAACCGCCCGGCTCCACAAGACGTTCGGGTCGGAGTACGACAGGACCGTCAAGGCCCGAGGGGACCGCCGCCAGGCCGAGCGCGAGCTCACCGGTCGCGTGGATCGCCGCAAGCAACTGGACATCGTGAAGCTGGCAGAGCCCGCGCGGCAGCAGTACCTGGCCGACTGGCAGCAGGTGCAGGCGGATTTCGTCGATGCCCCGGCCGAAAGCGTTCGTCGTGCGGACGGCCTGGTGTCGCAGGTGATGAGCGATCGCGGTTACCCCATGGCCGAGTTCGAGCAGCGCAGCGCGGACATCTCGGTGGACCACGCCGACGTGGTCGAGAACTACCGGAGCGCGCACGCCATCTGCATGGCCAGCGGTCAGGGAAACGCCGACACCGAGGATCTGCGCCGCGCCATGACCCAGTATCGCGAGCTCTTCCAGAAGCTCCTCGGCACCGGCGGTCTGCGCCGCGACGAGCGCGCGCTGGCGGACCAGCACGCGGTGCCGGCCGCCGGGACCACGACACCCGCGTCCTACCACCGTGACAGCCGGCCGGCGGCGGCCGACGCAGGCCAGGACGAGCCGCCACCACCACCGCCGGCGGTGCACGCCGGGCAGACGGGGAGCTCGCAGCAGTGACCGCGAAGGGCGACGGACCGAGCACAGCAGAGATCGCCGGCGTCAGGCCGACGGCTTCCGACTCAACGGGTCAACAGGCAGAGGACGCCCGCTCGACCGCGGCGGATGCGCGGCCGGCGGGCGCACAGACAGCAGCACCCGAAACGTCGAACCATCCTCTCCTCGGTGACAGCCACGAATTTCTGGAACGCTGGAACGCGATCCAGACCACCTTCGTCGACGAGCCGCGGCAGGCGGTCGAGCAGGCCGACAAGCTGGTCGCTGAGGTGATCCAGGAGCTGGCGCGGGTCTTTGCCCAGGAGCGCGATCGCCTCGAGGGCGCCTGGTCGAGCGGCGGCGAGGTGTCGACCGAGGATCTCCGCCAGGTGCTGCAGCGCTACCGCGACTTCTTCCACGTCCTCCTGCGCAGCTGAGCCGCGCGCGGCGCCGCGTCCCGCTGTGATGTCGCCGGACGGATTCACCGCAGGCCCTGGGCGATGGCCGCGCACGCACCTGCGGCCGCCAGCACCAGGGTGCCCCAGCGCACCGCCCGCGCGTCGACGCGCCGGGCCAGCAGCGAGCCGAGGCCGAAGCCGACGATGACCGCCACGATCGACCCCACGGCAAAGGGCCACGACAAACCGGGAACGCCGCGGGACGCCACAGACACGACGTTGATGGCCAGGAAGTAGGTGGCCAGGGTCGAGCGTGTCTGCCGCGGCGACCACCCCGCATTGAGCGCATAGCTGGCCACGGCCGGGCCACCGACGCCACCCACCACGTTCATGGCTCCGCTGATGGCGCCGGCGATGACGCCGCCCACGGCTCCGGAGAGCTGTCTGATGCGCACCCCCAACGCCAGTGCGGCGACGGTGATGAGGATGAGCACGCCCGACGCAACCGACAGGGCGCGCGGGTTGGCATGGCTGATCAGCAGCGCGGTGGCGGCGATGGCCAGCGCCGCCGGGACCAGCAGCAGCACCACATCCCGGGCCACCGCGCTCCTCCCCTCACGGCGCAGCATCAGCAGGTTGACGCCGATCGCCAGGGTGTTGGCCAGCCGGACCCCGTCACCCCCGCCGAGGGCGAGCGTCAGCAGTGGCGCGGACACCAGCGAGAACCCGATGCCGGTGACCGCGGAGGCGCCTGACCCGACCAGCGCGGCGATCAGCGCCAGGGCGTCGGCGACAGTCATCCGACGGCTCCGCGGGCACCGCCATCAGGCTGCGCGCGCGTCACCGGCTCAGGGCGTCGTCGATGGCGCTGAGCAGCTCCCTGACATGGATCGGCTTGGTGAGGTACGCATCGGCACCCGCGCGACGAAACCGCGACGGCTGGCTGGGGGTGGCGTCCGCACTGAGCATGATCACGGGAATATGTCGAGTGCGCTCATCGCTCTTGAGCCGGCGCAGCACCTCGTCGCCGTTGATGTCGGGAAGGTGCACGTCGAGGAGGATCAGGTCAGGGCGATGCTGGATGGCCAGGTCGAGCGCCAGACCGCCCTGCATGAGAGGGAGCAGGCGGACCGACGGTCGATGTTCCAGGGTCCGCTCCACGAGCTCGAGGTTGGCCAGGTTGTCCTCGACGTAGAGCGCCGTCTTGACGGCGACCGCATCCGCCCTGAGCGCCGAGGGGACCAGCCCCACGGCAGGCGCGGGGATCTCCGCCACATCCTTCTCCTCCCCGGGGGCGCGGGCCAGCTCGACCCAGAACGCGGCGCCGTCGCCGGCGTCGGTGTCCACACCGATGGTTCCGCGCATGGCCTCGATGAGGCGCTTGCTCAGCGCCAGGCCGAGCCCGGTGCCCGTGACGGCGGTGCGCTCCGCGCCAAGGCGGTCGAAGGGCTGAAACAGGCGCGGCAGGAGGTCGTGCGCGATGCCGGCTCCGCTGTCTCTCACGGTGAGGCGCACACGGTCGCCGTCGGCGGAACGGACGCTGATGTCGACGTGGCCACCTTCGCGGTTGTATTTGATGGCGTTGGCGAGCAGGTTGAGCATCACCTGCCGGAGCCGCTGCGCGTCACCCATGACGCGCTCGCCGGGGCGGCTGCCGATGTCGTGGTGCACGGCGACACGCCTCTCCACCGCGGAGAGTGTGACCAGCGCGACGGATTCGGCGATCACGTCGTTGACATTGACCGCGGTCAGGGAGACCTCCTCGCGTCCCGACTCGACGCGAGAGATCTCCAGGAGGTCGTCGATCATGCGCAGCATCTGGTCGCCACCCTTGAGGACCATGGCGATCGACGCCTGCTGGTCGGTGCGCGGATTCTCCATCTCGAGGAGGCCGGCGAAGCCGATGATCACGGTCAGCGGGGTGCGCAGCTCGTGGCTGACTCGGGACAGGTACTCGGACTTGGCACGGCTCGCGGCCTCGGCCTCGGCCAGTGCCGCAGCCACCGCGGATTCGGAGCGCCGCCGCTCGCTGATGTCGCGGACGAAGGCGATGAAGGTGGTGCCGTCAGGGCTCGTCACCGGCCTGGACACGGCCAGCTCGATGGGAAACTCCCGCCCCCGACGATCGACCGCGGTGAGCGACAGCACCGTCCCCAGCACCGGACCCTCCCCGGTGTCGCGGTAGCGCGCCAGCCCATGACGATGCGCATCGCGCAGCTCCGGCGGGACGATGAAATTGGCGATGGGATGACCGACCACATCGGCGGCGCTCCAGCCGAACATCTCGTCGGCCCGCGAGCTCCACCCCAGGGTGATCCCGTGGTCGTCGATGGTGATCACCGCGTCGAGAGCGCTGTCGAGGATGACCTGCGCGTGGACCGCCTGGGCGGCGAGCGCCTGGGCCAGGGCGGTGCGGCTGACGCTGCTCGAGGCGATGCTCACCGCCAGCCCCACCACCACGAGCACGATCACCTGGGCCACGAAGGTGATCGCCGTCACGTCGCCGGCGATCAGCGCCAGCACCCGCAGGCCCAGGGCGATGGCAGTGATGACGCCGGTCACGCGGCGTGACAGGAACCAGGCGGCAAGCAGCACGGGCAGAGCTCCCAGCGAGCCGACGGTGCTGCCGGCTCCGCTGGTGTAGTCGCCGAAGAAGACTCCGACCAGGGCGGCGATGCAGACGGCCGCCAGGATCGCTTCACCGGCTCCCTGGTCGGACTGCCGGGGCCGGAGGAGCGTGCGCCACCGCGCACTGTTCACGGCGCGTGCCCTCATGTCCGCAGGCTACAGGGCGGACAGGGCCGCACATCGTCCCGTCGGGTGTCTTGTCACTCGCGCCACGAGTCGCCGCGCGGGCTCGCTGGTATGGTCGCCGGAATGTGCGCTGAGGGGGTGGGGTGACAGCTGTCGAATGGCTGGGTTTCGCCACCGGCGTGGTGCTCGTCCTGGCCACCGCCGTCAGCGTGCTCGAGACCACCATCGTGCCGCGGGGCAGCCGCTCCGGGCTCACTCCCCTGGTGTTGCGGCTGGTCAACCTTCCGGTGCGCCTGGTGGCGTCGCGCGTGCGCGATTACGAGCGTCGCGATCGCCTGCTCGCCTACGCGTCGGCAGCCTATCTGGCGGCCACGCTGCTGGTGTGGCTGCTGCTCTTCCTGGCGGGATACGCGCTCATGCTGTGGCCGTCGAGCGCCAGCTTCGGCGACGCGCTGCGCACGGCGGGCTCCTCCATGCTCACGCTCGGAATCGCCGTCCCGCACGGCACCGTCTCCACCGTCGTGGTCTACCTGGCGGCGGTCACCGGTCTCTTCGTCGTGGCTCTGCAGATCGCCTACCTGCCGGTGCTGTACGCGGCCTTCAACAGGCGCGAGACTCTGGTCACCATGCTCGAGGGGCTGGCCGGGACACCAGGCTGGGGGCCGGAGATCCTGCTGCGCTCCGCGTCCATCGACAACCTCGAGGGCCTCGGCGAGATGTATGACCGCTGGATGCAGTGGGCCGCCGACGTCTCGGAGAGCCACAGCGCGTACATGATTCTCATGTACTTCCGATCGCCCACCTCGCGACGATCGTGGGTGATCTCGCTCCTCTCCATCCTCGACGCGGCGGCCATGCACCTGGCGTTGTGCCCGGTCACCGCCCCCGGTCCGGCGCGCAACCTGATGCGCGTGGGCTACCTGGCGTTCCGCCAGCTGGCCGCCACCAACGGCCATCCGGTGCCCGACGATCCCAGCCCCGACGACGACATTCAGCTCACCCGCGACGACTTCATCACCGCGGCCCGGCGTGCGCAGGAGGGGGGCATGGAGTTCGAGCGCGCGCCCGAGACAGCGTGGATCCACTTCAAGGGCTGGCGTGTCAACTACGAGGCGGCCGCCTACGCGCTGGCCGCCAGCCTCGACGCCGTGCCCGCCCTCTGGTCGGGCCCGCGGCCTCGGCCCGGGCCACCGGTGCCGCCGGTGCGTCCGGTCGACAGGGTGTCGCCGAGCGCGGAGGTCAGCGAGATCCGGCGGGTCGGCGCCCTGCGTCGCGAGCGTCGTGCCCAGCTCCTGCGCAGGCAGCACCACGAGCATCCGGACGTGCCGCCGACCGCGCTCGACGAGAGCGACGACGAGTAGTCAGCGGCCCGGTTCGAGCTGGTGGGCGAGCTGCTCGAGACGGCTGCGCAAGGCCTCCTCGAGCTGCTGGATGAGGTCGTAGAGGCCGACCGCGGTGTCGCGCGTGCTCCCGTTGAGCTGGCGCAGGGCGCCGGGCAGGACGGGGACGCCGGCGCTGGAGCCCGGTGCCGGCGTCGGGGGCGGGACCAGCGCGTTCGACGCCGCCGACCCGGCCGCAGCGGTGTCGCGGGGAGTGCTCGCCGGCGTCGCCGCGGCCGGCCAGACCGCGGGCGTCACCGCCAGGTTGTGAGAGCCGAGCAGCTGCACGCCGCCCCATGCCAGGACGGCGATCGCGACCGGAACCAGCCATCGTGGCGACAGTAGTGGCATGGCCATGCTCCCGCTCTTCGCGCCGCCCTGTCGCCGCGACACCAACCAAGGATCTCTTGGTATACACAAATCCGGCTACGTGTACCCGCACTGTAGAGATTCTGCTCTACTACGGGCATGGCACAAGTAGCGCAGATCCGGACGGACCGGAAGCGCCCGATGCGAGGGACGGCCCCCGAATCGCGCTTCTCGGTCATGGAGTTCATGGCCCAGTTCCCCGACGACGACGCGTGCCTCGAACACCTCTGGCGCACCCGCCACTCGGCGGACGGCCAGCACGCCGTCTGTGCCCGCTGCAAGGTCGAGCGGACCTTCCGGCGCTACGAGAACGCCAAGCGCCGCCAGTCCTGGACCTGCACCACCTGCGGCCTCCACGTCCACCCCACGGCCGGGACCATCTTCCACAAGTCCTCGACGTCGCTGCACCTCTGGTTCTACGCCCTGTTCCTGATCACCAGCACCCGATGCGGCATCTCCGCGAAGCAGCTCGAACGGGAACTCGGCGTCACCTACAAGACGGCATGGCGCATGTTCAACGTGATCCGCAACTCGCTCATGGCCGAGCCGGACATCACGCCTCTCCCGGGAACCGTCGAGGCCGACGAGACCACTGGCGCCAGTCCCACCTCGACGAGGACGCGTGGCGCTACAACCATCGCGAGCACACCATCCGTCGCCCCAGCGTCCGCCGCGAGCCGACGGGGGAGGCGAAGTTCCGGCTACTGCCGGCCCGGGCTTGCCGTCCGCGCTGAGCGGGGCTTGCGATACCGCGCTGGCGGTGCCGGCGCTCTGAGCAGCTTGTCGAGGTTGGCGTCGAACTCGCCCCGCGTGGGAACGGGAATCTTCAGCCCCTTGGGCGTGTACTGCTCCATTGGCTGCTCCTTGGGCACGGGTCGAGGATAGCGCGTGGCCGACTTCAACGGGGTGCGTCAGACGTTGAAGCGCGCACAGGCGCACTTGGCTGCCGTCAACACCGCTCTGGATGCCGATGAGGGTCCGAGGCACCCCCTGTGTCCACGTTTGGTTTGCCAAGAGACAGACCTGGCCCGAGAGAGCATCAGACGATGCACCGTGCGCCACGAACCCTTCAGATGCGAGAGATGTGGCGAGCGCCTCATTCCACTGAGTTACTCGACCTCGCCCGACAACGACCCGAGGGGCAACGATCGGCCCGCCCTCAAGTGCACCGGGTGCCGTCAGCTCTACCGATGGTCGGACGACGCGAGCGGGTGGGTGCCGGTCAGACCCGCCGCATCTTAGCTCTACAGTGCGGGGATACATACCCAAATCCGTGTAGCCGATCGACCGTGCGAAGTCGTGTCCGATCGCATCCGGACCGTCGTGGAGCGTCGCGCGCGGGTGCCTACGCTCCTGGGATGCCCTCCCCGCCGCTCCGGGCTCGAGCTGACAGCGTCCGGACACGCGTCAGCGACGCCCCGCGACAGCTGTGGGCGGTGTACGCGGTGCTGGGTGTCGTCCTTCTCGGCTACTTCGTCTCGCTGATCCTCCGGGACACCGGCCAATCCACACGCCTCATCGACGGCTGGCTGGTGGCGGCGTTCGAGCTGCTCCTGAGCGGTCTCTGCCTGGCCCGCGCCTTCGGGCCCCGCCGCGGTCGGGCGATGCCCCTGGTGCTGGGCGGCGGTCTGCTCTCCTGGAGCATCGGCGACATCATCCTGACCGCCGAATCCTCAGGGGGGGCGGGGCCGCCCACGCCGTCGTTCGCTGACCTCTTCTACCTGGGGTTCTACCCGCTCGTCTACGTGGCCCTGATCCTGCTGATGCGCCGCCACATCACGACCCTGGTGCCCTCGACCTGGCTGGACGGCGCGGTCGCCGGCCTCGGTGTCGCCGGGGTGTGCGCCTGCTTCGCGTTCACCACCATCCTGCAGACGGTGGGGGGCGACGCGGCCGCCCTGGCGACCAACCTCGCCTACCCGATCGGCGACGTCCTGCTTCTCGTGCTCGTGGTCGGCGGCACGGCCATCCTTCCCGGGCGCCGCAACCCGCAGTGGCTGATGCTCGCCGGCGCCTGCGCGCTGAACGCCGCCGGCGACACGTTCAACCTCTTCGAATCGACGGGCGCCACCTCCCATGTGGCCACCATCTTCAACGGCATCGCCTGGCCGACCTCCATCCTGCTCATCTCGGCATCGGTGTGGCTGCGGCCTGGCCAGGCCAACCCGCTGCTGGCGCAGAGGACGGCGAGCTTCCTGCTTCCCGCTCTGGGCGCCTGCGCCGGGGTCGGCATCCTCTTCGTGGGCAGCCTCCATCCGGTCCAATCGGTGGCCATCGGGCTGGCCACGGCGACCATGCTGACGGTCGGTGTCCGGCTGGCGCTGTCGGTGCGCCGGCTGCGGTCGCTGACCGAGAAGCGCCACCGTCAGGCGATCACCGACGAGCTCACCGGGCTGGGCAACCGGCGCCACCTCTTCTACCTGCTCAACGCGTTCTTCACCGACCAGGCTGATCCGCGAACCGCCCCGCGCCGGCTCTCGCTGCTCTTCATCGATCTCGACCACTTCAAGGAGATCAACGACTCCTTCGGGCACGCCGCCGGCGACGAGCTGCTGCGCCAGCTGGGCCCGCGCCTGTCCGGCTCGCTGCGCGACAGCGACGTGCTGGTGCGTGTTGGTGGCGACGAGCTCGCCGTGGTCACCCTCGACACCGATGCCGCGTACGCCGCCGAGATCGCCGGGCGGCTCATGGCCAAGCTCCGCGAGCCGTTCGTGCTCGGCGCCGTCAGCGTCCGCATCAGCGCGGCCATGGGCATCGCCACCGCCCCCGCCGATGCCGCGGACAGCGCTGGTCTGCTGCGCTGCGCGGATCTCGCCATGTACCGCGCCAAGTCGGGGCCGTCGCCGATCGAGCTCTACTCGCGCGAGGTCGACGACGGCGGCAACCAGATGGGGCTGGTCGAGGACCTGCGGGTGGCGGTGGAGGCCGGTCGGTTCGAGCTCCATTTCCAGCCCCAGGTCGATCTCCGCACCCGCGAGATCTGCGGCGTCGAGGCGCTGCTGCGCTGGCCGCACCCCCGGCTCGGCCTGGTGACGCCGCTCGACTTCCTGCCCCTCGCCGAGGAGGCGGGGTTGATGACGCGGCTGACCGAGATCGTCCTCGACAGCGCGCTGCGCGAATGCGCGGCCTGGCACGCCGCCGGGCGGCCGCTGACCGTCTCGGTGAACATCTCGGTCAGCAACCTGCTCGATCCCGCCTTCCTCGGCACGGTGAGGGTGGCGCTGGCGACGCATCGCCTGCACCCCTCGTCGCTGATCCTGGAGATCACCGAGACGACGATGATCAGAGACTTCGACGCATGCAAACTGGTCATCGCTCAGCTGCGCGACCTGGGGCTCGGCGTCTCTCTCGACGACTTCGGGGCCGGGTTCACCTCGCTCGCGTACCTGGGCAGCCTCGCTGTCAGCGAGCTCAAGCTGGACCGGACGTTCATCACCGGCCTCGCCTCCGGAGACGAGGGCCGTGACCTGGCGCTGGTGCGGGCGACCATCGACCTGGGTCATGCGCTGGCGATGCGCGTGGTCGCCGAGGGCGTCGAGGACGACGCCACCCTCGAGCTGCTCCGCGACGTGGGATGCGACGTGGCCCAGGGCTACCACATCGGCCGGCCCCTGCCGGCTGGGGACCTCGACATCCCGTCAGCCAGGCCGCAGGCGGTTGCCGAACCGGCGCTGGCGGCGACCGGGTAGACGGCGACCCGGCGCGGCCGGACGGCTCCAGGGCTGCGCCGTCTCCCTGCTGCTGACCGGGTGCGCGGGTGGAGCGGTGCCGCACCCGACATCCCCGCCGGCGCAGGCCACGCCGACGTCAGCCGCGACCGCCACGGCCACCGCCACCGCCTCGGCGGCGCCGCTGGGACTGGCCGCCTGCCCGCCGGAGCGAGCGCTCGCCGCGCTCCCCGTCCTGGCCCGCACCGACCTCAGCCCCGACGACCTGCTCGCCCTTCCCGACGGCAGCCTCTGGGTCAGCGATCCGGTCGGGGGAGCGATCGAGCATATCGCCGCCGACGGCCGGGTCCTCACTCGCAGCGCCGACGGCCAGGCGCCCGAGGGGATGGTGGCGGTGGGCGGGAGCATCGTGCTCGCCGAACAGGGGCCGAACCGGCTGGTGCGCTTCACCCCGCCGGCGATGGCGCGGGGCACCGTGCTCACGCTTCCCGACCGGGGTGGCCAGGAGGGGCTGGATGGCATCGCCCTCGACGCCTCCGGCCGGTTGCTCATCCCCGACAGCCCCCATGGGACCCTGCTCAGCGCCGCGCCCGGCGGCGGAGGCGCGGTCACGATGGCCACCGGCCTGGGCCGCGACGTCGCCGCCACTGTCGGTCCCGACGGCGCCATCTGGATCGCCGTCGAGGGCACCCGCGGGCTCTGGCGGTTGCCCGCCGCGGGCGCAACGGCGGTGGCGGTCGGCGGCCTCGCCCAGCTCGACGACCTGGTCACGGTGGGGTCGCTGCTGTATGCCACCCTCCTGCTCGCCGGCGAGGTCGTCGCCATCGACCCCGCCAGCGGGGCCAGCCGGGTGCTGGCTCGCGGCATCGGCGCCCCCCAGGGATTGGCGCTGCTGGCCGGCGGGCGTCTGGCTGTCGCCGACTCCAACAGCCACGTCATCGCCACCCTGGCCGCCTGCACCGGGTGATCGGCGCCGATCCCCGCCCGGCCGTGATGTGGCAGCCTGTAGGCGTGCTCAGCACCCGCACGACCCGGCGGGCATGGCTTGCCGTCATGGTGCTGGTCGCGGCCTGCGGTTCGCCGTCGGCGGCGTCGCGGACCCCCCCGCCGTCACTGCCGAGCACGAGCGCCAGCCCCACGGCGACCGCGGACGCGTGCGCCGTCGGCGCGCAGTCGCCTCCGCCGGCGGCGTTCCCTGCCAGCTTCGCGACGGCGCTGGCCTTCGCCCCCGACGGACGGCTCTTCTACACCGAACGAGCGGGGACGGTGCGCGTCTGGCAGAACGGCGCGGCCAGGACGTTCGCGACGGTTCCGACCGTGACCACCGAGGCGAACGGCTCCTACAGCGAGCGCGGCCTGCTCGGTCTGGCCATCAGCCCCACGTTCGCCAGCGATCGCTTCGTCTACGCCTTCTACTCCGACGCCAACCGCACCCAGCAGCACGTCATCCGCTGGCGGGACTGCGCCGGCGTGGCCACCGGCGCCACCGTGCTGATCACCCTCCCCTCGGGGCCGGACTGCTGTCACAAGGGCGGCCGCCTCGCCTTCGGCCACGACGGCATGCTCTACGTCACCCTCGGCGAGGAGCACACCGCCGGGGCGGCGCAGAACACCTCCGACCCGCGCGGCAAGGTGCTGCGCTACCGGCCGGACGGCGGCATCCCCGCCGACAACCCCTTTGGCGCCGGCGACCCGGTCTGGGCCTACGGGCTGCGCAACCCCTTCGGGATCGCCGTGTCGGCGAGCGGCCAGATCGCGGTCACCAACAACGGACCGTCGGGCGACGCGGGCAGCCCGGGCACCGGCTACGACACCCTGATCCTCGCGCTGGCCCGCGGCGGCGGCTATCAGTGGCCGCTCTGCTACGGCTACTCCCATCCCCTGGCGGGATCGGCGGGGTGTGCGGGGCGCATCGCGCCGGACTGGAGCAGCGAGTCGGGCACCGTCGTCCCCACCGGAGCGGCGTTCGTCGACAGCGCCGGGCCGCAGCCCTATGCGGGCCACCTGGTGTTCTGCACGTTCGATTCGGGGATGCGCATCGCCACCCCGGGCAGCCCGCACGCGGCGGTCACCAGCGGTCCCAGCCAGTGCCGGCTCGCCGTGGTGGAGGGACCCGACCACGCCCTCTACCTGTCCGACACGGGGCGCATCTACAGGCTGGGCTGAGCACCGCCGGGAACCGTGCTTCGCGCCATGGTGAGAAGATGGAGGCCGTCCCAGCCCGACTCATCATCGCGGTGCGACGATTCCCACCGTGACCGGAAGTTCTTCACACAGTGTCTGACAGCGTCCCTCTGACCCTGCCCGCCATGGGCGAGTCCGTCACCGAGGGCACCATCTCCCGATGGCTCAAGGCGGTCGGTGACCCGGTCACAGAGGGCGAGACGCTGGTCGAGGTGACCACCGACAAGGTGGACGTCGAGGTGCCCTCACCGGCCGGCGGCACCCTCGAGACCATCGTCGCGGCGGAGGGTGACACGGTCACGGTGGGCGCCACCCTCGCCACCATCGCGGCGGCGACCAACGGTGCGGCCGTGGCGGCGAGCTCCACGCCCGCCCCGGCCACCACGACGCCCGCCCCGGCGGCGGACAGCAATGGCGCCTCCGAGGTGCTGCGCCCCACGCGTGTGGAGAGCCCCCGGGCAGAGGCGCCTCGACCAGAGACGGCCCAGCCGCCGCCCGGCGGCGACGTGGCCGCCTCGCCGCTGGCCCGCCGCGCCGCCGCCCGGCGCGGCGTCGACCTCCGCACCGTGACCGGCACCGGCCCCGCGGGACTGGTGCGCACCGGGGATGTCCGCGCGGTGCCGCCGGGAGGCGCGGCCACCGCGGCCGCGCCACGTCCCAGCACGGCGGCGCCGCTTGCGGCCGGCGGCGCCGCGGTCGAGCTGCGCGGTCCCGCGGCGGCCCTGGTCGAGTACATGGAGCAGAGCCGGGACATCCCCACCGCGACCTCGTTCCGGAGCCTGAGCGTCAGCGTTCTCGACGCCCGCCGGCGGGAGCTCAACCTCGCCCTGGCCGGCGCCGGGATGAAGATCAAGGTGTCGTTCACCCACCTGATCGGCTACGCCATCGCCAGGGCGGCCGACGAGATGCCCGAGATGTGTGCGCACTTCGCACGCACCGAGCAGGGCCGCCCCGCCCGCGTCGAGGGCCCGGCGCATCTCGGTCTGGCGGTGGACAGCCGGCGCAAGGACGGCACCCGCTTCCTGGTGGTGCCGGTGATCCGCGATGCCGGCAGCCGCAGCTTCGCGGATTTCCGAAGCGAGTACGAACGGCTCATCGACCGCGCCCGCAGCAACACGCTGGCCGCCGATGAGCTGCGCGGCGCCACCATCACCCTGACCAACCCGGGCGGAATCGGGACGGTGGCGTCGGTGCCGCGCCTCATGCCCGGGCAGGGCACCATCGTCGCGGTCGGCGCGCTCGGCCATCCACCGGAATGGCGTGACGTCGACGAGTCCCGGCTCCGCGAGCTCGGTGTCGCCAAGGTCATGACCATGACCTCGACGTACGACCACCGCGTCATCCAGGGAGCCCAGTCGGGCGAGTTCCTGGGACGCATCGAGGCCCTGCTCAACGGCGACGATGACTTCTACAGCGCCGTGTTCGAGAGCCTCGGCGTCGCCGTCCCCGCAGCCGGCGTGTCCCGCGGCAGCGCCGCCGCAAGCGTGGAGGCGATGCCGTCGCGGGAGATGCTCGGCGCGGTGCAGGCGGCCACCTCGCTCATCAAGGCGCATCGCACCCACGGTCACCTGGGCGCCGACCTCGATCCGCTGGGAACGCCGCCGCTGGGCGACCCGGCCATGGAGCCGGAGACGTACGGACTGACGCCCGAGCTCATGGCCCAGATCCCTGCCGACGTGCTCCGCGTCTATGTGCCCGGGCGCACCCTCTCCGAGGTCCTCCCCAACCTGCGCCGGACCTACTGCGGAACCATCGCGTACGAGATCGAGCACATCGCCAGCCACGAGCAGCGCGTCTGGTTGCGCGAGCACATCGAGTCGGGCGCCTACCGGATGCCGTTCAGCGCGGAGAGCAAGCGCCGCCTCCTGCAGCGCCTCACCAAGGTGGAGGCAATGGAGCGCTACCTGCGCCGCACCTTCCTCGGCCAGAAGACGTTCTCGGCGGAGGGCATCGACGCCATGATCCCCATGCTCGAGGGATTGGTCACCGTCATCGCCGCCGACGGCATCGGCGAGGTGGTCATGGGCATGGCCCATCGGGGACGCCTGGCCACCATCGCCCACGTCGTCAACCGGCCCTACGAATCCGTCCTGGCGGCCTTCGAGCGCGGCGAGCTGCGCCGCGCCGTGGCCACTCTCAACGACGCTCCCACCGGCGATGTCAAGTACCACATCGGCGCCACCGGGACGTACGTCACCGACACGGGCAAGGGCATCACGGTGCGGCTGCTCTCCAACCCGTCGCACCTCGAGGCTGTGGATCCGGTCGTGGAGGGATGGACGAGGGCGGAACAGACCAGGCGCAGCTCGAGCGCGCTGCACGTCGATCCCATGGCCGCGGTCCCCGTTCTGCTCCATGGCGATGCCGCCTTCGCGGGCCAGGGCATCGTCGCCGAGGTGTTCAACCTGCAGTCGCTGCGCGGCTATGCCACCGGCGGCACCGTTCATCTCATCACCAACAACCAGATCGGCTTCACCACCGAGGCCAGCGACGCGCGCTCCACCCGCTACGCCAGCGACCTGGCCAAGGGCTTCGACGTCCCCATCGTGCACGTCAACGCCGACGACATCGAGGCCTGCATCAACGCCGTGCGGCTGGCCTGGGACTACCGGCGCACCTATCACCGCGACGTGGTCATCGACCTCATCGGCTACCGCCGGGTCGGCCACAACGAGACCGACGAGCCCGCCTACACGCAACCGCTGATGTACCGGAAGATCAAGGAGCACCCGACGGCGCGCGAGATCTACCTGCGCAAGCTGGTGGCTGAGGGATTGATCACCGAGGCTGACGGCGCCAACGATTTCGAGACCGCCTACGGGTTGGTCGCGGAGGCGCACAAGCGGGTCAAGGCGACCCTGGCCGCGGACCCGGAAGAGGAGTCCGAGGAGGCCAACGCCGCGGAGACGGAGGCCCCGCGCCCCTCCACCCGAGTGGCACGCGGCACGCTGGTCGCCCTCAACGAGCAGCTCATCGCTGCCCCGGAGGGCTTCCACGTCTTCCCCAAGCTGGCCAAGCAGCTGGAACGGCGCCGCACCGCCGTCACGGAGGGGGGCATCGACTGGGGCACCGCGGAGTCGCTGGCCTTCGCGTCGCTGCTCATCGAGGCACATCCCATCCGTCTCTCCGGGCAGGACACCGAACGGGGCACCTTCAGCCAGCGCCACCTCGTGTTCCACGACGACCAGACCGGCGCCGAGTGGATCCCCATGGAGCACCTGGTCTCGGCCGAGGCCACGTTCGAGGTGTACAACAGCCCGCTCAGCGAGGTCGGCTGCCTCGGTTTCGAGTACGGCTACAGCGCCGCCGACCCCACCACCATGGTGCTCTGGGAGGCGCAGTACGGCGACTTCGTCAACAACGCCGAGCTGATCGTCGACCAGTTCATCTCCTCGTCGCTGGCCAAGTGGGGGCAGCGCTCGCGACTGGTCCTGCTCCTGCCCCACGGGTACGAGGGCAACGGACCGGAGCACTCCAGCGCACGGCTGGAGCGCTTCCTGCAGCTCGCCGCCCACGGCAACATGCGTGTCGCCAACTGCTCCACCGCGGCCCAGTACTTCCACCTGCTGCGCGACCAGGCGATCGCCAACACCGCCCGGCCGCTGGTGATCATGACCCCCAAGAGCCTGCTCCGCCTCAAGGAGTCCGCGTGCGTGCTCGACGACCTCACCGAGGGAGAGTTCAGGGCCGTCCTCGACGATCCGGTGATGTCAGCGAGCGCGAAGCAGCGCAAGAAGGTGCGCACCGTGCTTTTGTGCACCGGCAAGATCTACTACGAGCTCGAGCTCCATCCCGACCGCCGCGAGGCCGATGACCTGGCCATCGTGCGCGTGGAGATGCTCAACCCCCTGCCGGTCGACGACGTCCTCGCCCTCATCCGCACCTATCCCAACCTCGAGCAGATGTACTGGGTGCAAGAGGAGCCGTCCAACATGGGAGCCTGGCTGCACCTGGCCCGGCCCATCGGGCTGCGCCGTCCCTACGACATCCGCTGGGACTACATCGGCCGGCCGCGTCGCGCCAGCCCCTCGGAGGGCTCGGCGGGATCGCACCGTCTCGAGCAGGAGCGCATCGCCAGCACTGCGCTCTCCACCTCGCACATCCTCGCCGGCAGGCAGGCTGACATCGGCCACCTCCAGCCCGCCGACCTCGAGGCGTCCACCGACCCGAAGACCGCCGGCGACTCGTGAGCCCGCGGGTCGTCGTCCTGGGCGGTGGCCCGGCGGGAGATGTCGCCGCGCTGCGTGCCGCGCAGCTGGGCGCGGACGCGGTGCTCATCGAGCGCGCCGAGCTGGGGGGCACGTGCCTCAACTGGGGATGCATCCCCACCAAGTCGCTGCTCGCCGGCGCCGACCTGCTGCGCAAGATCCGCACGGCGTCGGACTTCGGGATCATGGTGCCCGAACCCACCATCGACTTCACGCGGATGATGGCGCGCAAGGAGGAGGTGGTCCTCAAGATGCGCTCCGGCGTGGCGGCCGCGTGCAAGCGCCGCAAGGTGCGCGTGGTGCGCGAGCAGGGCGTCATCGAGGGCGACGAGGTGGTCGCCGGCGGTGAGCGCTTCGGCTACGACCATCTCGTCGTCTGCGTCGGCACCGAGCCCAGCGGGCTGCCCGGCATCGACATGGAGCATCCGCGCGTGGTCACCTCCAACGGCATCCTCCGTCTCGAGAAGATCCCCAAGCGGCTGCTGGTGATCGGCGGCGGCGTGGTCGGCTGCGAGTTCGCCAGCCTGTTCGCGCCGCTGGGGTCGCAGGTCACCGTGGTGGAGCTGCTTCCGCAGATCCTCACCGGCGTCGACCCGCGCATCGTCACCCAGTTTCGCAAGCTCGTGGAGGCGCAGGGGATCACCTTCCACACCGGGCGGACGGTCAAGACGATCGACTACCGCAAGGCCTCGCTGACCGCCCACCTCGATGACGGCACCGACGTCGACGCCGACCTGCTCCTCGTGTCGGTGGGGCGGCGGCCCGAGACGCGGGGCATCGGCCTCGAGGAGGCGGGCGTCACGGTGACCGAGCGGGGCCACATCGAGGTCGACGAGCTGCTGCGCACCGGCAACCCCAAGATCTGGGCGGCGGGCGACTGCATCGGCGGGCTGCAGCTGGCCCACCTGGCCAGCGCGGAGGCGGCACGAGCGGTGGAGAACGCGCTGGGGTTCGAGGTCATGGCCATGGACCGGACGGTGGTGCCCTCGTGCATCTACACCCATCCAGAAATTGCCATGGTCGGCCTCAACTCGGAGACCGCCAAGGCCGCCGGCCACGATGTCAAGGTGGGCCAGGCGCGCTTCCTGGGCAACGGCAAAGCGCTGGGCGAGGGGGAGCCGGACGGGGTGGCGCAGCTCTACTCCGACGCCCAGAGTGGGCTCTTGCTCGGCGCCACAATCATGGGCGTGCATGCGGTGGAGATCATCTCCGAGGTGTCCGTGGCCATGTCCGACGGGCTCACGGTCGACGAGCTCGGCTCGGTCATCCACGCCCATCCCACGGTCAGCGAGAACATCATGGACGCCGCTCAGCAGGCTACCGGGGTGGCGCCGTATTTGTCGTGACGGGCGGTTGTGGCTGGGCCGTCACACCTCGCTGCGCAGCTGCCGATCGCGCCGCCGCAGGCGCCGGGTCCGCACGATGGTGCGCGCCAGGCGCGCCTCGCGAACGGTGAGAAACGCGAAGCCCGCGCCGAATGCGAGCAGCACGGCACCGAGCCAGCGAGGAGACAGCACCACGCTGCTGGTGCCGCCCGCCAGACACAGGGCGGTGGCCAGCGCGAAGCCGAACACCACGGCCACCCGCGACAGCAGCGACGCCGTCTCCCGCGCCTCCCGGACCCGCCGCCTCAGCTCCGGTGAGTTGGCCGCCACCCGCCCCGCCGCGCGGCCCGCCGCCTGCCCTGCCGCCGCCCGCCTGCGGGCGCCGGCCAGCCGCCAGAACAGCAGTCCGGTGAGGAGCCGGATGAGCAGCGTCCACGGCATGGATCCATTGTGATCCGGACCGCCGCGATCCGGCCGTCCGCGGCCGCACCGAGGCCCTGCTATCGTCGGGCACCCACGACGGCACGGAGGTACAGCAATGGTCCGAGCGTACGTGCTGATCACGGCCACGGCGGGCAAGGCTCTGGAGGTGGTGGAGCGGCTGCGGTCGGCTCCGGGCGTGCTCCATGCCGACGCCATCACCGGTGAGTACGACGTCATCGCCCAGGTGGAGGCCGAGGACATCGCCGGCATCGGACGGCTCGTGGTGGAACGGGTCCAGGGGGGCAACGGGGTGCTCAAGACGATCACCTGCCTGTCGGTCCAGTAGGCGACTTGCCGGTCAGCGTCCGCTCGTCCGCCGGCCTGCGTGACCTGATCCGCGAGGCCTTCGCGGTGCTCGGGGCGAGCCCGCGCCTGCGCCTCTCGCTCTATCTCTGGGCGGCCACCGGTCTGACCGTGACCGAGGGGTTCACCATCCCGGTGGCGGCTCTGCACGACGCCGCCTCGATCCTGCCGCTGGCGCTGGGGGCGGCCGGGGCCTGGGCGGTGACGTGTCTCTTCCTGGTGGTGGGCACGCCGCTGTTGCGCACCGCCGAGGGGACCCGCGTCGATCACTACGGGCTGCCCAACGGCATCAGCGCCATCCGCGCCTGGCTGTCGTTCCCCCTGATGCTCTGCGCGGTTCTCACCCTGCCCGGCCCGCTGAGCCTCTACCTGTGGTGCTCGGTCGGCGGCGCCACCGGCATGCTCGACTTCGTGGACGGCTACATGGCGCGGCGGTTCGGTCCCCTGACCGAGCTCGGCAAGGCGCTCGACCCGGCGATGGACGTGCTCTTCTTCGGCCTGGCGGCGGTGGGCGGCTGGCTGGTGGGGGTGGCGCCGGGGTGGCTCGCCGCCGGCATCCTCGTCCGCTACTTCGCTCCCTTTGTGATCACGCCGTTCATCTTCCTGGCGGGCAAGCGCCCGGAGCTGGTGCACACCACCTGGGGGCGGCGCAACACCGCGGCCATCGGGCTGGTGCTGTTCATCCTCATGATCGTGCGGCTGGCGGATGGACCGGTGAATACCGTGGCGTTGATCATCGCCCCGATCCTTCTGGTGCCCACGCTGCTGCTCCACAGCATCGCGCTGGTGCGGCGCACCGCCGAGGCACCGCGCGCCGCATGACCCGGGTGCGGACCGCCCACACCGCCGACCTGGACAGAGCCACCCTGGAGGCGGCGCGCACGCTGCTCGACGCGGTCTTCGACGACATGACCGACACCGACTGGGAGCACTGCCTCGGCGGCATCCACGCCCTGGTGTGGGAGGGGGACGAGCTGATCGGTCACGCCGCGCTCATCCAGCGGCGTTTGCTGCACGGAGGCCGCGCGCTCCGCGCCGGTAGTGCCGAGGGGGTGGCGGTGCGCGCCGACCGGCGCCGGCGCGGCCACGGCGCCGCCATGATGGACGAGCTCGAACGGGTGGTTCGCGCCGCCTACGATCTCGGTGCGCTGGGCGCGTCCGAGGAGGCTCTCGGCTTCTACGCCGCGCGCGGCTGGACGCTGTGGCAGGGGGCTACCTCGGCACTCACGCCGGGCGGCATCGTGCGCACCCCCGAGGACGACGGCTGCGTCTTCGTGCTTCCCGTCTCGGCTCCGCTCGACATCTCCGGCGAGCTCACCTGCGACTGGCGCGACGGCGAGGTGTGGTGACGCGTAGACCGCGGGCTCGATGGCTCAGCGCTGCCGGCTCAGCTCCTCGAGCACCTCGCGCAGCCATTCCCCCGTGCTCAGATGCAGCGCTGAGGGATCGACGCTGCACCCCAGGCGCTCCAACACCGTGGCCAGCTCGGAGTCGGTGAGCTCCGCCGCCAGCAGATCGCGCAGCTCCGCGGCGCTGTCCAGGACGGCGTGGCGCGGCGACTCGACGATGAAGTCGCCGACCACCTCCTCCCAGGTGCCGTGTTCGATCACCCAGTCCTGGTGGAAGTAGCCGCCCAGGAACTGGCGCAGCTGCGGGAAGGCCGACGCGGGGGCGTCGAGGATCTCCTGGCGTGACATGGGCGAACCTCCGGTGCTCATGGCCGCCGAGCATAGGTGCGGGCGGTGACGAGGACGGGATAGGAGGTGAGCACCGCGAATCCCGCCGGATAGCGTCGGCAGCGGCGCAGCACCACCCGAACGGCGGTGGCGGAGAGCGGCGTGGTGTCGCCGGCCGTCCAGCGCTTTCGCACCAGGACGTCGCCGATCACCTCGCCCATGTCGTGGTCGATGACCAGGCGGCTGTAGCCGGCGCGGCGCCAGCCTTCGACCTCGAGGCGATGGGCGGCGACGCAGGCCTCCACGCACCGCTGGGCTGTGGCCACATCGGGGTACGAGCCGGTGGCAGGGAGCAGCGGGTGGCGCCGGAGGCGGTCGGCCTCCACAGCGGGGGTGGTCCCGCAGTGCCGGGAGACGGTGTGGCCGTCACCCCAGCGCTCGTAGACGCGCAGCGGCTCGATCCGCAGCGGGCGGCGCGGCCGGGGGCCTTCGAGGGCCGGGTTCAACTCCATGGCGGCCACCGTGGAGGGCGGGCGCGGACGGTCCGGGGACAGTCCCGGGGATAATCCGCGCGCTGTGCAAGCCGTCATCAAGCCCCTCCCCGCACCGGGCTTCGCGCTCGCCGACGTCCCCGAACCTGAGCCGGGCGAGGGCCAGGTGCTGCTGCGTGTGGCCGCCGCGTCGGTGTGCGGATCCGACGTGCACCTCTACGACTGGAATCCCTGGGCGGCGGCTCGCGTCCACCCGCCGCGGATCATCGGCCACGAGATCTGCGGCGAGGTGGTGGGTCGCGGCCCCGGTGCCGATCTCGCCGACGGATGCCGCGTCGCCGTCGAGTCGCACATCGTCTGCGGGCACTGCAACTCCTGCCGGCGCGGTGATTTTCACGTCTGCCTGAACACCCGCATCCTCGGGGTGGATGTGGACGGCGGATTCACCAGCCTCGTCGCCGTGCCCCAGGCCAACGTGCTGGCCATCAGCGACGACACCACCTCCGAGGTGGCGGCCGCGCTCGAGCCGGTCGGCAACGCGGTGCACGCCTGCTCGTACGGCGAGCTCGCGGGGCGGACGGTGGCGGTATTCGGCTGCGGGCCCATCGGTTGCGCGGCGATAGCGGTGGCGCGCGCGGAGGGTGCCGCGACCGTCATCGCCGTCGACCGCAACCGCTACCGGCTCGCGCTCGCCGAGCGTATGGGCGCCGACCATCTGGTCATGGCCGACGACAACGTCGAGCGCAGCGTGCGCGCCGCCGCCGGCCGCGCGGACATCGACTGTGCGCTGGAGATGAGCGGCGCACCCAGCGCGGTGGTGGCGGCGATCCGGTTGGTTCGTCCCGGTGGCTGGATCAGCCTGCTCGGCATCGGGGACGAGCCGACCACCCTCGACCTCTCCAACGATGTGGTCATGAAGGGCATCAGCCTCCACGGCGTGGTCGGGCGGCGTCTCCCGCAGACGTGGGACGCGACCATGGAGTACGTGCGCAGCGGGGCGGTCGACGCCGGCGCGCTGATCACCCACCACTACGCGATGAGTGAGATCGAAGCGGTCATCGAGCTGATCAAGTCGGGCCAGTGCGGCAAGGTGTCTCTGCACCCCGGATGAGCCTTGCGCGATGGTGCTGATGCGCGGCCTTTGCGTGCCATGTGTCGCGACCCGGGCGGGTGTTCACCTGGTGAGGGATTGTCCGTTCGGTGTACGTCGTTTTTCTTGTCATGGCGAACATGTGTTTGGTAGAGTCGGGTGCATGACGAACGCGCGGTTGGACGTTGAACTTGGTGCTCTGGCTGGACATCTCCATGCCTCCACCGCTCGCTTCGTCGACATTGCGGTGGCGTTCGATGAGTCCGACGAGTGGGCTGGCATCGGCATGCGCAGCTGCGCGCACTGGTTGACGATCGCCACCGGCATCGACCTTCGCACCTCGCGCGAGATGCTCCGCGTGGGCCGTGCGCTGCGCCAGCTGCCCCGCATCCACGCGGCGTTCGCCGAGGGGCGCCTCTCCTTCGACAAGGTGCGCGCCGTCACGCACGTCGCCACTCCGGCCGATGAGGCGATCTGGCTCGACATCGCGCTCCGGGCATCGGGCTCGCAGCTGGCGCAGATCTGCCGGCAGTTCCGCCGTTCCATCGCCGTCGACGACCCGGAGCGCGCGGCGATGCAGCGGGCCCGGCGGCGAGTCGTGTCCTGGTGGCTCGATGAGGATGGCATGCTCGCGCTCTACGCCACCCTGCCTCCGGAGGAGGGACGGCTGGTGCTGACCGCCATCGAGTC